>NZ_PZGG01000008.1 GCF_003043455.1 Staphylococcus simulans | reverse complement strand
TATTCTCTAATTATACGTGAGGGCTTTATTTTTTTGAAATAATATGAGTATTTTATATAAAAAGCCGAGGAAAATCATTAAAGATTCTCCTCGGCTTTTATTTGAGACTGGATTTATGTCCCAGCCCCTTTTTCTTTTTTTTACTCACTGATTGAACAAGTTAACACCCAAAAATCAATTGTAACGCTCTCGGCAATTAGTCCTAGATAAAGTTGATACCATAGCCTCATGTATTTTATGAAGAGATATCATACAATAATCAATGTAGAGGAAACGCAAGTAATGTATGAATCCTAAATCAATCCTAAAAAGCATATTCTATAAATAATCGTTACACCTTTCTACCCACCCAAACAAAAGGACGTTTCCTCTACACCGACATAAACAATGCTTAAAGTCGCAACTAACCTCCTAAAATAATCAAGAACATATCCTAAAATATGCATGCGGCAGCATTAACAGTTAATCTAATCATTGAATTTAATATCGGCAAGTGTGTTTCCCCTGACGCAATTTGTCGATCACCCTAAAAAAATAGAGCACTGCTTAGCTTACGAGGCTGTCCCTCCTCACAAGCAACCTGAAGTCCCAACAGGTTAAACGCAGTGCTCTATTTTTATTTGTGTTTTTTATCATGGTTTCAGTAAACTTTTGAACTCACGCTCATTTTCTACATATTAAAAGACCTTCCCAAGCAATGAATATATCATCACTTAAGAAGGCCTTGTTTCATTCTATTATTTTCTGTATTTCAATTTCGCAAAAGCATCATGTTGGTGAATAGATTCTTCGTTACGACATTCAATGTCAAAACCTTCAATCCAATCCACCTCTACTAAATCTGCAGCGATTAAACGAATTAAATCTTCCACAAAACGTGGATTTTCATACGCACGCTCTGTAACACGTTTTTCATCTGGACGTTTTAAGATTGGATAAAGAATTGAGCTTGCGTTCGCTTCCATCGCATCTAAAATCACTTCTTTATAGTCAGAAGGTAATGTCGCTTCACGATTCAAGTACGTTTTTACTGTAATCACTCCGCGTTGGTTATGCGCAGAATACTCACTGATTTCTTTTGAACAAGGGCATAGTGTAGTCACTTTCGCTTCCATTGTTAACTCTTTACGCGTCACGTTATCTCCTTCAACTGCCATGCCATACGTTACATCCGCATTGCCGACAGCTTTCAAGTTCGTAACGGGACTATAACGGTTAAAGAACCATTTACCTGAAACATCTACACCTGCTGAAGTTTGTTTCATATGCTTTTGAAGTGTATCTAATACTGTATGCAAGTTATCAAATGTTAATGCCACACCGTTATCATAGTGTTTCTCAACACTTTCTAAAATACGGCTCATATTGATACCTTTTTCTTCTCTCGTTAAGCTAGTTGAAAATGCGAAAGTACCTGCCGTTTGATATTCATCTATAATTACGGGATATACTAAGTTTTTAATCCCGACTTCTTCAATTTCAAATAAAAAATCTTTGTGCGTGCTTTGTAGATCTGTCATTTCTTCTTTTACTGTTGGTTTTGTACCTTTAATAGGATCAACAGAACCGAAGTGTTTCCAACGACCTTCTCGTGTCGATAAATCAAATTCAGTCATCTGTGTGCCCCTCCACTCATGATTCAAAATTGTAAGTCCAATACGTTTCTTGTTCTAAGAAACTTTTGGCTGTATCTGGAACTTGCGGTTCAGCTAGCTGATGCAAGAACGGTCCAGATTGAGATGCATGTGCTTTGAATGCATCTAATTTTACTTCTCTATAATCAGTAATATCGTTAATGATATCAGGCATACCTAACTCATCAATCGCATCATTGCTGAAAGCAACTAATTGTAAACGTGGACGTTCTGCTTCTGGCATACGTCCTACTGTTCTAACTACCGCTTCTGCCGTTGCTTCATGATCTGGATGTACCGCATAACCTGGATAGAATGAAATAATCACTGATGGATGCAATTCATCAATCAGACTTTTAACCATGCCATCGATTTTTTCATGCGGTTCGAATTCTACTGTTTTATCACGGTAACCCATTTTTCTTAAATCTTTAATACCAATTGCTTTCGCCGCTTCTTCCAACTCATGTTCTCTGATTTTCGGCAGAGATTCACGTGTCGCAAACGGCGGATTTCCTAAATTACGTGCCATTTGACCTAAAGTTAAACAAGCATACGTAACTGGAACGCCCTCTTCAATATAACGTGCTAATGTACCTGCTGATGAGAACGTCTCATCATCAGGATGCGGAAATATAACTAATACATGACTTTCCTCTGACATGATACGTCCTCCTTATATTTCAAACGGTACAGCACTGATTTCAAGTGCTGCCGCTAATTGCCCTTCATAATTAAAACCAGCGAGCAAGAATTCATTATCCTCGTTCACTTCATAATGTGTCAGTCCTTGCACATAAACCCATCCATTATCTTGTAATTTCAAGCCTACTCTGAATGGCTCTTTACCGCCACCTTTTAGCTTGGCGTGTTCAAAGACAACTTTAATATTTCTTAAAAACGTTCCAGCATTAAATACACGTTGGTCGAAATGGTTCGCATACGCACCATTCGTTGTTTCAACATGCAAGTAGACAGGTTGGTCTACATAAGATGCTAGTAACGTTTGTACTTTCTCATATTCTATCGGCTCCAAGTTGCTCACTCCCTTACTCTAAGCAAAATCAATTGCTGAACCCCATCTATATCGTGTTATTCTAGCTTTAATTATTATTCTTTATCATTTAATTGTACTAAATCCCCGTCAATAAATATAACCTACTGCTCATTCATGATATAACGATAGGTTTTGTCGGTTATCATTCTTAAATTAGAAACAATATTTACATTATATAACTGTTCCTCCACTTTCTAAAGAGGTTATTAAAATATTCCTATAATTTGAGGGGGATTTACTATCTGTTTAAACTTCACCTCGTTATAATGGACATGTATGTCTTCATATATAGATACAAATAAGGAGGTCACACAACGTGAAAATTATTAATTTAGGGGATAAAGAGAAAGCATCATTTTATACAGCTTATGAACTATTCAATCAAATGTACGAGAATCCTGAAAGCAAATTAGGTCTGGCAACAGGCGGTACAATGGTGGATGTTTATTCTGACTTAGTAAAACTGATGGAATTAAATGACTTAGATGTTTCTAAAGTAGAAACATTCAACTTAGATGAATATGTTGGTTTATCTGCCGATCATCCAGAAAGCTATCATCATTATATGCATGAAGTTTTATTCGATCGTTATCCGCATTTCAAAGAAGAAAATGTGCACTTACCTATCGGTGATGCAAAAGATTTAGACGCTGAAACTGAGAGATATGAACAACTTGTTAAAGATAAAGGCCCTGCGGATATTCAAATTTTAGGTATCGGTGAAAATGGTCATATCGGTTTCAATGAACCAGGTACAGAAAAAGACAGTATTACACGTGTCGTAGATTTAACTGAAAGTACTATCCAAGCAAATAGCCGTTACTTCGATAACGAAGAAGATGTGCCGAAACAAGCGATTTCAATGGGTCTTTCTACAATCTTATCTGCAAAACGCATTATCTTATTAGCATTCGGCGAGAAAAAGAAAGATGCGATTACAAAACTTGCGAGCGGCATTCAAGATAAAGATGTTCCAGCCACAGTTTTATACGATCATCCTAATGTAGAAGTATACGTAGATAACGCAGCTGCACCCGAACAGTAATATTTACTGTTGTTTGTCAAAAACAAAAAAGGGTAAATAATCTAAGTAAAGCCAAAGTTACAACACACACATTATGAAAGGATGAATCATTTTGGAACTACAATTAGCAATTGATTTATTAAATAAAGAAGACGCTGCAGAGTTAGCTAACAAAGTGAAAGATTATGTCGATATCGTAGAAATCGGTACTCCTATCATATATAACGAAGGTCTGCCTGCCGTTCAATATATGGATGAAAACATCGACGGTGTTAAAGTTCTAGCAGATATGAAAATTATGGACGCTGCAGACTATGAAGTCAGCCAAGCAGTTAAATTCGGTGCTGACGTTGTAACAATCTTAGGTGTTGCTGAAGACGCTTCTATCAAAGCTGCTGTCGAAGAAGCACACAAAAATGACAAACAATTATTAGTAGATATGATTGCTGTTCAAGATATTAAACAACGCGCTAAAGAATTAGATGAAATGGGTGCTGACTATATCGCAGTACACATCGGTTATGACTTACAAGCTGAAGGTAAATCTCCATTAGATGATTTACACACAGTTAAATCAGTCATCAAAAATTCTAAAGTTGCAGTTGCTGGCGGTATCAAACCAGATACAATCAAAGATATCGTAGCTGAAGAACCAGATTTAGTGATTGTTGGCGGCGGTATCGCAAATGCTGACGATCCAGTAGAAGCAGCTAAAGCTTGCCGTGACGCAGTTGAAGGGAAATAAGTTATGGCAAAACTACAATATCAATTGATTTTAGATGAACTGAAAACGACGTTATCTAATGTTAAAGATCAAGATGTTGAGAACTTTGAACAAGCAATCAAAGATGCCAAAAATATTTTCGTAGCGGGTAAAGGCCGTTCTGGATTCGTCGCAAATGGATTTACAATGCGTTTGAATCAACTTGAACAACCTGCATTTATCATTGGCGGTATAACAACACCTTCTATCCATGAAGGCGACTTGTTTATCGTCATTTCAGGTTCAGGCAGTACAGAACACTTACGCCTATTAGCCGAAAAAGCTAAAGATCAAGGTGCACAAGTGGCATTAGTCACAACAAAACCTGATTCTAAAATCGGTCAATTGGCAGATGTCACAATCGAATTGCCTGCCGGAACAAAACATGATGCTGAAGGTTCAGCACAACCTTTAGGCAGTTTATTCGAACAAGCTGCACAATTATTCTTAGATGCTGTTGTATTAGATTTCATGAAAGACTTCAATATTGATGAAACTACTATGCAACAAAATCACGCCAATTTAGAATAAATCATAATAAAAGCCTGTAAGTTTTTGAGTGTAACTCTTTAACTTACAGGCTTTTTCTTTATGTTTTTAAAAATAATCATAAAACTCAACTATTTTCTCATCATAAAAAACTCTGCTTAAATGGTTCACAAAACTAAATCACCTTGTATCACCAACTAAGCAGAGATTATCACATAGGATGTTTTGTCAGCTAAACTAACACGCTTACACCCTTTTATTTTAAATGTTCATAAGGACGGCTTTCTGCGAATGATACAATTTGTTCAACGAATAAACGAGAACGTAATTGGAATTCTTCGTCTTGTAAGAAGAATGTACCATCCTCTAATTTGCCGTAATCTGAATCATGTGTCGCAATTTGGGTAGGCACTGCGATACCTAACAATGTACGTACAATTAAACGTAAGTGAGAAAGTGGTTCTGCACTTACAATACCGCCGCTGTTCCCCATTAAGCCGACTGGTTTCATTTTGAAGTCATCCATTGTCAGATGATCTAAAGCATTCTTTAAGATACCAGAATATGAACCATGATAGTTCGGTGTACCTAAAATAATAAAGTCCGCTTCTCTCGCCTTTTCTTGTAAATCTTTCACATTGGCTTGATAATCATCTGGCGGATTACTTGCGCCAGAAACATCTAATGTATGGATTGGACGTTCAGCTAAATCAAAGATTTCCGCTTCAACATCCTTTTCATTGAATTGTCCCTTTAAATATTGTGCCAGTGCTTTTGTGTGCGAATCAATACGCGCACTGCCTACGATAATGACACCTTTCATTCAATAGTCACCCCAGTTAATTTATTTTGACTGCTCTTCTAGCATTTTGTTGATTGCTTTGCCGACACCACTGTTCTGGTTTGTATCTGTCACATATTTTGCGTATTCCTTCACTTCAGGCATCGCATTTTCCATTGCGACAGGATACCCTGCTTTTTCAAGCATCGATACGTCATTCATGTTATCACCAATTGCCATGACATCTTCCATGTTGATGCCAAGTTGATTTGCAATCTCTTCAAGCGCAATCCCTTTTTGTGCATAAGCATTTGTGATTTCGATATTACCACGTGCAGAAGATGAAATTGCTAAGTTCGTGTGTTGTGCAAGCTCTGCACTAACACGGTCAATTTTAGCGATATCACTGTCGAACGCTAAAATTTTCATCACAATTTCACCAGGTCTTTCACTGATTTGATCATAATTATCAACCACTTTTAATGTGCCTTGATCAATACGATGTTGAATATGACGGTGTATTTTTTCTACATCTGCTTTTTGACCTGCATGTTCTGCGATATCAATATAAATATCTAAATCTCTTTGAGGGTCTTCAGTATAAATACCAAGGTTAGTATAGACTTGGTAATAAATGTCCTCTCGATCTAGTACATGTGTAATTTGTTCAATCATTTCATGATTCAAGCTTGATGTATGCATAATATCGAATGATTCATCACGAACTTCTGCACCATTCAAACAAATATATGGGACTTTCAATCCAGTCGGTTCCACTGGCGCATTGGCTTCATAGAAAGCACGGCCTGTCGCAATCACAACCGTAATCCCTTGTGCCTGCGCTGCTTTAATCGCTTTAATATTTTCCTCTGAAATTTCATGTGCTGCATTTAATAATGTTCCGTCCATATCTGTCGCAATTAGTTTAATCATGAATTAACCTCGTTTCTTTTGTCTTAGCCGCAGTGTCGTAAAATTGATTTTCACAACAAAGTCTAACCTCATTCTATCAAACTTTGATGACAGACTTCTATCGTCTGTTTGTACGATTTATGAAGCTAGAACTATCGGCATTATTCATCCTTAACTATCTCTTACTTTTTAATGCTTTTCAAACAAAAAGATGTCTACCTCTTACAAGCAGACACCTTCATTCATCTAAGTTTGTTTTAACTATTCAAGTCATCAGCCTCTTGCGATTGCTTCGCTTGTTTCTTCTTATCTCTTAACTGTCTGAAGAAATTGCGCAACATATCCCCGCATTCTTCTTCTAGCACACCACTGACAACTTCTGCACGATGGTTGAAACGCGACTCTTGAAGTAAATCCATTAAACTGCCGCTACAACCGCCTTTTGGATCAGCTGCGCCATAAACGACACGTGGAATACGGCTCATGACTATTGCGCCAGAACACATCACACAAGGTTCTAAAGTGACATATAAAGTACAATCTTCGAGTCGCCAACTTCCGACTGCTTCAGCTGCTTTTTCTATCGCAATATGTTCCGCATGGGCTGTCGGAAGTTGAATCGTTTCTCTTAAATTGTGGGCACGTGCTATAATTTCATCGTCTTTAACAATGATTGCGCCAATCGGCACTTCACCGATAGCTTCAGCTTTTTTAGCTTCATCTAATGCAAGTTTCATATATTTTTCATCTATTGTCATATGTTCAATCCCTTACCATGTGATACAATTACTATTGTCTATTTTAACACTTGGAGTGTTGTTTATGAATCAACCTTATATCGCTATTGAAGGGCCTATAGGAGTAGGCAAATCCTCTTTAGCACATCGCTTAAGTCAATCTCTTGATTATCATGAAGCACAAGAAATCGTAGATGAAAATCCATTTTTATCTGATTTCTATGACGACATTTCAAAATGGAGTTTCCAAACTGAAATGTTCTTTTTATGTAACCGTTACAAACAAGTTCAAGATCTAGAACAACTACATAACGGTATTGTCAGTGACTATCATGTTTATAAGAATAAAATCTTTGCGCGTCAAACACTGACAGATACAGAATACAACAAGTTTGACCGTATTTACGATATTCTGACTGAGGACCTTATGATGCCAGACATCGTTATTTTCCTCGATGCAGATTTAGAAGTACTAAAACAACGTATCGCCAAACGCAATCGCAGCTTTGAAGCACAAATTGAAGATGAGTATCTTTTAAATTTAAAAGAAGCTTATCATCACTTCTATGAATCATTAGAAGCCAAAGGCAAAATGGTGAAACGTATCGATACAACAAACTTGGATTTCGTCAATCACGCTGACGATTACGAGTATCTATTAAACATTGTACAATCAATGATAGGAGGCAACACGCATGAATAATTACGGTATCCCTCAAGATGCGGTGATTACAATCGCAGGTACTGTAGGCGTCGGTAAATCGAGCTTAACACGTGCCTTAGCTAAAAAATTAAACTTCCGCACTTCGTTCGAGAATGTGGACCATAATCCTTATTTAGATAAATTCTATGACAACTTTGAACGTTGGAGTTTCCATCTGCAAATCTATTTCCTTGCAGAACGCTTTAAAGAACAAAAGCGTATGTTTGAGTATGGCGGGGGCTTTATCCAAGACCGTTCTATTTATGAAGACGTGGATATCTTCGCAAAAATGCATGAAGAACAAGGTACAATGACACCTGAAGACTTCAAAACATATTCAGAACTGTTTGATGCGATGGTTATGACACCCTACTTCCCAAAACCAGACGTTTTAATTTATTTAGAATGTGATTATGATGAAGTGATTGAACGCATCAAACAACGCGGTCGCCAAATGGAAATCGATACAGATCCAGAATACTGGAAAAAATTATTCCGTCGTTACGAAGAATGGATTTCAAGCTTTAATGCCTGCCCTGTCGTACGCGTGAACATTAATGAATATGATCTGCACGAAAGTTTAGACACGCTAGATCCTGTGCTAGATAAAATTGCACATGTGATTGATGTCTATCGTAATGTAGATACTAGAAAATAATAAGCAGATAAAAAAATCATGTACCTCTTCTCTTAACTGAGTGAGATACATGATTTTCTTTTTACTCTTAATAAACTTGTATGAAGTTATTTATCAAAGAAACGCTTAATTTCATCATTTAAACCTTTATAGTAGTCATAGCGTGTAACTGGGAATTTCTCTTTCATGTCATCATCTGTACTATTGTGCATCACAAACGGGTGCCCGATATGACTTAAATAAATCTCATCATTACCACTGTCACCGAAGCCTAACACACCTTCTGAATCAAGGTCATACATATCTAATAGATAACGCACAGCGAATAACTTGCCAGCGTTTTTAGGTGTAAAGTGTACATCATAGGCATCTTCAGGATCGCCTGCTTTAGGATTCGTTTTATTATAATGTACCGCATAATCATAAGCCGCTGCTTTATCTTGTAAATCTTTTAAATTCTGCTCGTCTTTCTCTTCATCGCCTTGTGAATAATAATAGTATTCATACAGTGTTTCTTCATCTCTGAATTCTCTTTGCGGATGAAGTTCAACTTGGTGTTCGGACTCAAAGCTATCGATAATTTCATCGACTTTTTCTTTTGTGAACGTTGTTTCTGAAACAGCTTCTTCATACTTTTTAGAGCGTTGGTATTCACCTTGATTATCTAACTCAAATAGTTTTGAACATAAATCAGAAAAGATAAAGTGTGGTTTATATTCCATTTCCGCATGTTCCATCTTCTCCATAATGCTTTCAAAGATACTGCCTGATAACACCGCAGTAATTACTTGATGCTTTTCTTCTGCCAATTTCAGTGTCGTTTCAAGTTCACGTAACTCAGGAATATCTTCTTTTGTTGTCTGATGTTTATAATACGTTTCGTCAAAATCGAATAGAATTAATTGACGCATCATATCACCCTTTCAACATTAATTATAATTCTAACTCTTCACGATAAATAACAGGTTCATAGTCATCATCATTGATAGCTTTACTATAATAACCTTCATCTGTTTCTTTTAAACCAAAGGCTTCAGCTTTATCCGCTTCGCTTGTGCCAATATAACTTTGACCTTTCGCATCAAAAAACAAATCAAAAAGCGTTCCGCCATAACGTGCTTCATGTTTCAAATCATACAATGCGTCGACCTCTTGACGTTTGACGTCTTTATAATACAGCGTGTGACTCGAATACTTCGTTGTTTTCGCTTCAAAACCTAAAGCCTGTGCGCCGGCATCTTCTGTGACTAAATGCAATGTCTTACCAAAGTCATTTAAAACGCGAAATACTTCTCCTTGATATTCTGCATAACGTCCATCTAATACTGTATGTTGTTCTTTCATGCTTTCACCTCATTTAATGTGTGACGATAACTCAAGCTTCTGTATCTTCACCTTTTAGAATAGAAACAATTTCTGGCGCTTTCTCTACGACATAGTCCGCATGTTTAAATTCATGTGCTTGACCCACACCCGTCAACACAGCTACAGATAGCCCTAAGCCTGCGTTAACAGCGGTTTGTATATCATTAGGTGTATCGCCTACAATCGCAATTTCTTCCGCTTTAAGCCCCTTCTCTTGCGCAAAGAGCGGCTTTAATACAGCAGGGTCTGGCTTTTCAGCCGCATTAGATTCAGTAGAGATAACTAAATCAAAGAACGCTTCTGTATCTGTAGATTCAATAAATTGATCTGTGCCTTTCTTCGTATCACTCGTAATAATCCCAATACGATATCCGTTTGCTTTTAATGTTTCTAACGCTTCAACCATACCCTCAATCCATTTAATTTCAGGAACTCTATGATCAATGAGATATTGGCTCGTTTTACGCGTCCACTCACCTACATCTTCTCCAGCCAACGCATTGAAATTCTGAATAATTTCATCTAACGAACCACAGGCCATCGGCGTGCCAGGTTCTATTTGATTTTTTTCTTTATCCACACCTAAAGTCTGATAGGCATACGCTTGATCTTCATCTGAAATATAACGTTCCACAAACTGATCCACCATTTGAATACCAATCTTCATCCAACTCATATCAAAATCAATGAGTGTGCCATCTTTATCGAATAAGATCCATTTAATTGTCATCAGTTTCCACGCTTCTTTCTTTATACTTTTATTTCATTTTATCAATTTATGAATTAAGAAGGAAATTAAAAAAGGCTTACACCCTTAGTAGTGGATGTAAGCACAAAATGCATCAACGATTAATCTTTCTCACAGCTTTGACGGTCCTTTGATGGTTCTGGTAACGTCTTGACCAACGTAAACAATACAATCGTTTGGAAGGTCACCATAATCAATAAACCGATTCTGATATAGAAATTATCTAGCATATAAAGCGAAAATGCGATAACAATATATAAACTCAATAAAATTTTGAACTTCTTCTTTAAAGTAAAG
Organism: Staphylococcus simulans; assembly: GCF_003043455.1. Lineage (GTDB taxonomy): Bacteria > Bacillota > Bacilli > Staphylococcales > Staphylococcaceae > Staphylococcus > Staphylococcus simulans_A. The sequence continues at coordinate 48,798 of NZ_PZGG01000008.1, read as the reverse complement.
CCTCTATCTCTTTTGAAGCTTTCTACATATTCACCGTAAACCTTCGTACTCACTAACCAACGATTAAATCTTTCAGAACTTCTTGAAAAACAAACAGCCGCTAAAAGTAAAAAAGGTGTAGTTGGCAACAAAGGTACAACGATTCCTATAAAACCAACGATAGCTGAAATTAAACCTATCGTAATTAAAATATATCTCATAAAAGCACCTCTACCGATAATCATTTTCAATTATACAATAGAATACAGACTAATAAATAATAATATGTTTGCTTATCACTTTTCTCTACCTTGAGTTTAATTCATATTTTCTATAGGATAGGAATGCATGTCAAAAACTTAAGGAGTACCTATATGAGATTACATAAAATGAAACTTCAAGAAGTTAACTTTCCAAAAGCATTAGATATTTGGGAAAGGTCTGTCATCGCAACACATGACTTTTTAAAAGAAGAAGATAGAATCGCTTTAAAACAAGAGATTCCTACCTATTTTAAACACGTTGAAGCATATTTATGGTTTGATGAACAAGAAGCAATCGGCTTTTCTGGAACACACGACCACAACTTAGAAATGCTTTTTATAGACCCAAAACACTTTAATCAAGGTTATGGTTCAGAAATCTTGCAACATTTAATCCAACAAGGAAAAGTAAACTATGTGGACGTTAATAAAGATAACGAACGTGCGACAGAATTTTATCTCAAAAATGGCTTTGAAGTATACAAAACCTCTCAAACAGATGCCCAAGGCAGAAATTATCCTATTTTACACATGAAATTATAAAACATTCGATAAAAATATTCATATTCCACTGAATTTCATTATATAAATGATAAAACAGGTCAGAAACACACGTTATCTGTGCTTCTGACCTGTTATTTTTATCACTATTTATAATTCTTATTCGAATTATTTTTTAGGAACCACAACTCTCCAGCCGTGTTTGTCTTCTAATTTACCACTTTGGATACCAGTATATTGGTCATATAAGTGTTGAGTGATTTTACCTGTTTCGTTATTGTTGATAACGATTTCGCGGTCTTCATATTTTAAGACACCTACAGGTGAAATAACTGCAGCTGTACCTGTACCGAAGACTTCATCTAATTCGCCTTTATCATAAGCTTCGAATAATTCATCTACAGATACACGACGTTCTTCTACTTTATAGCCAAGTTCTTTAGCTAATTCGATGACAGTTTTACGTGTAATACCTGGTAAGATACTACCGTTTAATTCAGGTGTAACTAGTGTACCGTTTTCAACGAAGAAGATGTTCATGCTTCCGACTTCTTCGATGTATTTTTGTTCTACACCGTCTAACCATAATACTTGGTCATAACCTTCTTTGTTTGCGTTAGATTGTGCTAATAAGCTTGCTGCGTAGTTACCAGCTACTTTCGCAAATCCAACACCGCCACGTACGGCACGAACATATTTATCTTCTACATAAATACGTGTTGGTTTTAAAGCGTCGCCGCCATAGTATGAACCAGAAGGAGATAAGATAATTAATAATTTGTAGTGAGTTGCTGGGTGTACACCTAAGCCTGCTTCAGTCGCAAAGACGAATGGACGAATGTATAATGATTGACCTTCCCCTTCGGGTACCCAGTCACGTTCAACATTCACAAGTTCTTTTAATCCTTCTAATAATAACTCTTCATCAATTTGCGGCATTTCTAAGCGCGCTAATGATTGATTAATACGTTTGAAGTTTTGGTCAGGTCTGAATAAATCAACCTCTCCATTATGTTTGTATGCTTTTAATCCTTCAAAGACTGCTTGGCCATAATGAAGTCCTTGTGCAGCGGGATCAAGTTCGATCGGTGCATAAGGAGTAATCTTCAAATCATGCCAACCACCTTTATCTTCATCGTAGTCATAACTTAACATGTAATCAGTGAAGTGTTGACCGAATCCTAAGTTACTTGGATCTGGTTTTTGTTTAAGCTCTTCACGTTTCTCGAATTTAACATTTTCTGACATGATTTCTGCCTCCTAAAATTGTGCTTATAAATAAGATAATACTAAAATTATAGCAATCTAAGTCTGTGTATTCAATGAGTTTTTAGAAAATTTAAAAAATACGCCCCTAATCAAATCCTCTATTGAACACAATCATTTATATCTCTCTTTAACATTTCCCCATTGATACAAATTAAAAGTTGCTATATTCCTTACACTTCCATTATTGTACAGTCTATTTCTGAATGCAACTGTGAGCAATCTCATTTTCACTTTGTGTAGACGTTCTATTCATTAAGAACATCCACTTTCATTAATTTCAAAACTTCCTTTATCAGCATCTAATGTCGCACTGACACCATAAGGCAAAATACACTTTGGTTCATTATGGCCAAAGCTGCCATTAGCGATGACAATTTTACGTTCTAAGTTTTGTTCTTTTAATATCTTTAACCATAACGCTTCTATCTCTTGATGGTTCACATCATTTTGGGGTTTGCCTATCAAAATACCTTCAACATTTTCTAATACTTTCATATCAGCAAGAGACCGAATCGCCTGTTTATAAAAATCCAACGGTAAAGGTGTCTCTGAGTTTTCTACAAACAAAATTTTGTTTTTAAATACCGATGCATCTGGAAAAACATATGTGCCTCTTAGATTATTCAATACCTCAAAACAGCCTCCGATTAAGTCACCTGTTACCTTACCTTTGCCGTTAACAACTTTATAACTCGTATTTTTCACTTTTTCTCTTTGTATATTTTGATGCACTTCTTCCCATCTCAAACCGAACTTACGGTAATATGGAGACGTCTTTACAGTTCCTATCCTGTGATTTGTAAATAATACTTTCTGAATGCTATCTATCGTGTAAGAATCCATTTCTACATGTTCGGCAAAATCGGATAAAATAGCAGGTCCGTAATAGGTCATAATACCTGCTTGATAAAACTTTAAATGGATTGAAGTAATATCAGAATATCCCATGAATATTTTAGGGTTTTGTTTGATGATGTTGTCATCTAAATAAGGCACAATTCTCATGGATTCTTCTCCGCCAATAAAAGAGAAGATTGCTTTAACTTCTTTGTCTAGCAGTGCTTCATGTATATCTGCCGCTCTATGTTTTGGATGATGATACAATGCATCAATACCATCTAAGGCATGTTTCATAATTTTAATGTTTAATCCAAAGATTTCTTCCAGTCGCGCTTTCGCTAATTCAACTCGATAGCTTATAAAAGACTCTCCAGCTAATCCAGATGAAGGCGAGACAAGCGCTACTGTATCACCTGGATTTAAATGCTTAGGCTTAATCAATCTGGTCATCTAATCGTCACCCACTTAACATTAGTCTACTGCCGTTATACATAATAATTAACAGGACGAATGACTTTCTATAGTTCATAGAAAACATTCAGTCCTGTTTATTTAATTCATATGTTTATATTATTTTTGAGTTGCTGCTTCTTTTTCTCTAACCCCTTGCAACATAGCTTCTGTCATCTTATCTAAATCATATTTAGGTGAGAAGCCCCATTCATTTCTTGCACAACTTGTATCAATCGCATCTGGCCAGCTATCTGCAATGCCTTGTCTGATTGGATCTACTTCATAGTGCATTTTGAATTCTGGGATTTGTTTACGAATAGATGCGGCGATTTCTTCTGGTTCGAAACTCATACCGCTTAAGTTAAAAGCACAACGATTTTCAATATTTTCTGCTGGTGCTTCCATCAATTGAATTATTGCGTCAATCGCATCATCCATAAACATCATATCCATATAAGTATCTTTACCGATAAAGCTTGTATACTCACCTTTACGTACCGCTTCAAAATAAATCTCACATGCATAATCTGTTGTACCGCCGCCTGGTTCTTTCACAAATGAAATTAATCCAGGGAAACGTACGCTTCGTGTATCTACACCAAACTTAGTATGGTAATACTCACATAATAACTCACCTGATACTTTGTTTACACCGTACATAGATGTCGGTCGTTGAATCGTTAAAGCAGGTGTATCACGTTTAGGTGTTGTTGGCCCGAATGCCCCGATAGAACTTGGTGTAAAGAACTGTACGTTATGGTTGCGAGCTGCTTCTAACGCATTGACTAAACCGCCCATATTAATATGCCATGCAAGCATTGGATTTTTCTCAGCTGTCGCAGACAATAATGCGGCCATATGCATTAAAGCATCTGGTTGGAATTCCTCTACTACCTCATCCATACGTGCTGCATCTGTAACGTCTAATATCGCAAACGGTCCGTCTTTGATAAGAGAATCCGCTTCTGGTTCTCTAATATCCGTTGCTAAAACATTATCTGTTCCATAAATCTCACGACATTTTAATACAAGTTCAGTCCCGATTTGCCCTAGTGCGCCTGTAATCATAATTCTTTTCATCTTTCTCTCTCCCCTTTGAAAAGTGCGCTAAAGAACTGTAGTATTTTTGAGGTGTACATTCTCTTGTTATTTAACACTATATTTTTAGAAATGCTTATTAATGTATATACCATACGTACAAAAATAAGTAAAACGCTTACATTTGAAAAGAGCAAAATTACACTTTTCTATTTATTTCAGAGATACATTATTTAGATAAACCATCAAATATTTTTACGACAATGCTTTTGAAGCAATTCATAACCTTCTTTTTCATAGAAATCAACAGCCGCATTATTTTGTCCCCAATAATCCAGTTCCACTGTGTCACACTGCTCTTTCTCTGCTAATTCTTCTATATACTGCATGAATGCATGCCCATAACCTTTGTGCTGAAATTCTGGTTCAATGCTGATTTGATGAATATACAATGTCTTCTGCCCATAGCGAAATGGCGTTTCATACAACGTTACCAATTGCGCCCACAAATACCCAGCAGCTATTCCTGTATCTGTTTCAATTACTAATAAATAATGGTCCGGCTGATCCATGAGCTTTTGAAATAAATCTAACGTATCCAAATAATGATACGGTTTAAAAATATCTGGATAGGCTTGATGATGTATGTCATGCACAGTTTGATTTAAACGTGCTAATAAAGCTGCATCCCCGCATGTTTTAATTTTCAACATTATCCCTCACTCTCAACACCTTATTGGCGTTACTTTATTCGAAGTCTCGACTTGCGTCATGTTATGATTATTGTAACGTTTTTTTGTACTGATTACTGTTTTGAAGGAGGCACATTTATGTGTACGAGTTTTGCATTTACATCTCAATATGATGCGAACTATTTAGCACGCACCATGGATTTTTCATTTAGTTTAAATTCTTTCCCGAAAGCCATTCCTAGAAATTATGAATGGACAACCAACAATGGTCGTGACTTTAAATTAAACTACGGCTTTGTAGGAACCGCGATGACAGTGAATGGGGTTGTCTTCGGAGATGGCATCAATGAAAAAGGATTATCCATCGCTGTATTGTATTATCAAGGAGAAGCATCTTATGCGACTTCTACTTCTAATGACAACATCAATCTAGAACCTGAAGAATTTATTATGTGGTTCCTGGGCATGAATGAATCAATCAGAGACTTTAAAGAACAAGCAGATAATGTTCGTTTACTTAAACAAGTAAATCCTGCATTAGACAGCGTTCCACCACTACACTTTATGATTACAGATCAATCTGGTCAAAGTATCGTTGTGATTCCTTCAGATGGTCAGCTGATTATTAAAGAAAACCCCATTCGTGTGTTAACGAATAATCCAAACTTAGAATGGCACTATCAAAATGTCAGACAGTATACACACTTTAATATCGAAGCACCCTCACCATCACTTTTAGGTATTGAGAGCGTGAAACCTTTTGGTGTAGAATCTGGTACTGAAGTACTTCCAGGCGGCTATACTTCTCCATCTCGTTTCGTTAAAATGGCTTATTTCCGTCAATTTATCGAAGATGCAGAAGATGACAATAAACGACTTAACAATTTATTTAAACTACTTGATACAGTCAGTATCCCAAGGGGCGTCGTTTTAGACGAAGGCACAATTTATTACACGCAATACCAAGCCATCGTCGATACACATCATCTTACTTATTACTTCAAAGACTATAACGGCTCAGATGTATACCAAATCAAACTGACTGATGAAGTCTTAAACGCAAGTGATGCGATTACTTATACTGTAAAACCTAAACTCAATCTGATTGATTTAACTGAAGAACCTTCAGACAATCAATAAATAGAACTAAACGGAGAAGCACATAGAGAGGCTGCTCCGTTTTTCTATATCCATATGGTATTATCAACTTAGTTATGACTTTCAACTGTACTAAGGGGGCTGATACATATGTGTACGAGCTTTACCTTTACTTCACAATACGACACAACTTACCTAGCGCGGACCATGGACTTTGCGTTTGAACTGAAAGCTTTTCCTAAAGTTATCCCAAGAGGTTATCACTGGGAAACATCTTATAGACAAGCCTTCACGTTTGATTATGGTTTTGTGGGCAGTGCGATGAAAATAGATGATGTGATGTTCGCAGACGGTATTAACGAAAAAGGACTTTCTATCGCAATTTTAAACAACAATGGCTTTGCGACATATAAGCCTACACCCGCTTCACATCGCATTAATTTAGGTCCAGAATCATTCATTATGTGGCTTTTAGGTACGAACGCATCCATCTCACAATTAAAAGAAACGATTGATAATGTAAGGTTGATTGATGAACAAAATCCGGTACTCGGTAAAACACCTGCTTTTCATTTCATCGTCACTGATCAAACAGGTCAAAGTATTGTACTTGTCCCAAAAGGTGGTAAACTGATTTTGAAAGATAATCCAGTACAAGTTCTGACTAATCATCCTGATTTAGAATGGCACTATCAGAATTTACGTCAATATACAGCTTTCACCTCTGAATCAACAGAGCCTATCGCATTTAGTGATAATCAAGTAAATCCAATCAGTGTCGAATCAAATACTGAAATATTGCCTGGCGGTTATACCTCGCCAGCACGTTTCGTCAAAACTGCTTATTTTCGTCAAGCGATTGAAGATACTGAAGACGACAAGATGCGCTTAAATAAACTATTCAAATTACTAGACACTGTCAGTATCCCAAGAGGTATCGTACTCAACGAAGGACAACCGCATTATACGCAATATCAATGTATACTCGATTGTAATCACTTAGCGTATTATTATAAAGACTACAATAGCTCGGATATTTATACGATCCAACTCACAGACGTATTATTAGATTCAAAAGAAGAGAAAACATATGAAATCAAACCACAATTAAATTTAAAAGATATCACCCTGTCACACCACGATTCACATCATGATAAAGGAGTAGATTCATATGTATGATGAACAGTTTAAACAAGAGTATCAAGCTGCTGTAGAGGCTTATACTAAAAAGTTTAAAGAGGCTCCAAGCAGAATGCTTTTACGAGGTATGCCTGCTGAAGATGGCTTAGAACTTATGAAGGATTGTGTGAAAGACAATGAACCATTGGAGAAATTTTATTTAGACAATCACTACTTAAGTTAAGTATTTACATTTATTCACTCAATGAATAAAACGAATATATGAGACACCGCTGAATCAACCATAAAGGAATGAAAAACTATGTATGAAGACAAATTGATTGAAGCTTATGATGCTGCTGAAAAAGCTTATGAGAAACAATTTGGAGAACCACCTGGCAGAATGTTTTTAAGACAAATGACGCTTGAAGAATCAATAGAACGCATTGAACAATGTATCAAAGATAACGAGCCATTAGAAAAATTCTATCTTGATCATAGATACATCACTTAAACAAGAAAAGGAAGCATTTTGTTAAGCATCTAATTATACTGATTGCTAAATAAAAGCGGAACCGTTCAATAAAAATGAACAGTTCCGCTTCATTGTTTTTATAAAGATACTTAGATTACGCCAAGTTCTTTTCCTACTTTTTTATAAGCCTCAAGTGCTTCATCTAACATTTCTTTCGTATGTGCAGCTGTAGGCATGTTACGTACACGTCCTGTACCACGTGGTACTGTTGGGAAGACGATTGATTTCACATAAACCCCTTCGTCTTTTAGACGTTTACTGAATTCTTGAGTTTGTTTTTCATCACCAATAATGACAGGTGTGATTGGTGTTTCTGATTCACCAATGTCATAACCTAGTTCTTTTAAGCCGTCTTTAAGATAATTCGCATTTTCCCAAAGTTTGTCGTGCAGTTCTGTAGAATCCATAAGTTTACGTACAGCGGCAGTAATCGCTGCTGAAGATTCTGGTGTTAAAGATGTTGAGAATAAGAATGGACGTGATTGTACTTTCAACCAGTCGATCAACTCTTGTGTACCTGCAACATAACCGCCGACTACACCAATTGCTTTAGATAATGTACCAATTTGGAAATCGATTTTGTCTTGTAAACCGAAATGTTTTACTGTGCCAGCACCTTTACCCATAACACCTGATCCATGAGCATCATCGACATAAGTGATTAAGTCATATTCTTCCGCAATCTCAACGATTTCAGGTAACTTCGCTACGTCTCCATCCATACTGAACACACCATCAGTGATATACATTACTTTATTGTATTGACCTGACTCTACAGCTTCTTTCGCTTTTTGACGTAAGTCATCCATATCTGAATGATTCACACGAATAATTTTAGCTTTAGATAAGCGGCAACCATCGATAATAGACGCGTGGTTTAACTCATCAGAAAGAATCGCATCGTTTTTATTCATAACCGCAGAAATCGCCGCCATATTACAATTAAAACCAGATTGGTAAGCAATGGCTGCTTCTGTCCCTTTAAATTCAGCCAACGTATTTTCTAAAGTTTCATGCACATCTAACGTACCGTTGATTGAACGTACAGCGCCTGCACCGACACCGTAATGATCGATCGCTTCTTTCGCTACTTCTTTCAAGTCCTCATTAGTTGCTAAACCTAAGTAGTTGTTTGAAGAAAGATTGATATACTTTTCGCCGTTGATTGTAATTTCCGGTCCATTTGCCCCTTCGACAATATCGATCTCATTGTATAACCCATTATCCTTTAAATATTGAATATTTTCGTCTAAAAAACCATGTAATGATTGAACCATTGGTTGTGTATCCCCCTTGTGTTAGATTACATATATCATAACGTATTTTATTATAATAGAAAAGTTAACACTGATTAGTTATTTTGAAAAAGCAAAATTTTGTATCTTAAAAAGCCAAAATTACATGTAATTATAACGTGAACGTTTTAAGTTTATTCTGTGAAACGCGTGCTATAATAAGGACATCTATATTAATTACAGAAGAGGTGAATACCATGTTGAATTGGTATCAACTTGCGCACGATAAAGAAAAAACAATGATTCAACTCAGAAGACATCTCCATCAATATCCTGAGTTGTCCTTTGAAGAACATAATACACACGACTATATCGTGAATCAGCTCGAACAATTAGAATGTACAATCCGTAGACCTGTAGGAAAAAACGGGATTGTCGCAACGTTTAAAGGTCAAGGCGAAGGTCCGACAGTCGCCTTACGTGCTGACTTCGACGCCCTCCCGATTACGGAACTAAACGATAAACCTTACCGTTCTAAAAACGAAGGTTGTATGCATGCGTGTGGACATGATGGTCATACCGCAATTCTTTTAGGTGTTGCGCAAATTATTAATGAACATTTAGCATATTTGAAAGGCAACGTTGTTTTAATCTTTCAATATGGCGAAGAAATTGTCCCTGGCGGCGCTCAACAAATGATTGATGACGGTGCATTAGAAGGTGTAGACAGTGTTTATGGCAACCATCTATGGAGCGGTTATCCAACAGGCATCATTTATTCTCGTCCAGGCGCCATGATGGCTTCACCGGATGAGTTTACCGTTACCATTCAAGGTCAAGGCGGCCACGGTGCCAAACCGCATGAAACGATTGATCCAATTGTGATATTAGCTGAATTTATTCTAAGCTCACAAAAAATCGTTTCACGTACAGTCGATCCGATTAAACAAGCTGTGGTCACTTTCGGAATGATTCAAGCGGGTTCATCAGATAGCGTGATTCCTGATTCTGCGATGTGTCGTGGTACAGTGCGCACATTTGATTCTGAACTCCAAACACATATCATGAATAAACTTGATAAGCTCTTACAAGGCCTTGCGCTTGCGAATGATATTGAATATACAATGGATTATGAACGCGGCTATGTCCCTGTGCATAACAATGAACAAGCGTATGAAACAGTTAAACAAGCTGCACATGATATGAATTTACGCTTTACTGAAGCGGATATGATGATGGTGGGCGAAGATTTCTCAGCATACCAACGTGTGAGACCCGGTGCCTTCTTCCTGACAGGATGTGGTAATGCGCAAAAAGGTACTGACTACCCTCACCATAATCCTTACTTTGACATTGATGAAGCTGCATTAAAATACGCAGCAGCTGAGTTCTTAAAAATACTAGAATTAGAAAATGTATTATCTTCTGAACGCCTTTAAATCAAAATAAACACGCGTACACATGTAGAAATGATGTGTACGCGTGTTTTTATGTTAAACAATATGCTGATAAGCGTATCAATAAAAAATGTATGTAAAAAAAGAACCCCTCAAAAGAGGAGCTCTCTATTAAAAATCAACTTAAGTTAAGTCGAAATTATGCTTGGATTTCAGTAACAACGCCTGATCCTACAGTACGTCCACCTTCACGGATAGAGAAACGAGTACCGTCTTCAATCGCGATTGGAGCGATCAATTCAACAGTCATTTCTACGTTATCGCCAGGCATAACCATTTCAGTACCTTCTGGTAAGTGAACAACGCCAGTTACGTCAGTAGTACGGAAGTAGAATTGTGGGCGGTAGTTAGTGAAGAATGGAGTGTGACGTCCACCTTCTTCTTTAGATAAAACGTAAACATCAGCTTTGAATTTTGTGTGTGGAGTAATAGAGCCAGGAGCTGCTAATACTTGTCCACGTTGTACGTCTTCACGTGCAACACCACGTAATAAAGCACCGATGTTGTCACCAGCTTCAGCGTAGTCTAATAATTTACGGAACATTTCTACGCCTGTAACTGTTGTTTTTTTGCTTTCTTCAGTGATACCGATGATTTCAACTTCTTCACCGACTTTGATTTGACCACGTTCAACACGGCCTGTTGCTACAGTACCACGACCAGTGATTGAGAATACGTCCTCAACTGGCATCATGAATGGTTTATCAGAGTCACGTTCTGGAGTTGGGATGTAGTCATCTACAGCTTGCATTAAGTCTAAGATTTTTTGTTCGTATTCTGGGTCGCCTTCTAAAGCTTTTAATGCAGAACCAACGATAACTGGTACATCGTCACCAGGGAAGTCGTATTCAGATAATAAGTCACGAACTTCCATTTCAACTAATTCTAATAATTCTTCGTCGTCAACCATGTCAGCTTTGTTTAAGAATACAACTAAAGCTGGTACACCAACGTTACGTGATAATAAGATGTGTTCACGAGTTTGTGGCATTGGACCATCTGCAGCAGATACTACTAAGATACCGCCGTCCATTTGAGCAGCACCAGTGATCATGTTTTTAACATAGTCAGCGTGTCCTGGGCAGTCAACGTGAGCATAGTGACGTTTGTCAGTTTGATACTCGATGTGTGAAGTATTGATTGTAATACCACGTTCTTTTTCTTCTGGAGCGTTGTCAATCATGTCGTATGATTGTGCTACAGTGTCACCATTTTTTGCTAATACAGTTGCGATTGCAGCTGTTAATGTTGTTTTACCATGGTCAACGTGACCGATAGTACCAATATTGGCATGTTCTTTTGAGCGATCGAATTTTTCTTTAGCCATTATGAAATCTCTCCTCTTCTTGTTAAAAAGTTATTTAAATTATCTCTCATGATAGTTTCTCACCATCATGAGAGCTTTATTGTTAAGTTGTATAAAGGACTAATTCCTTTATAAAGCATTTTCCTCAAAAAATCAATTCATGAGACCTGCCAAGTCAGTTCTTGTGCAAGTTTCTAAAGGGAATTAATTATTCACCTTTATTTTTCTTGATGATTTCTTCAGAAATTGATTTAGGTACTTCTTCATAGTGATCGAAGTACATAGTGTAAGTACCGCGACCTTGAGTGTTAGAACGTAATGAAGTTGCGTAACCGAACATTTCTGAAAGTGGTACGAATGCACGAACCATTTGAGCGTTACCACGAGGTTCCATACCATCAACACGTCCACGACGAGCTGTTACGTCACCCATGATGTCACCCATGTATTCTTCAGGCATTAAGATTTCAACTTTCATCATTGGTTCTAAGATTACTGGATCTGCAACTTTAGCAGCTTCTTTAAGTGCTAATGAAGCAGCGATTTTGAAGGCCATTTCAGATGAATCGACATCATGGTATGAACCATCATAAAGTTTAGCTTTAACGTCGATTAATGGATAACCAGCTAATACACCGTTTTCCATAGCATCTTTAAGACCAGCTTCAACTGATGGAATGTATTCACGTGGAACTACACCACCAACGATAGCGTTTTCGAATTCGAATCCTGCGCCAACTTCGTTTGGTGTGAATTCAATGTGAACATCACCGTATTGACCACGACCACCAGATTGACGAGAGAATTTACCTTGAACTTTAGCTGGTGTTTTGAATGTTTCACGGTATGAAACCATTGGCGCACCAACGTTAGCTTCAACGTTAAATTCTTTTTTCATACGGTCTACAAGAATGTCTAAGTGAAGCTCACCCATACCGCCGATGATAACTTGTCCAGTTTCTTCATCAGTGTGTGCATGGAATGTTGGGTCTTCTTCTTGTAATTTAACTAAAGCTTGAGTCATTTTATCTTGGTCAGCTTTAGATTTTGGTTCTACAGACAAGTGAATAACAGGTTCTGGGAATTCCATTGATTCCAAGATAATGTCATTTTTCTCACCACATAAAGTATCACCAGTACCAGTTTCTTTAAGACCTACCGCAGCTGCGATATCGCCTGAGTAAACTGTTCCGATTTCTTTACGAGTGTTCGCGTGCATTTGTAGTAAACGACCTACACGTTCACGTTTGTCTTTAGTAGAGTTTTTCACGTATGAACCAGAGTTCATAGTACCTGAGTACACACGGAAGAATGTTAATTTACCAACATAAGGGTCAGTCATAACTTTGAATGCTAATGCAGCGAATTCTGCATCATCATCTGCTCTAGCAATGATTTCTTCATCAGGATTGCTAGCACGGTGACCAATGATTGGTTTAACATCTAATGGTGATGGTAGGTAGTCAATTACAGCGTCAAGCATTAATTGAACACCTTTGTTTTTGAATGCAGTACCGCAAAGTACTGGGTAGAATTCGATATCTAAAGTAGCTTGACGGATTGCTGCTTTCAATTCGTCAATTGAAATTTCTTCACCTTCAAGATATTTTTCCATTAAGTCTTCGTTAACTTCTGCAACTGATTCGATTAATGTTTCACGAGCTTCAGCTGCTTTCGCTTTGTAGTCTTCTGGAATTTCGATTTCTACTACTTCTTCACCGAAGTCACCATTGTATTGGAAACATTTCATTGTAACTAAGTCAATGATTGCTTCGAATTCGTCTTCAGCACCGATAGGTAATTGAACAGCTTGAGCGTTTGCATCCAAACGATCATGCAATGTGCTTACTGCGTATTCGAAGTTCGCACCGATTTTGTCCATTTTGTTTACGAATACGATACGAGGAACTCCATAAGTTGTAGCTTGACGCCAAACTGTTTCAGTTTGTGGTTCAACACCTGATTGAGCATCAAGTACTGTAACCGCACCGTCAAGTACACGTAATGAACGTTCAACCTCAACTGTGAAGTCTACGTGTCCTGGTGTATCGATAATGTTGACACGGTAATCATGCCATTGTGCAGTTGTTGCTGCTGATGTGATTGTGATACCACGGTCTTGTTCTTGTTCCATCCAGTCCATTTGTGCCCCACCATCGTGAGTTTCACCAATTTTGTGGATACGGCCTGTGTAAAACAAGATACGTTCAGTTGTAGTTGTTTTACCAGCGTCAATGTGAGCCATGATACCAATGTTACGAGTTTTTTCCAAAGAAAAGTCTCTAGCCATTGTATTTTTTCTCCTTCCAGTAATTACTTGAGTAAATACTTTGAATATGGCGATGCCCTAAGCATGCCTTGGAATATACCATTTGAACACGCTCAGGGTTAAACCTTGAATCTTACCAGCGGTAATGAGCGAATGCTTTGTTCGCTTCAGCCATTTTGTGTACATCTTCACGTTTCTTAACTGCGCCACCTGTGTTGTTAGCTGCATCTAAGATTTCGTTAGCTAAACGTTCTTCCATAGTTTTTTCACCACGAAGACGTGAATAGTTAACTAACCAACGTAAACCTAAAGTCGTACGACGCTCTGGACGTACTTCTACAGGTACTTGATAGTTAGAGCCACCTACACGGCGTGCTTTAACTTCTAATACTGGCATGATATTGTTAATTGCTTCATCGAAAACTTCCATTGCATCGCGACCACTGCGTTCTTGTACAAGGTCAAATGCTGAATAAAGAATTCTTTGAGCTGTTCCGCGCTTACCATCTAACATGATTTTGTTAATCAATTTAGTCACTAACTTAGAGTTGTGAATTGGATCTGGTAAGACGTCTCTTTTTGGTACTGATCCTTTACGAGGCATAATCAGAGTCCTCCCTTCATATTATAGTATAATCTCAAAATTTATCTCGAAAATTTACGTAATCTTAAACTTATTTTTTAGGACGTTTTGTACCGTATAATGAACGGCTTTGCATACGACCTTCTACACCTGAAGTATCAAGTGCACCACGAACGATATGGTAACGCACACCAGGTAAGTCTTTTACACGACCTCCACGTACAAGTACAACACTGTGTTCTTGTAAGTTATGGCCGATACCAGGGATATATGCGTTTACTTCGATGTTGTTTGATAAACGAACACGAGCATATTTACGTAACGCTGAGTTAGGTTTTTTAGGTGTCATTGTACCAACACGAGTACATACGCCACGTTTTTGTGGTGAGTTCAAGTCAGTAAATTGTTTTCTCATACTGTTAAAACCTTTGTTCAAAGCTGGTGAATCTGATTTCTTAGCTTTGCTTTTTCTTGGTTTACGTACTAATTGGTTAATAGTAGGCATTTAAGATGTCCTCCTCTCCTGTTTTATAATCCCACACATCCAGGTGGTTCATTTTTAGGTTAAATAAAATTTAGTAAGCGCAATTACTTACTAATTCTCATTTCAATAGAGCAACGACTGCTGCATCTACGTTGATACCTGCATATTCTCCTAAAGCTTTCTTGCTTTCGAAAAATGAAACAGGAATATCGCTATGATTGATCTTACTTAACACGTCTGACAGCAAATAAACTTCAACGTCTTGAGCAATAATCAATGATGTAACTTGGTTCTTCTTGAGTGCTTTGAGCGTCTCTTTCAAACCAACAACCTTATGGTGTTTGTTTAAGCGTGCAACTTTTTCATTAGACATTGATTATCCTCCAAAGTTCTGCTTGCATCAACCTTTATAATAGTAACACTTTCCATAGGTTGCGTCAACACAATTATTCAATATAATGCTGACTTTTTTAATGATAACAAATTCGGTGAAAATTTCAACAGATATCCAGAATTGTCTCTGTATTTCAAAGCATAGAAAAGCCAATACCGGCTTTCTTTTCAGAAAGTGGTATTGGCTGATTTATAATTTGAAGTTTATTGTTGCGGTGTATTTGTATCCGCTGCAAGTTCCTCAACTGCTTCTTTCACTTGAGGGTCGATATGTTTTTCGTATTTAGCTTCGCTATAACGTCTCATACCTGTACCTGCAGGAATCAATTTACCGATAATAACGTTCTCTTTAAGTCCAAGTAAGTCATCGCGTTTACCTTTGATTGCTGCATCTGTAAGGACACGAGTTGTTTCTTGGAATGATGCTGCTGATAAGAAGCTTTCTGTTTCAAGAGACGCTTTTGTAATACCAAGCAATACTGGTTTTGCAGTTGCTGGACGTTTGCGGTCTTTGAATGCTTCTCTGTTTGCATCTGTGAAGTTGTGGATGTCTACTAATGAACCTGGTAATAGTTTTGTATCACCAGCTTCAATGATACGTACTTTACGTAACATTTGACGAACCATAACCTCAACGTGTTTATCGTCGATTTCTACACCTTGCATACGGTAAACTTTTTGAACTTCTTTAAGCAAGTAGCTTTCAGTCGCATTTAAGCCTGCTACTGATAAGTAGTGCTTAGGCTCGATAGAACCTTCAGTTAAAACTTCACCGCGTTCAACGCTTTGGCCTTTTTCAACTTTAAGACGTGAAGTACCTGAAGCAAGATATGATCTTGTTTCGTTAGCACCTTTAATCACGATTTCTTGTTGACGGTCTTTCGCAAGTTTGATGTCTTCGACAGTACCTTCAATGTCAGTAATAACAGCTTGACCTTTAGGGTTACGTGCTTCGAAGATCTCTTGGATACGTGGAAGACCTTGAGTGATATCGCTTCCGGCTACCCCACCTGTATGGAAGGTACGCATTGTAAGCTGTGTACCTGGTTCACCGATAGATTGCGCTGCGATTGTACCAACCGCTTCACCAACTTCAACTTTTTCACCAGTCGCAAGGTTTTTACCGTAACATTTTTCACATACACCATGACGTGTATTACATGTAAATGCTGAACGGATGTACATTTGGTTAATGCCTGCATCAGTAATGCGTTTTGCGATTTCTGGTGTAATCAATTGATCTGGTTTCACAAGAACTTCATCAGTTTCTGGATGACGTACCGTTTCTTTAGAGTAACGGCCTTCAATACGTTCGATGAATGGTTCGATCATTTCTGTACCTTCTTTGATGTCAGATACAAGTAGACCACGGTCAGTTCCGCAATCTTCTTCACGAACGATAACATCTTGTGCAACGTCAACAAGACGACGAGTAAGGTAACCTGAATCGGCAGTTTTAAGTGCTGTATCGGCAAGACCTTTACGCGCACCGTGAGTAGAGATGAAGTACTCTAATACTGTTAAACCTTCACGGAATGAAGAAGTGATTGGTAACTCGATGATTTTACCAGATGGTGCGGCCATCAGACCACGCATACCAGCTAACTGAGTAAAGTTAGATGCGTTACCACGGGCACCAGAGTCACTCATCATGAAGATTGGGTTCGTTTTTTCTAGGGATTTCATCAATTTACCTTGAATTTCATCCTTAGCATCTGTCCAGATTTCAACGACAGCATTGTAACGTTCTTCTTCAGTGATTAAACCACGGTTATATTGTTTTTGAACACGTTCAACTAATTTTTCGTGTTCATCTAAGATTTCTTGTTTATCAGGTAATACCACGATGTCAGATACACCAACAGTGATACCTGCTTTAGAAGAGTATTTGAAACCTAAGTCTTTCATACGGTCAAGCATCATTGATGTATCAGTAATGCTGAAGCGATTGAACACTTCTGCAATGATATTTCCTAAGAATTTTTTGTTGAATGGATCAACAAGTTCTTGTTCTTCAAAGTATGCTTTTAAGCCGCCTTCGCCTAACTCAGTTGCGCTGACGAAGTATTTATCAGGTGTTTTGTCTTCTAAGTTTGTTTGAGACGGTTCATTAATATAAGCAAATGAATCCGGAATAATTTCGTTAAAGATTACTTTACCTACAGTTGTAGTTAAGATCTTACGATTTTGTTCTTCAGTGAATGTAGGGTTGTTGAATGAACCTGCGTGTACACCAATACGTGTATGCAAGTGAACATAACCATTTTGGTATGCTTTCAACACTTCGTTTGCATCGTTAAAGATTGCACCTGTATTCACTGCATCTTTACGTTCTAAAGTAAGGTAATAGTTACCAAGTACCATATCTTGTGATGGTGTAACAACTGGTTTACCATCTTTAGGGTTCAAGATGTTTTGAGCTGCAAGCATTAACATACGTGCTTCTGCTTGTGCTTCTTTAGATAAAGGTACGTGTACGGCCATTTGGTCACCATCGAAGTCAGCGTTATAAGCTGTTGTTACCAATGGGTGTAAACGAATCGCACGACCTTCAACTAATGTTGGTTCGAACGCTTGGATACCTAGTCTGTGCAACGTTGGTGCACGGTTAAGGAGTACTGGGTGTTCTTTGATAACGTCTTCTAAAACATCCCATACTTCATCTTCCATACGTTCAATTTTGCTTTTCGCATTTTTGATGTTTGTAGCGATTTCGCGTTGAACTAATTCTTTCATTACGAAAGGTTTGAATAATTCTAACGCCATTTCTTTAGGCAGACCACATTGATACATTTTAAGGCCTGGACCTACTGCGATAACAGAACGACCAGAGTAGTCAACACGTTTACCTAATAAGTTTTGACGGAAACGACCTTGTTTACCTTTCAACATATGTGAAAGTGATTTTAAAGGACGGTTACCCGGACCAGTTACTGGACGACCACGACGACCGTTATCGATTAACGCATCTACTGCTTCTTGCAACATACGTTTTTCGTTTTGAACGATGATACCAGGCGCACCTAAATCTAATAAACGTTTCAAACGGTTATTACGGTTGATAACACGACGGTATAAGTCGTTCAAGTCACTTGTCGCAAAACGTCCACCGTCTAATTGAACCATTGGACGGATTTCTGGTGGGATAATTGGAAGTACATCCAAAATCATCCATGAAGGTTCGTTACCAGAGTTTCTGAATGATTCAACAACTTCTAAACGTTTGATTGCACGAGTCAATCTTTGTCCAGTTGCTGATTCTAATTCAGTACGTAAGTCTTTCAACTCTTCATCTAAGTCAATTTCAGATAATAAATCTTTAATACCTTCAGCACCCATTTTTGCTACGAATTGACCTGGGAATTTATCATAATAGTCTCTGAATTCTGCTTCAGAAAGTAATGATTTTTTCTCAAGACCTGTTGGGCCTGGATCAACCACAACATATGATGCGAAGTAGATAACTTCTTCAAGTGATCTTGGAGACATATCTAATAATAGACCCATACGACTTGGGATACCTTTGAAGTACCAAATGTGTGAAACTGGTGCCGCAAGTTCAATGTGGCCCATTCTTTCACGACGTACTTTTGATTTCGTTACTTCAACGCCGCAACGGTCACAAACCATACCTTTATAACGCACACGTTTGTACTTACCGCAACTACATTCCCAGTCTTTTGTAGGTCCGAAAATTCTTTCACAGAATAAACCATCTTTTTCAGGTTTTAAAGTACGATAGTTGATTGTTTCGGGTTTCTTAACCTCACCATATGACCATGAACGAATCTTTTCAGGTGAAGCAAGGCCGATTTTCATATAATGGAAATTATTTACATCAATCAAGGAGCCTACCTCCTTCAATTTAGATTAGCTGTGCTATTTGATTGATAAATGATCAATAAATTGAAAAATATTAAAGGTGCATAAAGGCAATGCAGTACATTGCCTAATGCAGCCTTACAATATTTGAATTTTTAACATTACGCTATTTGCTTATTGAACACCGAAATGAATTAGTCAGTTGTTTCTTTTTGTGATTCAGGAATTGAAGATTGTTGGATGTTTACTTTATGATCGTGCACATCATCTTCATCCATATCTGACATTTCAATTTCTTTATCATTTTCATCCATGACTTTAACATCAAGACCTAAACTTTGTAATTCTTTCATCAATACGCGGAATGATTCAGGAACACTTGGTCTAGAGATGTTTTCACCTTTAACGATCGCTTCATAAGTTTTTACACGACCTACAGTGTCATCAGATTTATAAGTTAGGATTTCTTGCAATGTGTATGCAGCACCATAAGCTTCAAGTGCCCATACCTCCATCTCACCGAAACGTTGTCCACCGAATTGTGCTTTACCACCAAGTGGTTGTTGTGTAACAAGTGAGTATGGTCCAGTTGAACGCGCATGTAATTTGTCGTCAACCATGTGTGCAAGTTTCAACATGTACATTACACCGACAGAGATACGGTTATCGAATGGTTCACCTGTACGTCCATCATATAATACAGTTTTACCATCTCTTGCCATACCTGCTTCTTCGATAGTAGACCATACATCATCATCGTTGGCACCATCGAATACTGGTGAAGCTACATGGATACCTAAGTTTTTAGCCGCCATACCTAAGTGTAATTCAAGTACTTGTCCGATGTTCATACGTGATGGTACACCTAGTGGGTTTAACATGATATCGATTGGTGTGCCGTCTGGTAAATAAGGCATATCTTCTTCAGGAACAATCTTAGAGATAACCCCTTTGTTACCGTGACGACCGCACATTTTATCCCCAACGTGGATTTTACGTTTTTGAACGATGTAAACACGTACTAATTGGTTTACACCTGGAGATAATGAATCATCGCCATCTTCACGATTGAAGACTTTGACATCTAATACGATACCGCCTGCACCATGTGGTACACGTAATGACGTATCACGAACTTCACGTGCTTTTTCACCGAAGATTGCGTGTAATAAACGTTCCTCAGCAGTTAATTCAGTAACACCTTTAGGTGTAACTTTACCAACTAAGATGTCACCATCTTTCACTTCTGCACCTACATAAACGATACCACGTTCATCTAAGTTTTTAAGTGCGCTTTCAGCAACGTTAGGGATGTCACGTGTAATTTCTTCAGGTCCAAGTTTTGTATCACGTGCTTCAGATTCATATTCTTCAATATGAATAGAAGTATAAACGTCATCTTTAACAAGACGTTCACTCATGATAACAGCATCCTCGTAGTTATAACCGTCCCAAGTCATGAATCCGACTACTACGTTACGTCCAAGTGCCATCTCACCAAGTTCCATTGAAGGACCGTCAGCTAAGATTTCACCTTGAGATACAACGTCGCCGACTTTAACGATTGGGCGTTGGTTGTAACAAGTACCTGAGTTAGAACGTTTGAATTTAGCTAATCTATACGTATCTACTTCGCCTTCGTATTCTTGACCATCTTCTTCAATAATACGACGTACTTTAATTTCGTTAGATTCTACATGTTCTACACGACCAAAATGCTTGTTGATAACAGCAGCACCTGAGTCACGTGCAGCCACATGTTCCATACCTGTACCTACGAATGGAGATTCAGGGTTCATCAATGGTACTGCTTGACGTTGCATGTTCGCACCCATTAACGCACGGTTAGAGTCATCATTCTCTAAGAATGGGATACATGCTGTCGCTGCAGATACAACTTGTTTAGGAGAAACGTCCATGTAGTCCATTTTCTCTCTATCCATAGTTGTGTTGTTACCACGGAAACGACAAACGATTTCTTCGTCTAAGAAATGACCTTCGTCATCTAAACGTGAGTTCGCTTGTGCAACCACATAGCTGTCTTCTTCGTCTGCAGTAAGGTAATCGATTTGATCTGTTACCGCATTTTTCTCATGGTCAACTTTACGATATGGTGTTTCAATGAAACCAAATTCATTGACACGCGCATAACTTGATAATGAGTTGATTAAACCGATGTTCGGACCCTCTGGTGTCTCGATTGGACACATACGGCCATAGTGAGAGTAATGCACGTCACGTACTTCCATTTGTGCACGTTCACGTGTTAAACCACCAGGTCCAAGGGCAGATAGACGACGTTTATGTGTCAACTCTGCTAATGGGTTCGCTTGGTCCATGAATTGTGATAATTGAGAGCTACCAAAGAATTCTTTGATAGATGCAATCACTGGACGAATGTTGATTAATTGTTGTGGTGTAATAGAATCTGTATCTTGAATAGACATTCTTTCACGAACGACACGTTCCATTCTTGATAAACCGATTCTGAATTGGTTTTGAAGTAATTCGCCTACTGAACGTAAACGACGGTTACCTAAGTGGTCAATATCATCTGTTTGACCTACACCATACAATAAGTTGAAGAAGTAAGACATAGACGCAACAATGTCAGCTGGTGTAATACATTTCACTTCTGAATCAGGGAATGCATTACCGATTACTGTTGTTGTGCGGCCTTCTTCATCATTCGGTACATAAATTTTAATTGATTGTGTTTCAACAGGTTCATTTACGATGCTGTCATCTAACTCATCAACTTCGATGTTTGCGTTAGATTCTAAAACATCCATAATATCGTCTAGTTTACGACGGTCTAAAACTGTGCCTTCTTCAGCAACAATTTCACCTGTTTCAGTATTAACGATCGGTTCAGCCAATTTTTGGTTGAATAAACGATGTTTCAAATGAAGCTTTTTATTCATTTTATAGCGACCAACACTTGCTAGGTCATAACGTTTCGGTTCGAAGAAACGAGAGTAAAGCAAGCTTTTCGCGTTTTCTACTGTAGGTGGTTCGCCAGGGCGTAAACGTTCATAAATTTCTAATAGTGCTTGATCTGTATTTTCAGTGCCATCTTTTTCTAAAGTGTTACGTAGGTATTCGTTGTCACCTAATAAATCAATAATTGATTGATCAGTTGAATAACCTAAAGCACGTAATAATACAGTTAATGGTAATTTTCTTGTTCTATCGATACGAACGTAAACGATGTCTTTCGCATCAGTTTCGAATTCTAACCAAGCACCACGGTTAGGAATTACTGTCGCATCATAGTTTTCACGACCATTTTTATCGATTTTTTCATTGAAGTATACGGATGGAGAACGAACTAATTGTGATACAATAACACGTTCAGCACCATTGATCACGAAAGTACCTGTATCAGTCATTAATGGGAAATCACCCATGAAGACTTCTTGGTCTTTCACTTCTCCTGTTTCTTTGTTAATAAGACGCACTTTGACACGAAGAGGTGCAGCATAAGTTGCGTCGCGGTTCTTAGATTCCTCTAAATCGTATTTCGGTTCACCCAATCTATAATCTACAAATTCTAAAGAAAGGTTGCCTGTGAAGTCTTCGATTGGAGAAATGTCACGGAACATTTCTAATAAGCCTTCTTTTAAGAACCATTCATAAGATTTAGTTTGAATTTCAATAAGGTTTGGTAATTCTAAAACCTCAGAAATTCTCGCGTAATTTCTACGTTTACGATGTCTTCCATATTGGACAAATTTACCTGCCAAACAGATTCACCCCTCAAAAATTGTTCGAATGTCTCTTACATATTAAAATAAACAATACGTTAACAAGACAAAAAGAAAACGGCAGCACACCCGATGACACCATTTTCTATTCTGCGTTATTAAAGATTTACTTTGTTATTTTATACGTAAAAGTACACACTTCTTGAACATAAATTTTTACATTCTATAACTATATCAGAAATAAATATGGTTGTCAATGGTTAACGCTTGCTTTTCAAAATGTAATACCCTTTCTCTTTGGTTAAGGTTTCTACATTTCCAAAAACAGCTTCCATTTTCTTTTTCGCCGAAGGCCTACCTTGCTTTTTCTGAATTACAACGTATAATTCACCTTCTGCTCTCAACTTCTCATGTGCATCTTCTAAAATGCCATGAACCACTGACTTTCCAGCCCTGATTGGCGGATTCGTCACGATCATGTCACAAGAATTATCCGGAACTTCAGCTAAACCATCACTCTCTTTTACAGTGACATTTTCAATATGGTTTTTCTCACTATTTTCTTTTGCTAAATCTAGTGCACGATGGTTCACATCCAACATAATAACGTGGTGATGCGGAGATACTTTCGCAATCATCAAACCAATCGGTCCATATCCACATCCGACATCAACAATTGTCTTCTTAGGCCCTGGCGGATGCTCTTTTAAAAACGTACGCACTAATAAGTCTGAGCCGAAATCTATTTTCCCTTTAGAAAATACACCGGCATCAGTCACTAGATTCAATTCGTTTTGATGATAATGGTATTTAAATGTCTCTTTATGACTTTCAACTTTAGGATCTTTGTCATAATAATGACTCATGCTTACACCTCATTACTTTACATTAGAAGCTGTTCGAGTATACTCTTCCATTTCAACAAAGACAAGTTTACCCTTTACTTTAAGGATACACATTTCATCAGTCATTTGCTATAAATACCTTTCGTTCTATAATGAGTTGTACTCATTAGAAAAACCCCGTTAACTCAATAACGGGGTTTTCATTTCTCAAAGAATTCAGGCTGTGAAACTAAGTTTCACACATTAACAATGGTTATTAGCCTCGTTCTCTTTTCATTTAGTTATTGGCTGTGGCAATAGAATTATTTTAATTCTACAGTTGCGCCAACTTCTTCTAATGTTTCTTTAAGTTTTTCAGCTTCTTCTTTAGGTAAAGCTTCTTTGATTACTTTAGGAGCGTTGTCTACTAATTCTTTAGCGTCTTTTAATCCTAAACCAGTTGCGTCTTTAACAGCTTTAACAACTTTGATTTTAGATGAACCAGCTGAAGTTAACTCAACGTCAAATTCAGTTTTTTCTGCTGCTGCGTCGCCGCCGCCTGCTGCACCTGCTGCTGCTACTGGAGCTGCTGCAGTTACACCAAATTCTTCTTCGATTGCTTTTACTAAGTCATTTAATTCTAATACTGACATTTCTTTAATTGCTTCAATGATTTGTTCTTGATTAGCCATTATATATTTCCTCCATTTTTTAAATAATTAATTGTTGGTACTGATTATTCAGCACTTTCTTCTTCTTCTTTAGATTCTCCAACTGCTTTAACCGCATAAGCGAAGTTGCGTACAGGAGCTTGTAATACAGAAAGTAACATAGAAACAAGACCGTCGTGTGATGGTAATGAACCAACAGTTTTAACTTCTTCTGCTGAGATAACGCTACCTTCCATTACGCCTGTTTTAATTTCTAAAGCTTCGTGATCTTTAGCAAATCCAGCGATAACTTTTGCAGGAGCAACTACATCTTCAGTAGTTGTTGCAATAGCTGTTGGACCTGTTAAGAATTCGTCAAGACCTTCGATTCCCGCTTGTTCAGCAGCACGACGTAACATAGTGTTTTTGTAAACTTTGTACTCAACACCAGCTTCACGTAATTGTTTACGTAATTCTGTTACTTCTTCTACTGTTAAACCACGGTAATCTACGATTACTGTTGAAACAGAATTTTTAAGTTGATCAGCGATTTGTTCAACTAATTGTTTTTTCGCTTCAATAATTCCAGACATTTAGACACCTCCATACATATTTTGTTCGGTGCTTTTTTTGAGCTTTACCCAATAAAAAAAGCACTTTCACCCTACGGCAAAAAGTGCTTGAAAGTTTCATAGTTCACGTTCAAGTCAATTTTAGCCTCGGTAGGATCTAGTTTTAAGTTATCTCTAACTCCTACTGTCTTAGGTAAAATAATCACATTAACCAATATAACTGTTTCAATGTGATATGTCAATAAGTAATTAAAAAAACTAGAGAAAATATTTTCAGCTGTCTCAGATATGAATCGATACGATTGGCACTTTGCAACTTTTACATTTTCTCTAGTTCTTAAATTTCATTTATATTATAGTTTGAAGTTTGAAGTATCTACTTTAACACCAGGACCCATTGTAGTTGAAACTGCAACAGATTTGAAGTAAGTACCTTTAGCTGAAGCTGGTTTAGCTTTTGCTAATACATCTTGGATAGTGTTGAAGTTATCAACTAAATCCTCAGTACTGAATGATACTTTACCGATTGAAGCGTGGACGATACCAGCTTTTTCAGCACGGTATTCTACTTTACCTGCTTTAATTTCTTCAACCGCTTTTTTAACATCCATAGTTACTGTGCCAGTTTTAGGGTTAGGCATTAAACCTTTAGGTCCTAATACACGACCTAATTTACCAACTTCGCCCATCATGTCCGGTGTAGCAACAACTACATCGAAGTCGAACCAGCCTTGTTGGATTTTGTTAGCGTATTCTGATTCGCCTACGTAATCAGCGCCAGCTGCTTCTGCTTCAGCAGCTTTGTCACCTTTCGCGAATACTAATACACGTTGTGTTTTACCAGTACCGTGTGGTAATACTACTGCACCACGGATTTGCTGGTCATTTTTACGAGTATCGATACCTAAACGGAATGCTACTTCTACAGAAGCGTCGAAGTTTGCAACGCTAGTTTCTTTAGCTAAGCTGATTGCTTCTTCAACAGCGTAATAAGTATTACGGTCAACTTTTTTAGCAGCATCTAGATACTTTTTACCTTTTTTAGCCATTTATATTTCCTCCTTTAGTGGTTTTAGCGGAATGTCCTCCCACATTACTTGCTTATGCAAGTTAAGAGCAGATGACCTTGTGAGCTGTTCGCAATTTTTATTCATTGGATTAACTTTAATGTCATCTGCCATGTTTGTTTCAAGTTTCTGATTGTTATTCGTTTCGTCAGATGAGCAAGCTCATCTTTACGCTATTATTCTACAGTGATACCCATACTACGAGCAGTACCTTCAACAATACGCATTGCTGCTTCGATGTCTGCTGCGTTTAAGTCAGGCATTTTAGTTTCAGCGATTTCACGTACTTGATCTTTAGTTACTGTAGCAACTTTGTTTTTGTTAGGTTCACCAGAACCTTTGTCAACGCCAGCTGCTTTTTTAAGTAGTACTGGAGCCGGTGGAGTTTTAGTGATGAATGTAAATGAGCGGTCCTCATATACACTGATTTCTACCGGAATGATTAAACCTGCTTGTTCTTGTGTTCTCGCGTTGAATTCTTTACAGAATCCCATAATGTTCACACCTGCTTGACCTAATGCTGGACCAACTGGTGGTGCTGGGTTCGCTTTACCTGCAGGAATTTGCAATTTAACTACTTTTTCTACTTTTTTAGCCACGATGTGCACCTCCTTGATATCGTGATGTGGTCACAGGGCTCAATTTTGCCCTCCCACTCTTAAAACATTTCGTGACGAAATGGCCTCCTTCTTCCAAAGGACGACCATAGTATTATATCATTGAAAAATTGTAAAATCAACACCTATTCGAATTACAATTTTTCGATTTGATCAAATTCGACTTCAACCGGAGTTTCTCTGCCAAACATATCTACTAATACTGTAAGCTTGAATTTATCTGCTTCGATTTCTTGTACTTCACCGACTTGGTTGGCAAATGGGCCAGACTTGATACGAACTTGTTCTCCAACTTCGACTTCAACATCAATTGTTTTTTCTTTCATTCCCATTTGTTTTAAAATAAAGCGGACTTCATCCGGCAACAGCGGGTTAGGTTTTGATCCAGCACCTGCTGAACCGACAAATCCTGTTACACCTGGTGTGTTACGTACTACATACCATGACTCATCTGTCATGACTAACTCTACCAAGACATAGCCAGGGAAAGTTTTTTTCGTGATTTTCTTCGCTTTACCGTCTTTAACTTGTGTTTCCTCTTCTTCAGGTATGACAACTCTGAAAATCTGTTCTGTCATATTCATTGATTCAACACGTTTTTCTAAATTTTTCTTAACTTTATTTTCATAGCCAGAGTAAGTATGCACGGCATACCAACGCTTTGCTCCAACTTCTTCAGACATGCTGTCACTCCTCATTAACTAATTAATTCTATTAATCTACCGATTCCCAAATCTAAGGCATAGAAGAAGATTAAGAAAAATAATACTGTAACAATTACAATTGTTGTGTATTTTACGAGTTCTTGACCAGTCGGCCAGCTCGTTTTCTCCATCTCAGATATAACGCCTTTGAAGAAACTCTCTTTTGGTGCTTTTGATTTTTTGTTTTTATCTTCAGCCATTGTCGTACCTCCAATTAATCAATAATTTCATCTTGGCCTTTAGCAATTACTTCGATTCCTTGTGTACTGTATGCGCATTGCACGTTTTGCAATACTTCTTCAACACGAGTCTTTCTGCAAGGTTGCTGTTTTTTGGTACGGTATAGTTTCTATTGCCGCAAATTTCACAGTTAAGCGGGACTTTCTTCATAATACCTTCACCTTACCTATATTAAATACTCACTAACTATACATAAGAAACCCTCAAATTGTCAAACGTCTAGTGAATTGTAAGTTGTATCTATAAGTGTAACGAAACGCAATTATGCATCCAATAATTCCTGCATTTCACGCAACTTCACTTTACTACGATGAAGGGCATTATAAACTGCCTTTTCACTTAAATCCATCGCTTGTGCTGTTTCACTTGGGGAATAATCATCCAATATATATTGTACTACTTCTCGCTCTAATTTGCTTAATTTCTTACAACAATTAAGCAGAATTTCCGAACGTTCTTTTAAAATGAGTTGTTCTTCGACAGATGGCAATTGAACACGATAACTACACGCTGCTTCTTGAACAAGACAATCTTGTTGTACTCTTAATCGTTTTTGTCTTCTGTAATAATCGTATTTAGAGGTACTGACTAAACGATTGAAGTAATGTTCAAATGGTATAGTTTCTATCGTTTTAAAATGATAAATATTTCTGCTGATTCTTAAGGAGATATCTTGTATCAAGTCATCACAATCATGCGGTGCAATTGAAGGATGAATCAGCCGACTGCGTATAAACGGCTGCAACACTTCTAGTAATTGATGCATCGCTTGATCGTCATGCGTTTGCGCAAGATGTATAAGAGAGACAATATCTTGAGGTATGGAAGTTTTCTGCATTGCGATAAGTTCGATCCTTTCATAAAAGTGAACTTATCATAGCGGAATGCTATTGAAATAAGCAATGTACAGAAACCTTATTTTTCTTGGTCGCCTCTTCTGATTTTTTCAAATTCTGATAACACTTCATCTGTGAGTTGGATTCGTGTTCGAGGTTTATTATTATTGAACGTTTTCATTGATGATTCGACGCTCGCTTCATTCAACTTGATGTTCTGCCACATCTCTCGAGACGAAATACGGTAAGCACCCGTACCGAAAATGGCGTGCTGCTCACTCATATCGCTCGTAACAACAGCAATATGGGTTGTATGTTTATCATATAACCCATAGACAAATCGCTCTATAAAACTGTCAGCTGTTTCGTGTTCTTTCGTGAAAATCGTTCGTACCCCGTGGTAATAAAACTCACTTTCATTACCTTCTTGTTCATAAGCGTCAAAGACACATATTACATCGTCTGCCACAGTCGCATTATAGTTGCCGATAGCTAACAGCAACTTTTCTCTAGCTTCTTCTAAATTCTCTTTAGCCAGTTCTGATAACGTACGACTATGACCAATCATATTGTAACCGTCGATGATTAAATACCGATCCTTGTGCTTCATAGCTTATTCTCCAACCGGATGACGTTTTCGATAGATTTCATACATCATTAAGCTCGCTGCAACTGATGCATTTAAACTGTTGATATGTCCCACCATAGGAATCTTAATATAAAAATCACATTTTTCTTTAACAAGTCGGCTCATACCATGACCTTCGTTACCAATCACAATAGCTAGCGGCATATCCGCACTCATTTGTCGGTAATCTGTAGCGTTGTCGGCTGCAGTCCCTGCAATCCAATAACCTTCTTCTTTCAACTTATCCATTGTCTGTGATAAGTTTGTCACGCGTGTTACCGGAATGTGTTGAATCGCACCTGCAGATGCTTTAGCAACTGTTTGTGTTAAAGCAACAGAGCGGCGTTTCGGTATAATGACACCATCT
The DNA here is from genome assembly GCF_003043455.1 of Staphylococcus simulans. Classification (GTDB taxonomy): domain Bacteria; phylum Bacillota; class Bacilli; order Staphylococcales; family Staphylococcaceae; genus Staphylococcus; species Staphylococcus simulans_A. The sequence goes on along the minus strand of NZ_PZGG01000008.1, from coordinate 19,250 downwards.
ACACCTGCTGCATCTGCAGTTCTTAAAATAGAACCTAAGTTATGCGGATCTTCTAAACCATCCAGTAACATTAATGTAGGTAAATGGTCTTGCGCTTTAAGTTTCGCAAGTAAATCATCTAACTCTACATATTCATATGGTGCAACCAATGCCGCGACACCTTGGTGCGGCGCTTCAGCTAATCCGTCTAATTTCGTTTTTGGGACGGTCTGCACAATCAATTTTTGCTTTTTTGCATTTTTTAAGATTTCGTCAAGTTGTTGCTTTTTCACGCCATCTTGAATCAAAATCTTGTTGATGGGATGCCCAGAAGTAATTGCTTCTTTTACGGCATGTCTCCCTACAATTACTGAATCTTCCACATCCTCACTCCCTTTCTTCGACTTCAGTTACAATACGCTCAAGCAATGATTCCAATCGGTCTGATTGGTGGTCTAAATATAAGAAACCAATGACCGCTTCCAACCCAGAGCTTTTACGATACGTCTGAATGTCAGTATTTTTTGCTTTTGTATGGCTTTTCGCATTACGTCCTCTGCGTACAATTTCTAATTCTTCTTCTGTAAACCAATCCGACTGCATCAAACTTTCTAACGTAATAGCCTGGCTTTTCGCAGACACAAAGCGTTTGGCTTGTTGATGCAGACGATTCGGTTTTGCACGCAATTTCAAAATGATATGCGTTCTGACATATTGATCTAAAACTGCATCCCCCATATACGCTAAAGATAATGGGTTCAGCAGTTTGATATTTTCTTGATTATCCACGTTTGAATCTCACGCCTTGCGGTGTATCTTCAAGGATAATATTTTGTGCTTTTAATTCATCACGAATTTCATCTGCACGTGCATAATCTTTGTTTTTTCGCGCTTGATTACGTTCTTCAATTAAGGCTTCAATATCTTCATCTAACAATTCATCATGTTGTTTGCCTTTTAATGGTACACCTAAGACATCACTGAAGATTTGGAACACTTCTTTAAAGCGTTCAATTACTTTTTTAGATGTTGTATTTTCCATTACATATTTATTCGCAAGTTTCGCTAAATCATACCAAGTTGTAATCGCATTAGCTGTGTTGAAATCATCATCCATAACCGTTTCAAATTGTTTTAATAACGCATCAATTTGTTCGATATAGTCTGATTGATCTTCAATGTCTGAGGCAATCGTTTCTCTTTCTTCAATTGCTTGGTAACTATTACGGATACGTTCTAAACCAGCTTTCGCAGATTCAACTAATTCCATGTTGTAGTTGATTGGACTGCGATAATGCACACTAATCATAAAGAAACGTAATACATCAGGGTCTACTTCTTTAATAATGTCATGTACGAGTACGAAGTTTCCTAATGACTTACTCATTTTTTCATTATTGATATTAATGAAACCATTATGCATCCAGTAATTCGCAAATGTCGCATGGTTATGTGCCTCAGATTGCGCAATTTCATTCTCATGGTGAGGGAACTGCAAGTCGCTGCCGCCTGCGTGGATATCAATCGTTTCACCTAATTCATGATATGCCATTACAGAGCATTCAATATGCCAGCCTGGACGACCTTTACCAAATGGGCTGTCCCAACTAATTTCTCCAGGTTTCGCCTTTTTCCATAATGTGAAATCTAATGCATCTTCTTTTTGTTCACCTGATTCGATACGCGCACCGACTTTTAAATCATCGATAGATTGATGACTTAATTTACCATAACCTTCGAACTTACGTGTTCTGAAGTAAACATCGCCTTCACTTTCATAAGCATAACCTTGATCCACTAGGTTTTGGATAAACGCAATAATATCATCCATGTGATTCATCACACGTGGGTTAGATGTGGCTTTTCTAACATTCAATGCACCTGTATCTTCATAGAAAGCTTGAATATAACGGTCAGCAATTTCTTGAACACTTTCGTTCAATTCTTTTGAACGTTTGATTAATTTATCGTCCACGTCTGTAAAGTTAGATACATAATTGACATCATAACCTTTATATTCAAAGTAACGACGTACAACATCATAGTTGATAGCCGGACGTGCATTACCGATATGAATATAGTTATAAACCGTTGGACCGCAGACATACATCTTAACTTTGCCTTCTTCTATCGGCTTAAACGGTTCTTTTTGTCTCGTCAATGTATTATATAATGTAATCATCTTGAATCTCTCCATTCTTCACTTGCTCTAGTTGCTTTTCTAATTGTTTCATTTGTTCGTAAATCGGGTCCGGTAAGTTGAGATGATCAAAGTTTTTACCGATACGTTTACCATGTTGTTTTACAATATGGCCAGGAATACCGACAACCGTTGAATAGCTTGGTACATCAGTTAATACAACTGAGTTCGCCCCGATATTGACATTAGAGTCTACTTTGATATTACCTAAAATCTTTGAGCCTGCCGCAATTAAGACATTATCGCCAATGTCAGGGTGACGTTTGCCTTTTTCTTTGCCAGTACCGCCAAGAGTGACACCTTGATAAATTGTAACGTTATCACCAATCGTACAAGTTTCACCAATCACCACACCCATGCCGTGATCGATAAATAAACGCTTGCCGATTTTAGCTCCTGGATGAATTTCAATACCAGTGAAAAAGCGTGATATTTGTGAAATAATACGTGCAGCCACGTAGTGCTTTTTATTATAAAGTTTATGTGCAAGCAAGTGATTCCATACTGCATGCAATCCTGCATACGTTGTTACTACCTCAAATGATGTCTTAGCTGCAGGATCTTGTTCGAATACCATTTTTATATCGTCTCTCATTCTTTTAAACAAGTTATTCCCCTCCTATTTATAACGAAAGCACCTCTAACAACTTAATGTCAGAGGTGCTTCGCACGGTTCCACTCTTCTTCAGCATACGAAAAAACAATTTTCATATACTCTCTCAAATCCCGTATTTATCATTGTCCGAACCAAGGTGCATTCAATAATGTTCAAGATGTGCTCGCAGCAACCGCACACTCTCTGGGCTTGAAACATTACCTACTAATCCTTAGTAGTAATTACTTTTAATAATAGGTGGTTTATGCTGAAAATTCAAGCAAGGTTACCCACTAAAATTATAGATATTTTTTCAAACGTTTTAATACTTTTTCTTTACCTAATACTTCCATTGTATTCGGTAATTCCGGTCCATGCATTTCGCCTGTTACCGCAACACGAATCGGCATAAATAATTGTTTACCTTTGATACCTGTTTCTTTTTGAACAGCTTTAATTGTTTTCTTAATTTCAGCCGCTTCAAATGGTTCTAATTCTTCTAGTTTGCCATATAAATGCTCCATCAATTCTGGTACTTGTTCACCATTGATGACTTCTTGTTCTTCTTCATTTAATGCAACTTCATCTCTGAAGAAGATTTCAGAAAGTGGTACGATTTCACCAGCATAACTCATTTCTTTTTGATATAAACCAATTAATTTGCGACCCCAGTCTAAGTCTTCTTCTGAAGGTGATTCTGGAATCAAACCTGCATTGATTAAGTGAGGTAACGCTAATTCAAAGACAGTTTCTGAGTCTTTTTGTTTCATATATTGGTTGTTTACCCAAGCTAATTTTTTCTTATCGAAGAACGCTGGTGATTTTTGTAAACGATTTTCATCGAATAATTTAATGAATTCTTCTTTAGAGAAGATTTCTTCTTCACCTTCTGGTGACCAGCCAAGTAATGTGATGAAGTTGAACAATGCTTCAGGCAAGTAACCTAAGTCACGGTATTGCTCGATGAATTGTAAGATTTGACCATCACGTTTACTTAATTTTTTACGTTGTTCGTTAACGATTAATGAAATATGACCAAAACGTGGTGGTTCCCAACCGAATGCTTCATAAATCATTAATTGTTTTGGTGTATTAGATACATGGTCATCACCACGGATAACATCTGAGATTTCCATATAATGGTCATCTGCAGCTACCGCAAAGTTATAAGTCGGTACACCGTCTTTTTTCACAATAACCCAGTCGCCGATGTTATCAGATTCGAATGACACTTCACCTTTAACCATGTCATCAAATTTGTATACTTTGCCTTTAGGCACACGGAAACGAATTGAAGGTTTACGTCCTTCTGCTTCAAACGCTTCTTGTTCTTCTTTTGTTAAGTGTGCGTGTTTACCACCATAACGAGGTGTTTCACCACGTGCAATTTGGCCTTCACGTTCTGCTTCTAATTCTTCTTCAGTCATATAACATTTATACGCTTTATCTTCTGCTAATAATTGTTCTACTAAAGGATTATAGAATTTGCCACGTTCAGATTGACGATACGGACCATAACCTCCGTCTTTATCTACAGATTCATCCCAATCAAGACCTAACCATTTCAAGTTGCTGAATTGAGAAGATTCGCCGTCTTCTAGGTTACGTTTCTTATCCGTATCCTCAATACGTACGATAAAGTCCCCATCATAGTGTTTAGCAAATAAATAGTTGAATAGTGCTGTTCTAGCGTTTCCGATATGCAAATAACCAGTTGGACTTGGTGCATATCTGACTCTTACGCGTTCACTCATTATTTCGTTCACTCCTGTATTTTTAGATTATTGATTAAAGAAAGTTCGAGAAATCAACTACCCCTTCATATTTCAGAGATAGCGATACTTCAGAATGTGCTTGATTATTCATGATAAACCGCGGTCAAAAGCAGTGACAAGACCTGTCTGTTTGACTGACATAAATAGCCAGGCAGTTCTGTACCCATTCTTACTTATTGTAGCATTACAAGCCCTATTTGGTAAGCCCATTTGCTTACACGAATCAACTCTGATTACCCTTCTGTTCCATGTGAAACAAGGGATGCTCACTGTTGAATTAATTTCGCAAAGACAATTCGTCCAGATGATGTTTGTAAAATACTGGTAATTTCAATTTTGACATGCTGGCCAACTAAGGATTTCGCATCATCAATCACTACCATAGTGCCGTCTTCTAAATAGCCGACACCTTGTCCAGGTTCTTTACCCATCTTAGTAATTAGTAAATTCATATGATCGCCTTGGCGCACAGCAGGTTTTACCGCTTCAGATAAGTCATTCACATTCAACACTTTAATGCCTTGTACACGTGAAATTTTATTCAAGTTAAAATCTGTCGTAATTAAATCTGCTTTATATTTATGCGCGAGTTTAATCAACAATGCATCGATGTGATTATAAGATTTCTGCGGATGAACAATACGAGAAGGATGATCTGTATCATGGATTTGATTTAAAATATCCAGACCGCGTTGTCCTTTTTCTCTTTTAACACTATCTGTTGAGTCTGCAACGACTTGCAGTTCATTAATTACACCTTGTGGAATCAAAATCTCTCCATCTAAAAAGCCGCATTTGATAATCTCTAAAATTCTGCCGTCAATGACCGCACTTGTATCTAAAATTTTAGGATTCGCACGTAAAGCATTCATTGAAGCAGAACGTGCCATTTTTTCTGGTAAGAAAGCTAACATTTCATCTCGCTTCTTCAAACCGAATTGGAAACCTAAATAACTCAAGAATACTGTAATGATAATAGGAAGAACATGAAGGAATAAAGATGATCCGATAATATTTAAAATAAATGCAATCATTACAGAAATAAAGAGTCCCATAATCAAACCAATGGCCGCAAAGAGAATTTCAATTGCGCTGTGTCGCATAATAAAGCCTTCTAATTTACGCAAGGCTCTGGTGATTTTAGGAATAAGCAAACCAAATAAAACAAAGAATAAAACCATACCAATGATGCCAGCAATATATTTATTTGTCAGCCATACATTAGTATCTGCCAGCCCTGTATCGCGTGCAATATCAGGTATGATCAATATCCCTAAACTGATACCTAAAATCATATAACTGATGATGACAATTGTTTTTATAATATTCATCTGATAGCCTCCTTTCTCTCTGTGGTATCAGCTTTTCATCAATGCAAAGTTCAGTGCTTCATGCACACTCGTTACACCGATAACTTGAATATTATCCGGGAAGTCCCAACCTCCTATATTGGTTTTAGGAATAATCACACGTTTGAACCCTAATTTCGCCGCTTCTTGAACACGTTGTTCAATACGTGAGACACGTCGTACTTCTCCTGTTAAACCTACTTCACCGACAAAACAATCCATACCGTTGATAGGTTGGTCTTTAAAACTAGAAGCCACCGCTGCGATAATTGCTAAGTCAACAGCCGGTTCTGTTAAACGCACGCCGCCTGCCACTTTGACATAAGCATCTTGTTGCTGCAGCAAGTAACTTTCTTTCTTCTCTAATACTGCCATTAATAAATTCAAACGGTTATGGTCGATGCCTGTCGCCATACGTCTCGGATTATTAAACGTTGTCGGTGTTACTAATGCTTGAACTTCAATTAATAACGGACGTGTGCCTTCCATTGTCGGAACGATTGTAGAACCTGCCACATTCGTTGAACGTTCTTCTAAGAACATTTCTGAAGGGTTCTTAATCCCTTTCAAACCGCTATGTTTCATTTCGAAGATACCCATTTCATTCGTTGAGCCGAAACGGTTCTTTACTGCACGCAAAATTCTGTATGCATGGTGTTCGTCCCCTTCGAAATACAATACTGTATCTACCATATGTTCTAATAAACGCGGACCTGCAATTTGTCCTTCTTTCGTCACGTGGCCGACGATAAAGGTTGCGATATTCATTTGTTTCGCAATCCCCATAAGAATTTGCGTACTTTCTCGTACTTGTGAGACAGACCCCGGTGCTGAACTGATTTCTGGATGATACACTGTTTGAATCGAGTCTACCACCACTAAGTCTGGTTGTGTTTGTTTCACAGCCTCTTTAATGACTTCTAAATCTGTTTCCGCAAACACGTTTAATTGACTAGAATCTTCTTCTAAACGGTCTGCACGCAACTTCGTTTGATTGAGTGATTCCTCACCCGTAATATAAAGTACTTTTTTATTTTGAGATAGCGCTGAACAAATTTGAAGTAATAATGTTGATTTACCAATACCAGGGTCCCCACCGATTAACACGAGCGACCCTTGGACAATACCGCCGCCTAACACGCGATCAAATTCTTTCGAACTTGTATGGATACGCGGTGTAGATTCATGTTGGACATCATTTAGCTTTGTTACTTTAGCTGTTTGTTCTCTTGTACGCATCCCTCTGCCACTTGGCGCTTCTTTTTGCGTCATAACTTCTTCCATTTGGTTCCAAGCACCACAATTCGGACATTTACCCATCCATTTCGGTGATTGATAACCACATGCCATACATTCAAATGTCACTTTCTTTTTTGCCAAATTTACACCACCTATTTTTTCGTGAAAAACATATCTATTTTACACCCTCTAGGGTTTAAAAGCTATCATTGATTCTTTCTTATTCTAAACCTGAAAACACGTTTCACACAATCATCTGACTCTTATCTTTAACCACATCATACCAAAATTCTTTAAAATTACATATTATATTCTCTTTAAACTATCAAAATCACAACATATAAAAAGACTCCTTTTAAGCAGCTATGTGATGAATACTGCTTAAAAAGGAGTCTTTATCTATTAATCTAATTTAACAATTACGTTGATTACGCTTTAGTTTTTGTTTCTTCGGTTTCTTTTGTTTGGCGATCATTGATTTTGTATTCGAATTTATCACCATTGTGGTCTACGACTACGTCTTTACCTTCTAATTGGTTACCGTCTAAGATTAACTCACTTAAGTTATCTTCAACTGTTTTTTGGATTGCTCTGATAAGTGGACGAGCACCATATTGCGGATCGTAACCTTCTTCTGCAATTTTTTCTTTCGCAGCTTCTGTCACTTCGATATTAATATCTTGTTCAGATAAACGATCAGTAAGGTTGCGGACCATTTTCGTTACGATTTCTTTCAATTCAGCTTTATCCAATTTGTGGAAGACAATAATGTCATCGACACGGTTTAAGAATTCAGGACGGAATGCATTTTTCAATTCTTTCATCATTGTACTGCGAATTGTTTCGTAGTCTGCACCTTCGTCTTTGCCGCCACCAAAACCAGCGAAGCGTTGGTCTTGTAATTCTTGTGCACCGACGTTTGAAGTCATGATAATCACTGTATTACGGAAGTCTACACGACGTCCTTTTGTATCAGTTAAGAAACCATCATCTAAGACTTGCAACATGATGTTGAAAACATCAGGATGTGCTTTTTCTACTTCGTCGAATAGGATAACTGAGTAAGGTTTACGTCTTACTTTTTCAGTCAATTGACCACCGTCATCATGACCTACATAGCCTGGAGGCGCTCCGACTAAACGGCTCACTGCGTGTTTTTCCATGAACTCACTCATGTCTACACGAATCATCGCATCTTCATCGCCGAACATTGATTCAGCTAACGCACGTGCCAATTCCGTTTTACCTACACCTGTTGGTCCTAAGAAGATAAAGCTTCCGATTGGACGTTTAGGGTCTTTCAAGCCTGCACGTGCACGACGTACCGCTTTACTGATAGATGTCACTGCATCTTTTTGACCGATGACACGTTTATGCAATGTGTCTTCTAAGTTCAACAGACGTTCTGATTCTGTTTCATTTAAGCGTGTTAATGGAATACCAGTCCAGCCTGCAATCACTTCAGCAATATCATTTTCAGTTAATGATGTGTTTGCGCCGCCTTGTTTGTTTTTCCATTCATTTTTCGCTTCTTCATATTGTTTTTCTAATTTTGTTTGTTTATCACGAAGGTTTGCAGCGTTTTCGAATTCTTGTGAATGTACAGCCGCATCTTTTTCGTTTTTCACTTTTTCGATTTCTTGTTCAATTTCTTTTAAGTTTGAAGGAGTCGTATGACTTTTCAATCTTACTTTTGAACTTGCTTCATCGATTAAGTCGATTGCTTTGTCTGGTAAGAAACGATCTGAAACATAACGGTCACTTAAACGTGCTGCTGCTTCAACCGCTTCATCAGAGATATTAATACGGTGATGCGCTTCATAACGATCACGTAATCCTTTTAGGATTAAGATAGTATCTTCAACTGTCGGTTCATCCACTTGTACAGGTTGGAAACGACGTTCTAAAGCTGCATCTTTTTCAATGTGTTTACGGTATTCATCTAGTGTTGTTGCACCGATAGCTTGTAATTCACCACGTGCAAGTGCTGGTTTTAAGATGTTAGATGCGTCAATGGCACCTTCAGCACCGCCTGCACCGATTAATGTGTGCAATTCGTCGATGAATAAGATAACGTTACCTGCTTGATGAATTTCTTCCATGACTTTTTTCAGTCTTTCTTCGAATTCACCACGGTATTTTGTACCGGCAACAACAGTACCCATGTCTAGAGACATCACGCGTTTACCTTTTAATGTCTCAGGTACTTCATTATTTACAATGGCTTGTGCTAAGCCTTCAGCAATTGCTGTTTTACCTACACCCGGTTCACCGATTAATACTGGGTTGTTTTTAGTACGACGACTTAATACTTCAATCACGCGTGTGATTTCTTTATCACGGCCGACAACTGGGTCTAATGTGCCGTCTTTAGCAATGACTGTTAAGTCACGTGCTAAACCATCAAGTGTCGGTGTGTTATTAGATTTTGCAGTTTGTGCATTTTTATTACTCATTTCAGGGCTGCCAAGTGCTTTGACAACTTGAGCACGCGCTTTAGTGATATTTAAATCTAAGTTTGCGAATACACGTGCAGCTACACCTTCATTTTCACGGATTAAACCAAGTAAGATGTGTTCTGTACCTACGAAATTATGGTGTAATTTACGTGCTTCATCCATTGATAGTTCAATCACTTTTTTCGCTCTCGGTGTATAGTGCAATGTGCCGATGTGTTCTTGACCTTGACCGATTAATTTTTCTACTTCTGTAACAACAATGTCTTCTGTGATACCGAAACTTTCTAATACTTTTGCGGCAATACCTTCTGGTTCTTTCATTAAACCAAGCAATAAGTGTTCAGTTCCGATATTTGAGTGATTCAAACGAATCGCTTCTTCTTGTGCATGTGCTAAGACACGTTGTGCACGTTCTGTTAATCTACCGAATAACATAGCAAAACCTCCTATTTTATATGTTCTCTAATAATATTTGCTCTTTGTTCTTTAATTGATACTTGTTGTGCTTCATCAATCAAGAATGGAGATTGGATAGCTACCATCATTTGATTGAAGTTGAATTCTGGTAAATCAATATAGCCCAAATCAATACCTAGTTTGACTTCACTGAGTCTTGTTGATGCTTCTTCCATAGACATAATACGACTGTATCGTAATAAACCAAGCGAGCGGTAAATACGATCTTGCATCTCAACTAAGTTATGATAATCAAGTTGTTTGCGAATCTGCATTTCCTCCGCAATAATCTGCTGGACGATTTCAGTTAACGTTTCAATAATCTGTTCCTCAGTTCTTCCCAAGGTTAATTGGTTTGAAACTTGATAGATATGACCATAAACTTGAGAACCTTCTCCGAAAATACCGCGAATCGTAAAGCCGAAACGATTGATAGTTTGAGCTATGCGATTCATACGTTTCATGATAGAAAGTCCTGGCAGGTGCAACATCACGCTTGCACGCATACCTGTACCGATATTTGTCGGGCACGTTGTTAAATAGCCTAAATCTTCATCAAAACTGATATCAAGCGCTCTATCTAATTGGTCATCTATTTCTGAAGCTTCTTGATAAAGTGCTTCTAAATCCATATCTGAACTCATGGTTTGAATTCTAATATGATCCTCTTCATTTACCATTATGCTTAATGATTCATCATCATTCAACAATACTGCTGAAGCCGGCTGTTCAATCAGTTCTTTACTGATCAGATGCTTTGCGACTAACTTTAATTTATCTGTATGCGTAATGGTCTGCAAATTCAATACTTTCAAATCCGGCAGTGCATCTTGAACTTCGTTGATGACTTTTTGTCCTTCTACATCAGAAGTAAACATTAAGGGATGAACATGATTGCTTAAGTTTCTCGCAAGTCGTATACGTGAGGACATTACGACTGGCGTCGTTTCATTCTGCTGCATCCAACTACTCATGTACATTGAATGTTCGCTCATGTGTTATCCCTCGCTTTCTTCTTTTAGTGCGTTAATTTCATCACGAACGACAGCCGCTTCTTCAAACGCTTGTTGTTCTATTAATTCTTGTAAATATTTATTTTTAGCTTCTATTTTTTTCTTTAATGCGAGTTTGTGCTGAGAGGAGACAGGCGTTTTACCGACATGTTCAAATTGTCCGCCTTGCACACGTCTGACAATATCTACAATATCCTCTTTAAAGGTAGTGTAACATTGTGCACACCCAAACTTCCCTTTATACGCAATATCTTTCATTGTCATATGGCAAGTAGGACACTTCTTCTCTTCTCTGACGCTTAAGTCTTCTAATTGAATACCATGCTTAGACGCCAAATGTTGAAGTATTTGTTTTATAACAAAAGAGCCTTCCATGTCATCTTGATTGTTCTGCCATGTAGGTTCCTCTTCATTACTTTGTGCTTTAATTCTGTTGTGTTCTTGTGACTTAAGTGCGTTTGTTTTTGTTCCATGTGCAAATGTGTCAGCCATGTGCAGCCTCCTAACTATTAATAGTAATTAATGACCGGCAATAGCTGTTTCAATATGTTAGCGCGGACAATGTCCCTTGCAGCAACATCCATTCTTAACGTATCTCTATCTACCACTGCAAGCATCATTTTTGCTTCGCGTAATGTTATATATTGATTATCAAGCAATCCTTCGATCACATAATGAGCTTGTTGTTGAGAGATTGAATCGCCGATGATTTGTAAGAGGTGATCAATATAACCTTTCGTATCCTTGGTTTCAACCTTAGTGATTCGTATATAACCTCCACCACCGCGTTTACTTTCGATTTCATAACCGTGTTCATTGGTGAATCTTGTCTTAATTACATAATTAAGTTGAGAAGGCACACAGTCAAAACGTTGAGCAATATTCGCTCTTTGTATCTCAACAACATCTTTATTTGATTCTTCAAATAAGTGCTTAATGTACTGTTCTATGATGTCGGACATATTATGCATGGATATCACCCCTTTTTTGACCTTCTTTGACTATATTATATGACCAACTTTGACCTTTTTCAACCAATATGATTTAAAAAATTTACGACATCGTCAAAAATAGGATGTTCGTAAGCGCTATTTTCCTGTATGATATTGGATGAAATAAAAAATAAAAGGATGAGAAATAACATGCATATACTTATTGCTTTAATAGGGATTGTCTTCTTCTTAGCTCTCGCACTTGTTGCTAGTTCAGACAAGAAAAATGTTAAATGGCATTATGTCGGTATCTTGCTTGTGATTCAGTTAATCTTCGCATTTGTTCTCTTAAAAACGAATGCAGGAATCACAGTCATCGGCGGCATTGCGAAAGGCTTCTCTTATTTGCTAGCGAAAGCTGCTGAAGGGGTTAACTTTGTATTTGGAGGCTTTAAATATGTAGATCCAGATCAACCGCCATTCTTCTTCAGTGTATTATTACCGATTGTCTTCATTTCAGCTATTATCGGTATCTTACAATACACTAAGATTTTACCAATGATTATTAATGGTTTAGGTTTCTTGATCTCTAAAATCAACGGCATGGGTCGTTTAGAATCATATAACGCAGTGGCAGCTGCCATTTTAGGACAATCAGAAGTATTCATTTCATTGAAGAAACAATTACCACATATTCCGAAGCACCGTTTATATACATTAACAGCTTCAGCAATGTCGACGGTATCCGCTTCAATCATCGGTGCTTACTTCACACTGTTAGATCCTAAATATGTCGTAACAGCGATCGTACTAAACTTATTCGGCGGATTTATTATTGCTTCAATTATCAATCCATATACAGTTGATGAAAAAGACGACAAATTATTAGTGGAAGAAACAGGACAAAAACAATCTTTCTTCGAAATGTTAGGCGAATACATTTTAGATGGATTTAAAGTTGCGGTCATTGTAGGGGCAATGTTAATTGGTTATATCGCAATTATCGCTTTACTTAATGGCCTTGTCAGCGGTATCTTTACAGCTGTATCAGGCGGTTCAATTAAATGGGACTTCCAAACATTAATCGGATTTGTCTTTGCGCCATTCGCATTCCTAACAGGTATCCCTTGGGATGACGCAGTTAAAGCAGGTTCATTAATGGCTACAAAATTATTATCAAACGAATTCGTTGCGATGTTAGACTTAGGTAAAATGCATGGTTTATCAGAACGTGCAATCGGTATTACTTCTGTCTTCTTAGTATCATTCGCAAACTTCAGTTCAATCGGTATCATTTCTGGTGCCATCAAATCATTAAATGATGAAAAAGGTGACTTGGTTGCACGTTTCGGACTTAAATTACTATTCGGTGCAACACTTGTTTCATTCATCTCTGCTTCTATCGCAGGTCTATTCATGTAAATCATATTTAAAACGGCTTCCTCAATCAGGGAGTCGTTTTTTTCATATTGCATTTCAAAACGCTTTCGTGTAAAGTAACACTTAATTATGGAGGTTCTCGAACCTTAACATATTGGAGAAACGTCCATCGCGACTTTTTATCCCTCAATATGCAAGCATTAATCAAACTTTTAATGAAAATCAAATCATGGTCTGTGAAGAATTTGAATGTCTGTTTCCTAAATAAATAAAGTAGGTGAAACTATGGACTTAAATACGATACAAATTAGTAAATTTCAAGCATCAGATACACAAGCGGTTGTAGATTTAATATGTCATACACTCAGAACGACCAACATCAAAGACGAACCGCAAAAAGATATCGAAAGTTATGTAGCAGAGACTACACCAGAAAGTATTCAATATAAAGCAGAAAAAACTAGTTTTTATGTCTTTAAGTTGAATGACCAATTGATTGCGACAGGTGCGATTGGTCCTTACTACGGCAGTGAAACAGAATCATGCTTCTTTTCTATTTTTGTTTCTCCTGATTATCAAAAATTAGGTATAGGTAAACTGATTATGGATACTTTAGAAGATGACTATTATTATCATCGCGCAAAACGTCTCATTATCCCTGCTTCAATAACAGCAGTACAATTCTATAGAAAGCGTGGCTATGATTATATCAATCAAAACAGTACGCCTGATCATGAAGGATTAATATACTTAGAAAAATATTCGAACTAAAAAAACGAGCAACCGTTATGGCTGCTCGTTTTTTGAATGCTTATACATTCGCTTTTTTACTTTCAGCAACAATATGTTCAATAAAGTACTGCGTTACACGGTAATCATCTGTTAATTCCGGATGGAAAGAAACACCTAAATAATTACCTTCTTTGACTGCGACAATTTTGTCGCCGACTGTACTTAATACTTCTACATTGTCACTGTTTACTTTTTCAATATGCGGCGCTCTGATAAAGACCGCTTCAATATCCTCTGCGATACCTTTAATATCTAATTCAGACTCAAAGCTGTCCACTTGTCGCCCAAATGAATTACGCTCTACAGTGATATCTAATTTCTTTAAATAACCTTCTTCACCGACGATGTCTTGTGCTAAGACAATCAATCCAGCACATGTACCGAACATCGGTAAATCTGAGTTGACTAACGCTTCTTTAAATCCATACAGATTCATCAAACGACGTAATGTCGTTGATTCTCCGCCTGGTAAAATTAAGCCGTCGATTTCTTCTAATTGTTCAACACGCTTGATTGCGACACCTTCGTGACCGCTAAGCTCAATGTGGCGCAAATGTTCACGTACTGCGCCTTGTAGTGCGAGGACTCCGATTTTCATCTTACCAGCCACGCTCTTGCATACGTTCTTCTAATGAAAGTTGATTTACATCTAAGCCTCTCATTGCTTCACCAAGCTCTTGAGCTAATTTACCGATTAATTCGTAATCAGTGTAGTGTGTTGTTGCTTGAACAATTGCTTTTGCGAATTTTTCAGGGTCTTCTGATTTGAAGATACCTGAACCTACGAATACACCGTCAGCACCTAATTGCATCATTAACGCTGCGTCTTGAGGTGTCGCAACACCGCCTGCCGCAAAGTTAACTACTGGTAAACGACCGTTGTCTTTGATTGATTTTAACACTTCGTATGGTGCGCCGATTTCTTTTGCGAATGTCATGATTTCATCATCTGGCATAACTGTTAATTTAGCCACTTCTGAATTCACTTGACGCATATGACGTACTGCTTCAACGATGTTACCAGTACCTGGTTCACCTTTTGTACGTAACATTGCTGCACCTTCACCGATACGACGTGCTGCTTCGCCTAAGTTACGGCAACCGCATACGAATGGTACAGTGTAGTCGCTTTTTAATAAATGATATTCTTCATCAGCAGGTGTTAATACTTCTGATTCATCGATGTAGTCTACACCCATCGCTTCTAACACACGTGCTTCTGTGATATGTCCGATACGGCATTTAGCCATAACTGGAATTGAAACAGCATCCATTACTTCTTGAACAATTTTAGGATTACATGCACGCGCAACACCGCCAGCTGCTCTGATATCTGATGGTACACGTTCAAGCGCCATAACTGCTACTGCGCCTGCTTCTTCTGCAATTTTAGCTTGTTCTGCATTGACAACGTCCATGATTACGCCGCCTTTTTGCATTTCAGCCATTCCACGTTTTACTCGATCTGAGCCTACAATTTTAGACATTCTAAATACCCCTTTTCTCATTGATTAAATCCAGTGTAAAGGATAAACTGATAGTGTTAAAGGACCAATTTCGATAAATATTAGGAGGCCAGTTGAATGAAACAACCTTTATATATGCAGCTTTATCAAAAGTTGAAGGAACAAATTATTGAAGGCCAGTATCAATCTGGCGACCGTTTTCCTTCTAAACGCCGACTTGCTGAACATCATTCGCTCAGTAATACAACGATTGAACATGCTTACCAATACTTATTAGACGAAGGCTATATCTATTCGAAGCCACGTTCAGGCTATTATGTATCAGATATTGAATCACTGCCAGTAGTCACAAAAGAATCTCCAACAACAGTCACGCATCAAACTCAAAAAGAAACAACTACTCGCTATCACTTTGATTTAGCACGTATTGATACAGAACACTTTCCGTGGCAACAATTTCGTAAATACGCACGTGATGTCTTTGACGAATCTATGCCAGATATTTTACAACCCGGAGATCAACAAGGTGAATTCAGACTACGACAAGCCATTGCACACTACCTCTTTAATAGCCGTGGTGTGAATTGTCATCCTGAACAAATTATTATCGGTTCTTCTACAGAACAATTAATCAACCAAGTAACAGATATACTCACTGACCGTTCTTACATCATCGAATATCCAAGCTATCCACCTATTAAACAAGTGTTGGATAAAAAGGAATTAAATTATAAACAAGTACCTGTCACTAAAAAAGGTATTGAGATGTCTCAAGTCTTCAATTCCAATCGTCAAGTGGTATATGTGACACCATCTCATCAATTCCCAACTGGCTATGTGATGAACTTAAAGACACGTACGCAACTCATCAACTGGGCCCAGCAACATAAAGACCGTTTTATTATTGAAGACGATTATGATTCAGAATTTCGTTATTTCAGTAAACCGATTCCTGCACTTCAAAGTTTAGACAAGACAGGAAAGGTTATTTATATCAGTACCTTTTCTAAATCATTATTTCCAAGTTGTCGTATTGCGTTTATGGTGCTGCCGAAAGCACTGATGAAAAATTATCATGATTTACCTAACAAAGAAGGGAATACAGTCCCTGCTCCTATGCAGTATACAGTCGCACAATTTATGGAGAATGGTTCATTTGATCGCCATTTGAACAAAATGCGTAAAGTCTATCGTCATAAACTGACTTATATCTTAGATGCTTTAAAGCCCTATCAAAATCAGCTGATGATTGAAGGCGCAACAACGGGTATGCATTTTACATTAACGGTTCAAAACGGTATGCATTTAGATGAGGTATTACAACGAGCGAAACAAAACCATGTCAAACTCATCCCGTTAATCAATTATATGAAGAAAGAAAATTATGATATCACTGCACCGAAATTTATTATCGGTTTCGGGGGTATACCAGATAATGAATTAGAAGCACATACTAGTGTGTTGATTCAAACACTGACAAAATGACTTAAAGGAGAAAACAATATGTCTGATGTTCAATTAGTCCCATATGACTCTAAGTATGACCAGGAACTTGAGAAATTTACTATTGCTGAAGCAGAAAGTGCTTTTGCGCTATTACCCTTTGCGGCTCTCGAAGATTTAGCGCCTGGAGAATATCCTGTCGTTATTTTACATCAACAACACCCAGTTGGTTTTATGAGGTTGAATCAAAATGATGAAGGCAGAGACTTAGCTCAAAATCCTAATGCTGTATTAGTAAAATCATTCTCTATTACAGAACGTATGCAAGGGCAAGGCCTAGCACAAGCAGCTTTGGCACAATTACCTGACTATGTGCATACACATTTTCCAAATACAAATGAAATCGTACTTTCAGTTAATTTTAAAAATCCTAAAGCTATTCATGTCTATCAAAAACTTGGTTATATCGATACTCAACGTGTATTAGAGGGTCCTGCAGGCCCCCAACACGTGATGTCATATCAACTTTAATCATGTCACCTTTATTATTTACCTTCTTTTAAACGACATCACGAAACACATTGACGCCATTTAAAGATTCACGTATAATCGAGTCCATATTTGCGAATTTTCGGAGGTGTCATTTTGAAGAAATATCCTATTGCGATATGGATGCTTGCGATCGGCGCATTTGCGATTGGAATGACAGAATTTGTCATCATGGGCTTATTACCCAACATCGCACGTGATTTCCATGTGACGGTCAGTCAAGCTGGTCAATTAATTACAGGCTATGCCTTAGGTGTCGCAATTGGCGGACCTATTTTGGTTATGATTACCATTAAACTTAATCGAAAATATTTATTAATGCTATTAATGGCTATTTTCATTATCGGTAACTTAGCTTCATCATTCAGCACAAGTTACGGCTTCATGATGACAGCTAGAATTATCACTTCACTTGCGCACGGTTCATTCTTTGGGATTGGATCTATTTTAGCCGCAAGTATGGTACAACCGCAATATCGCGCAAGTGCCATGGCATTGATGTTTATGGGACTATCCTTAAGCAATATTTTAGGTGTACCTTTTGGGACATTAATCGGTCAACAATTCGGATGGGCAATGACCTTTGTGATTATAGCTATTATCGGAATATTAGCGTTGATTGGTATTATGATTTTTGTTCCTAATCAAAAAGAACGTCAAGCATCATCTGTATTAGACGAATTAAAGATCTTAAAAGAAAAGCGTTTATGGTTGACGCTCGCAGTAACCTTATTTGGTTTCAGCAGTGTCTTTGCGTATTTTACTTACATTTCATCAATATTAATAGATGTCACACATATTAAAGAAAATCTTATTTCCTTTATGTTGATTATCTTTGGTGTTGGTGTCACGCTTGGTAACTTAATCGGTGGTAAACTTGCCGATTGGAATTTGAATAAGGCGTTACAATTAATTTTTACAGTCTTCATCCTCTATTTTGGGATTCTGTATTTCATGCAGTTCAATGGACTTGTGATGGTACTCGGCGTCTTTTTATTTGGAGTTATCGGATTTAGTATGAGTCCCTCTCTTCAATATAAAAGCACATTGATTTCACAAGATGCACCTACGTTAGCCAGTACATTGAATCAATCTGCCTTCAACTTAGGCAATGCGTTAGGTGCTTTTGTAGGTGGTTTAGTTATCACACACTTACCTGTAGCCTCATTAAGCTTAATTGCACCTTTGCTTACGCTAATCGGTTTGATGTTTTTATTGATTTCTATTTATGTAGAAAAACAACACTCATCTATTACTTCATAAACAAATCGTCCACTCTGTGTACCATTAAGTACAGAGCGGGCGATTTATTTATGTATATCATTATATATAGGCATAAAAAAAGAGACCCTTTACAGGATCTCATGTTTGCCTGGCAACGTCCTACTCTTGCGGAACGTAAGTCCGACTACCATCGGCGCTAAAGAGCTTAACTTCTGTGTTCGGCATGGGAACAGGTGTGACCTCTTTGCCATTGTCGCCAGACAATGGAATGTTTATACATTCAAAACTAGATAGTAAGTAAATTTCAATTCGACCAATCAAAACTTGAAATTGATTAAGTCTTCGATCGATTAGTATTCGTCAGCTCCACATATCGCTATGCTTCCACCCCGAACCTAT
>NZ_PZGG01000007.1 GCF_003043455.1 Staphylococcus simulans | reverse complement strand
ATATATTATAGTGAGAATAAATACGTACATTGGAACGTAAAAATAATACTTTAACACTGTAGAATTTGAGAGAATTCTTCACTTTTTGTGAATAGAGGTGAATTTCTTGACAATTCTGTCAGTTTGTAAGATGTTATAATTATGTAGTGTACAAGGAGGCATACAAGATGACTGAAGAATTCAATGAATCAATGATTAATGAAATTAAAGAAGGAGATAAAATCTCTGGACAAGTCCAAAAAGTCGAAGAAAAACAAGTGATTGTTGATGTCGACGGTGGCAAATTTAGCGGTATTGTACCGATTAGTCAATTATCTACTCATCATATTGATAGCCCAAATGAGGTTGTCAAAGAAGGAGATGCTGTAGAAGCTTATGTGACTAAGGTAGAAAATGACGAAGAAAATGAAACAGGAGCTTATATCCTTTCAATTCGTCAATTAGAACAAGAGAAGTCTTATCAATATTTACAAGAGAAACAAGAAAATAACGAAATTATCGAAGCAAAAGTAACTGAAGTCGTTAAAGGCGGATTAGTTGTAGACGTAGGACAAAGAGGGTTTGTCCCAGCTTCATTAATTTCTACTGATTTCATTGAAGACTTTTCAAGCTTTGACGGACAAGTTTTAGAACTTCGTGTCGAAGAACTTGATCCAGAAAACAATCGCGTCATCCTTAGCCGTAAAGCTGTTGAACAAGAGCGTAACGAAGCTAAAAAAGCTGAATTACTAGAATCTCTTAATGAAGGCGATGTAATTGAAGGTACTATCGCACGTTTAACAAACTTCGGTGCTTTCGTAGATATCGGCGGTGTTGATGGTTTAGTTCACGTATCTGAACTTTCTCACGAACACGTTGATAAACCAGAAGACGTTGTTTCTGTGGGCGAAAAAGTCAAAGTTAAAGTTAAATCAGTTGAAAGAGACTCAGAAAGAATCTCACTTTCAATTAAAGATACTTTACCAAGCCCATTCGAAAGCATTAAAGGTGAAATCCATGCGGATTCTGTAATCGAAGGTCGCGTGGTTAGATTAACTGACTTCGGCGCATTTGTAGAAATTGCTGCTGGCGTTCAAGGACTTGTTCATATTTCAGAAATCAGTCGTAAACATATCGCTAAACCTAGCGATGTACTTGCACCTAACCAAACAGTCACTGTAAAAGTGTTAAGCGTTGATGAAGAAAATGAAAGAATCTCACTTTCTATCAAAGCAGCTGTTCCAGCTGAAGAAGAAGTACTTCAAATCGACGATGACGAATCACGTGACTATGTTGAGGGTAAAGAAGAAGAAGATAACGATAACCCAACATTAGGTGAAATGTTCGGCGACAAATTGAAAAACCTTAAATTTTAATAAGTAATTCGCTAACATCAGTCAAGACTGTAGTGAGTGTCATAACTTCACACTTTACAGTCTTGACTTTTTTATTGCCTAATTTTCTTTTGCTTTAAATAAGCCATGTGATAAAATTAACTAGATATATGAAAGAGAGGAAGTTAGCTTATGACTAAACCTGTTATTGCTATTGTAGGTCGACCGAATGTCGGTAAATCCACAATATTCAATAGAATTGTCGGAGAGCGTGTATCAATTGTTGAAGATACACCCGGCGTCACAAGAGACCGCATCTATTCTAGCGGTGAATGGTTGACACACGACTTTAATATCATTGATACAGGTGGTATTGAATTATCTGATGCACCATTCCAAACACAAATCAGAGCTCAAGCTGAAGTCGCAATTGATGAAGCTGATGTTATTATTTTTATGGTTAATCAACGTGAAGGATTGACACAAACAGACGAAATGATTGCGCAAATGCTCTATAAAACAAATAAACCCGTTGTCTTAGCTGTCAACAAGGTAGATAATCCAGAAATGAGAGCAGATATTTATGATTTCTACGCACTTGGATTTGGAGAACCATTCCCAATTTCAGGTTCACACGGGCTTGGTTTAGGGGACTTGTTAGACGAAGTCGCTAAACACTTCAAAGATGAAAGCGACGATCTTTATGATGAAGACACTATCAGATTATCATTAATCGGACGTCCGAACGTTGGTAAATCCAGCCTAGTCAATGCAATTCTTGGGGAAGATCGTGTCATTGTTTCTAATATTGCCGGAACAACACGCGATGCGATTGACACAGAATATTCTTATGAAGGACAAGATTACGTCTTAATCGATACTGCAGGTATGCGTAAAAAGGGTAAAGTATATGAATCAACAGAGAAATACTCTGTATTACGCGCATTAAAGGCTATAGAGCGTTCTAATGTAGTACTTGTTGTCTTGGATGCCGAGGAAGGTATCATTGAACAAGACAAGCGTGTAGCAGGCTATGCACACGAGGAGGGTAAAGCCATTGTAATTGTGGTAAACAAATGGGATACTCTTGAAAAAGATAGTAAAACGATGAAGAAATTTGAAGACGAAGTGCGTAAAAACTTCCAATTCTTAGACTATGCACCTATCGCATTTGTTTCTGCGAAAGAAAAACAACGTCTACGTACATTATTCCCATTAATCAATGAAGCGAGCGAAAACCATAAAAAACGTGTTCAAAGCTCAACATTGAATGAAGTGATTACGGATGCTATCGCAATGAATCCAACACCGACTGATAAAGGTCGCCGATTGAAAGTATTCTATGCAACACAAGTTGCAATTGAACCACCGACTTTTGTGGTATTTGTAAATGATGAAGAACTAATGCACTTCTCATATAAACGCTACTTAGAAAATCAGATTCGAGATGCATTTGGTTTCGAAGGAACACCAATCAAAATAATTCCAAGAAAACGAAATTAGTATTGAAAGGATGAAGTATATGAGTAAGGTTGCCGTTTTTGGTATGGGCAGTTTTGGTACAGCATTAGCGAATGTTCTCGCACAAAACGGTCACGAAGTCTTAATGTGGGGTAAAAACAAACAAAGCATTGAGGAAATCAATACTTATCATACAAATTCACGCTATCTAAATGAAGCTAAATTAGAAGAAACAATTAAAGCAACTTCTGATTTAGAAGAAGCAGTTAATTTTTCAGATACGTATCTGATTGCGTTACCAACAAAAGCTATTAGAGAAGTAGTTAAACAAATCGATGAGAAGTTAACATCGAAAAAAGTATTTATTCACGTCGCAAAAGGTATTGAAAACTCAACATTTGAACGTGTTTCAGAAATGATTGAGGATTCTGTTGCCCCAGAACATAATGGCGGTGTCGCTGTATTATCCGGACCAAGCCATGCTGAAGAAGTAGTTATTCAACAACCAACAACTGTTGCAGCATCTTCTAAAGATCCAGAAATCAGCAAATTAACTCAGGACTTATTTATGAATGAATACTTACGTGTCTACACGAACAATGATTTAGTTGGTGTTGAATTAGGGGGCGCTTTAAAGAATATCATTGCTGTTGCAAGTGGTATTGTCGCTGGTATGGGGTTCGGTGATAATGCTAAAGCAGCATTGATGACACGTGGGCTAGCTGAAATCAGCAGATTAGGAGAAGCACTTGGTGCTGATCCAATGACTTTCTTAGGTCTTGGCGGTATTGGCGACTTAATCGTGACATGTACTTCAACACATTCAAGAAACTATACGCTTGGCTATAAAATAGGTCAAGGTAAAACAGTGGATGAAGCACTTTCAGAAATGAACATGGTTGCTGAAGGATTCTATACTACTGAATCTGTTCATAATTTAGCTAAAGAAAAAAACATTGATATGCCAATTACATCCGCATTATACGGCGTATTGTTTGAAAATGTTCCATTAGAGAAAAGTTTAAAATTATTAATGGATAGAGACAAAAAGTCAGAATAGAAATTAAATTAATTTACTATTATTGTATATTTACACATAGGTGGCTAAAAAACCTTATAAATCGCGGTTTTATGCTTATAAATAATTGCGATAGTAAGAGTCGTTGTGTTAAAGTCATAGCATAATGATATTAAGTTATCATTAGCAAACCCTTGGGAGGTGACTCATAATGAATAAAACAGACTTAATTAATGCTGTTGCAGAACAAGCTGAATTAACTAAAAAAGAAGCTGGTTTAGCAGTTGATGCTGTATTCGAATCAATTCAAAACTCACTATCTAATGGTGAAAAAGTACAATTGATTGGTTTCGGTAACTTTGAAGTTCGCGAACGTGCAGCCCGTAAAGGTCGCAACCCGCAAACTGGTAAAGAAATCGACATCCCAGCAAGCAAAGTTCCAGCATTCAAAGCTGGTAAAGCTTTAAAAGATGCAGTTAAATAATGAATTCAATACTTAACAGAAAAGCCCTTTTCGGGGCTTTTCTTTTTATTACATATTTATCCTTTGAATTACTTTTACGACTGAATTTGCTAGATATTGCAAGCAGTTGAACAAAAGTGATTTTATTTTTCTATATATAATGTTAAGATGATTAATGATTAATAACGTGAGGTGCAGACATGGATTCAACATTAAGTACATTAAAAAACCAAATAGATCATAAGCTTAATGGTATACATAGTCATGAACCAATTCAGTATAATCATCAATTGGCTCATGTACTTGATGCGCAAAATATTTTGTCCGAAGCAAAATTAGCATGCCTCGCAATCGACACATCCATGAGTCATCTTGATTCTATTACGAGTAGTCATCTTTCTAAAAATGCAATTCTGATAGGGGATTTAATCAGTGCGCATTTTTATACGTTGACAGCAGCTATCAATGATTCAGAATATCTAGAAGCTATGAGCAATGCAATTATTAAAGTAAACGAATTAAAAACTGCTTTGCATTACAAAACACTCACTCATAACGAGATAAAAGACGCAGTTCAATTTATAGAAACTATTTTCCCTGCAATTACTATTCATCATTTCAATCCAAACGCTGAACTAAGTAAAGCAAATGATAGTCTGATTCAATATGCTTCAGAACATCATCCGTCGTACCTTAAAGATTATAACGAAGCAGAAGTCGAAGCTATTTTTGACGAATTGCGCAGCAATATTAAATAAAGTAGAGGTATTATATATGGCTAAAAATAAAGCAGATAAAGAAAAAGTTCATAAAGTCTTTCAAAACATTTCCACTAAGTATGACCGATTAAATAACATTATCAGCTTCGAACAACATAAAGTATGGCGTAAACGCGTTATGAAAACCATGCAAGTAAAACCTGGCAGCAAAGCATTAGATGTATGTTGCGGTACAGCTGACTGGACAATTTCATTAAGTAAGGCTGTTGGCCCTAAAGGCGAAGTTATCGGCTTAGATTTCAGTGAAAATATGTTGAAAGTCGGAGAAGAAAAGACTAAAAACATGGCAAATATTCAACTCGTACAAGGCGATGCTATGGAATTACCTTTTGATGATAATGAATTTGATTATGTAACAATCGGTTTCGGGTTAAGAAACATTCCTGATTATGTCATTGCACTTAAAGAAATGAATCGTGTTTTAAAACCAGGCGGTATGGTGGTCTGCTTAGAAACAAGCCAGCCTACAATTCCAGTCTTCAAACAACTTTATCAATTATACTTCAAATTTGTAATGCCGATTTTCGGTAAATTCTTCGCTAAATCTAAAGAAGAATATGAATGGCTTCAACAGTCAGCTTTCAATTTTCCAGATCGCGATGAACTAAAAGCACTTTTCCAATTAGCAGGTTTCAGAGATATTGAAGTTAAAAGTTTTACTGGCGGAGTTGCCGCAATGCATTTAGGGTATAAGGAAAAGGAAAAAGAAACAGCAAAAGGTGATTAATGTGGATAAGCTGAACATTAATAGAGAAGTTAAGAAAATTGAAAGACAACTTAAAAACACAATAAAAAGTAATAATATTGTATTAGAAGAGGCGGCACACCATTTACTCTTATCAGGTGGTAAACGTGTGCGCCCGTCTTTTGTTATTTTAAGCAGTGAATATGGGGATTCGCCAAGAAACAAAGAAACGTATAAAATTGCTGTTTCATTAGAACTGATTCACATGGCAACTTTGGTTCATGATGATGTGATTGATAAAAGTGATAAACGCAGAGGTCGTTTAACTATTACTAAAAAATGGGATCAAGATACAGCGATATTAACAGGGAATTACTTATTAGCGTTAGCTTTAAAACATATTTCATCAATTGAAGACAAAAGAATACATACGATTTTATCTCATGCTATTGTAGATGTATGTCGTGGGGAACTTTTCCAGTTCCAAGATCAATTCAATACGAATCAACCTGTTACTAATTATTTACGTCGAATTAATCGAAAAACAGCTTTGTTAATTCAATTAGCAACAGAACTAGGTGCGTTATCTGCACATGCAGATGCTAAAACTGCTAATAAATTAAAAAGAATTGGGCATTATATCGGAATGAGTTTTCAAATTGTTGATGATATTCTAGACTTCACAAGTACTGAGAAACAATTAGGTAAACCTGTTGGCAGTGACTTAATGAATGGTCATATTACATTGCCTGTATTGTTAGAAATCAGAAAGAATCCATCTTTTAAACAAAAAATTGATATGCTACAACCAAATAGTCCAAAAGAAGACTTTGCTTATTGCGTGGATTATATCAGACAGTCTGAAAGTATTGAGCAATCAAAACAAGTGAGTCGTCATTATTTACAAAAAGCAATTCGTTTGTTAAATGAATTAGAAGAAAACGCAGCAACAACTTGGTTTAAAAAACTAATTAACCGTATGGAATCTAGAAATGTATAAAAAACAATCGCTATATATTGAAAGCGCTTAAATAAACTGTTAAACTAAAAATGTATTTATTTAGATTCATAAAAATACACATCTATTTTCAGGAGGATTTGCGAAATGGAAAGAACTTTTCTAATGATTAAACCAGATGGTGTTCAACGCAAAATCGTTGGAGAAATCATCACTCGTTTAGAGAAAAAAGGATTAAAACTCGTTGGCGGTAAATTTATGACTGTTTCCAAAGAATTAGCAGAAACACATTATGGTGAACATGCTGATAAACCATTCTACGAAGGTCTTGTTTCATTTATCACTTCAGCACCCGTATTTGCGATGGTGGTAGAAGGTGAAAATGTAGTAGAAGTAACAAGAAATATGATTGGTAAAACAAATCCAACTGAAGCAGCACCAGGTACTATCAGAGGTGACCTAGGCTTAACTGTAGGCAGAAACGTAATTCATGGTTCAGATTCAGTAGAATCTGCGAAAAGAGAAATCAGCTTATGGTTCGAACCTAATGAACTAAGTGTTTACACAGCCAACAATGAAGAATGGTTATACGAATAATAATATAGAGTATACAAATTAAATTCATTTTATCCAATGTAAACCAGATTGAATTACTCATTCAGTCTGGTTTTATTTTTATCTTCGTGAATAGTCAGAAAAATTATACAATTAAATCATTTTAATTGTTTCTGTCCATATTTCACGTGTGCTATGATAGTAGGTATACTTATTATTACTAATTTGAAATGGAGTGATTGCATAATGAGATTTTTAACTTCTGGAGAATCCCACGGACCGCAATTGACTGTAATTGTTGAGGGCGTTCCGGCTAATTTAGCTGTAACAGCTGAGGATATCAACGTAGAAATGTTTAAACGCCAAGGCGGTTATGGCCGTGGTCGTCGAATGAAAATTGAAAAAGATGCAGTAGAGATTGTTTCTGGTGTACGTAATGGTTATACATTAGGTAGCCCGATTACTTTTGTAGTAACAAACGACGACTTTACGCATTGGAGAAATATTATGGGTGTTGCTCCTATTTCTGAAGAAGAACAAGAAAAAATGAAACGTAAAATTTCTAAACCAAGACCTGGTCATGCAGATCTTGTAGGTGGTATTAAATACAATCATCGTGATTTAAGAAACGTCTTAGAACGTTCATCAGCGAGAGAAACTGCCGCTCGAGTAGCTGTGGGTGCTTTATGTAAAATTTTATTAAAACAATTAGGTATTGATATATATAGCCGTGTGGTTGAAATAGGCGGTATCAAAGATGACGCTGAGTATGATTTAGAAACGATTAAATCACACGAGGATAGCAATGATGTTCGTGTCATCAATGAAGATAAAGCACAAGCAATCAGAGATAAAATTGATCAAGCTAAAAAAGATGGCGATTCACTCGGTGGTGTCGTACAAGTGATTGTTGATCATATGCCAGTCGGAGTAGGCAGTTATGTACACTATGATCGCAAATTAGATGGCAGAATCGCTCAAGGCGTAGTCGGTATTAACGCCTTTAAAGGTGTGAGCTTTGGCGAGGGATTTAAAGCAGCTGAAAAACCAGGCAGTCAAATCCAAGATCCAATACTTTATAACGAAGAGACGGGATATACGCGTGCTTCTAACCATTTAGGCGGTTTAGAAGGCGGTATGAGTAATGGTATGCCAATTGTGGTTAATGGTGTAATGAAACCAATCCCAACGCTATACAAGCCATTAGCTTCAGTAGATATTGAAACAAAAGAACCGTTTAAAGCTACGATTGAACGTTCAGACAGCTGTGCTGTACCAGCGGCAAGTATTGTTTGCGAACATGCAGTAGCATTCGAGATTACAAAAGCATTATTAGAAGAATTCCAATCTAATTATATGGAACAACTTCAAGAACAAGTAGAAGAACGCAGACAACGCAACATTGAATTTTAAAATCAAAGGTGATTAAAATGCAACTGATGACAACCTATCAAGACAATAACTATCCAATTATTATTCAACATGACGCAATAACGCATTTAAAGACTTTTTTATCAAAATATAGAGATGTGGCTTTTATTGTTGATAAAACTGTAGCAAATTTCCATCCAGCTAAAATTGAGCAAGCAACCTTAGCAGTTGATTCTGAACAAATCTCTCATATTATTTCAGTAGAGGGCAACGAACAAACAAAATCCTTTTCTGTTTATGAGTCTGTTCTTGAACAACTTCTAGAAACTGGTATTACACGAAACACATGTATTGTCGCAATTGGTGGCGGTGTAGTAGGTGACTTTGCTGGATTTGTAGCTGCAACCTTATTACGTGGTGTTGACTTCATTCAAGTACCAACAACAATTCTCGCACATGACTCAAGCGTTGGGGGTAAAGTGGGGATAAATACGCCTCAAGGCAAAAACTTAGTAGGTGCTTTCCATCGACCTAAAGCTGTTATTTATGATTTAGACTTTTTAACATCACTCCCTTATGTTGAAATCAGCAGTGGTTACGCTGAGGTATATAAGCATGCATTGTTAAATGGAGAAAGTGCATTAAAAGAAATCGAGGAAGCTTATCCAAATAAAACTGCTTTGTCAGAACTTGATCAGTTAGATGATTTCTTACTTAAAGGAATTGAAACAAAATTGAATATCGTGGTTG
Source organism: Staphylococcus simulans (assembly GCF_003043455.1). Lineage (GTDB taxonomy): Bacteria > Bacillota > Bacilli > Staphylococcales > Staphylococcaceae > Staphylococcus > Staphylococcus simulans_A. Next base: position 50,612 of record NZ_PZGG01000007.1, on the reverse strand, counting down.
CTGATGAACACGAACAAGGCAAACGAAAATTCTTGAATCTTGGTCATACCTTTGGACACGCGATTGAATATCATGAGAAAATACCACATGGTCATGCAGTGATGATTGGGATTATTTATCAATTTATCGTTTCTAATCTTGTTTTAGACACAAATTATAATGTTCAACATTTTGTTGATTACATGCAGAAATTAGATTATCCTCTTGATGTAGTCTTGAACCCTGAGTTCCAACCTTTATTAAATTTAATGTTGAAAGATAAGAAAAATTATCAAGACGGCGTTCAGATGGTGCTCTTGTCAGAAATCGGCAAACCTGTGGTGACACATGTTGATAATACTGTGCTCAAAACCGCATTTGAACAACTACAAAACTTGTTAAAGTGAGTGAAACCAATGAGTAAAACTGAAGAAATTAATGTTCAAGGTCCTTTACGCGGTGAAATAGAAGTACCTGGCGATAAATCTATGACACACCGAGCAATTATGTTAAGTTCATTAGCAGAAGGACAATCTACCATTTATAAACCTTTGTTGGCTGAAGATTGCTTACGTACAATTCAAATATTCCGCCAACTTGGTGTTGAATTTAAAGTTGAAAATGATAAAGTAGTTGTAAATTCTCCAGGTTATCAAAACTTCGTTACGCCACATCAAACTTTATATACTGGTAATTCAGGTACTACAACACGTATCATGGCTGGATTACTTAGTGGGTTAGGAATTGAATCTGTTTTATCTGGCGATGAATCTATCGGTAAACGACCTATGAATAGAGTGATTGATCCTTTAACTGAAATGGGAGCCGCTATTCGCGGTATAGATGGCAATTACACACCATTAATTATCAGTAAAGGTCACATAAAAGGTATCGACTATAAAATGCCTGTAGCAAGTGCACAAGTTAAAAGTGCAATTCTTTTTGCGAGCTTGTTTTCAGATGAGCCTTCTGTAATCAAAGAGATTGGTATTACACGCAATCATACAGAGACTATGTTTGCGCACTATCAAATACCTATTAAAACTGAAGGGATGAAAATTGAAACAACACCACGTGCGATTAAGTCTATTCAAGCAAGAGATTTCAAAGTGCCTGGTGATATTTCATCAGCTGCATTCTTTATTGTCGCTGCATTAATTACACCTGATAGTGATATTACGATTCATAATGTCGGAATGAATGAGACACGTTCTGGTATTATAGATGTAGTACAGAAAATGAATGCGAACATTGAAATTTTCAATGTCAATGAGGGTGCAGAACCAACCGCTTCTCTCCGCATTCAATACACACCAGGCTTAAAACCAATTGATATGTCAGGTGAATTAATTACACGCGCCATTGATGAAATTCCAATCATTGCTTTATTATGTACACAAGCACAAGGTTCAAGTGTCATTAAAGATGCGGAAGAATTAAAATTCAAAGAAACCAATCGCATTGAAACAACTTCAGACGAACTGGGTCTACTTGGCTTTGAAGTTCATCCAACTAACGATGGCTTTGTGATTCATCCATCTACATTCGAACATGCAGCAGAGGTAAGTTCGTATACCGATCACCGCATTGGTATGACCTTGGCCATCGCATCTTTACTTGGTGAAGAACCGCTTCACATTAAACGATTCGATTCAGTGAACACTTCATTCCCAGAATTCTTGCCTTTACTTAAATCAATAGCACAGAAAGGATAATATGAAAGTATGGAAGATACACAAAAATTAATTGATGATATTCATCTGCAAAAAATAGATAACCTAGACAGCAGAGTTGAACAAGCTATTTCAACAGCTGACGATGATACATTATTCATGTTAGGTGAAACACTTTACAACTATGGTTTAACACCTCAAGGATTAGAAGTATTCAGAGCTTTATACAATAAATATCCGAACGAACCTGAACTATTAATTTATTTTATTGATGGATTGATTTCAGAGGACAAAACTGATGAAGCTTTAGAATATTTAAGCCAAGCAGATTTAACTACTGAGCGTTTAATGTTAGAAGCAGATTTATATCAACAGATTAATATGCTGGAAGTTGCGATTGATAAAGTTCAAGAAGCAATCGAGTTGGAGCCAAATGATCCTGTCTTACATTTCGCACTTGCTGAATTAATGTACTTCGATGGACAATATCTACGTGCATCAGCAGAATACGAAACTGTTTTAGAAACTGGAGAATACATGGTCAATGGTGTCAATTTGTATGCACGTCTTGCTGATAGCGCCTTACAAAGCGGTAATTACGATGATGCGATTAAACTGTATGATGATATTCATGAACAGGATATGACACCGGAAGATTATATGAAAAAAGCACTTGCATATGAGAAAAATGAATTAGTCCAAGAGGCTATTAAAATCATGAGCACGTTGATGGAAAAAGATCCTGATTATATTCAAGGTTATTATTATTTACAACAGCTTTACTTACAGCAAAGAGATTATAACTCAGCCATTGAAGTTGGACATGAAGGATTACGTCTTAATGCCTTTTACAAGGAGTTAATGCTATCAACAGGGAAACTTGAATTAGATCAAGGCGATGCTGAAAAAGGGGTTAAACTCTTACTTAATGCATTAGAAGTAGACAATGCATACCAAGAGCCATTAATTGAACTCAGCAGTTATTATCGAACTAAAGAAGATAATGAATCGATTATTAGACTCTTGCAGTATGCAAGTGAGGATGATTTAGACCCTCGCTTTATGTGGAACTTAGCTTATGCCTTAGGCGCTGAAGAACGCGATAAAGAGGCGCAACACTTCTTTGATTTAGCTTATCCTACGTTTGAAAACAACCCTGATTACTTAGGAGATTATTATTTCTTCTTAATTGAAACAGGACAAATTGAACAAGCTAAATTACTATTACCGAAATTATTAGAACTTGATCCGAATAATGATGAATGGCAACAAGAAGCTGAACGACTGCAATACGATTAAGGTGTTGGTGAATTTTAATGAAAGATTATGAAAGTTTAAATCTGCAGAAGAAAAACTTGATTGATTATTTACTCTTTCAATATGAGTTCAAATCAAGAATCAGCGTATGGGTATTGAATCTCATCAAGTCTGACATTCAACGTTTAGAAAGTGTATATTTTGTAGATGAACCGTTACCACACCGCAATACACTAGAATTAGCGGTTAATGACACATTAAGCATAGGAATCAAGCTTACACTTAATCGTAAGCAATATCATAATACCAATGAGATTTTTCGCCTTATCGCTTACGAAAAGCCTATGTTCGATATAAAAATTCACATTCCTAAAAGAGATGTCCGTATCGATGAAGTTTTATTAGCACAATTATTAACCTCACCAGAATACACATCTCATTTAAGCGATCTGCATGCGGTTACTACTACGCCACAAGCAGAAATATCATTGATTCACCGTCTGCAAAACACGATAGATTTAAGTTTACAAATCAATGATCCTGAATATTTCTATCGACTGTCTCACTTATTAAACACGATTAAAGCAAAATCTTATAACTTCCCAACAAAGGAATGAAGGCGATGAGTATCTTACAGTGGTGGAGATGGGCGTTATATGCACGCCCATTTCTTTTATTAGTTTTAATTTGTAATATATTAGGTACAGTTTACGGTTACATATGGTATGGAAGCCAGTTAAAGGAAGCTGCATGGTATTATTGGATATTCATTCCAGATAGTCCGACAGCTTCACTCTTTTTGTGTATTGCGATATTACTACTGCTCTTAAATAAACAAAGCAGCATCATAGAAGCGTTAGCGTTTATGACCTTAATCAAATATGGTGTGTGGGCAGTAATTATGAATTTGATTTTATTTTATCAATACGATGAAATTACAATCAGCGGTATGATGTTATTAATCTCTCATGGCATTATGGCGTTTGAAGCTATACTATTTTATCCACGTTTCAAAATTACTTTAGGTGCAGGCATCATTGCGATCATTTGGATATTCCATAATGATTTAATAGACTACGTCTTTATGCAGTTTCCATATTATCCATTTATCGATACACATTTAGAACTGGTTGCTTATATTGCGTTTATATTAAGTATGCTATGCATTATTTTGTACTTTTATTTAAAACCGTTGTTACAGCGCAAATTAATTGACCAAAGTTTACGTTCTCAGTAAAATAATGTTATAAAGGAGTGAGCATTTTGTCTTTAGTAAGTATGATAATTTATTTTGCAATATTAATGATTTTGCCGCTTTGGGCACAACATAAAGTTAAATCTAATTACGAAAAATATTCACAAGTCAGATCGACAAGTGGTAAAACTGGACGAGAAGTGGCTGAAGAAATTTTACACGCCAATGGTATCAATGATGTTGAAGTACTAGAAGGTCAAGGTTTCCTATCAGACCACTATGACCCGACTAAAAAAGTAATTCGTTTATCTCCTGCGAACTACAATCGTCCAAGTGTTGCGGCAACAGCGATTGCAGCACACGAAGTAGGGCATGCGATTCAAGACGCTCAAGGTTATTTCTACTTGAGATTCAGACACGCATTGTTCCCATTAGCAAATATCGGCAGCAGCTTGTCATACATTTTAATTATGGCAGGTATCGTATTAACGTCGATGCAAATGGCAATCGGTTCTACAGCGTTATGGATTGGGATTTTCTTAATGGCATTTGCAGTGTTATTCTCAATCATCACATTACCGGTAGAATTTGATGCGAGTAAACGTGCGATGAATAATATCAAATCATTGCATATCGTTAATGACAAAGAATATAAACATGCACGCAAAGTATTGAGTGCCGCAGCTATGACATATGTAGCATCTACAGCAGTTGCAGTTGCTGAATTATTAAGATTTATCTTAATTGCACGCTCAAGCGATTAATTCAATAAAGTGTTGAAACCTTGCTCTCGCAGCAAGGTTTTTTTATTTAGCTTGTGATTGCACTTAAAATGCATAATAAAAAAATATAAGATATACTAGGAGATAAGATGTAAGGAGATGAAATGCATGAAAACAATGTCAGAAATGCAAAAAGAAGTCGATGCATACATCGGCCAATTTAAAGCAGGATATTTCTCACCCCTTGCTAATTTAGCACGTTTAACAGAAGAAGTCGGGGAACTTGCTAGAGAAATCAATCATGTGTATGGAGAAAAGAAAAAGAAAGACACTGAAGAAGAAAATACAATTAAAGCCGAACTTGGTGACAACTTGTTCGTCTTATTATGTATAGCAAACTCACTAGACATCGATATGACTGAAAGTTTCGATGAAACAATGCACAAATTTAATACACGAGATAAAAATCGTTTTGAACGTAAATAAAATTAGATAGAGAGATAAAGGAGAGTCGGTTTGAAATGAAGATAGGAATTACATGTTATCCTTCTATGGGAGGTTCAGGTATTATTGCTACTGAACTTGGGATAACTCTTGCTGAAAGAGGACATGATGTCCACTTTATCACTTCAAACTTACCGTTTCGCATTAGAAAACCACTTCCAAATATTACTTTCCACCAAGTTGAAGTCAATCAATATGCAGTGTTTCAATATCCACCTTATGATATCAGTTTAAGCACTAAAATCGCATCAGTTATTCGTGAATATGATTTAGATATTCTACATATGCACTATGCTGTACCTCATGCGATTTGCGGCATATTAGGACGTCAAATGTCAGGCAAAGACGTTAAAATTATGACAACCTTACACGGTACGGATATTACTGTTCTTGGTTTTGATCATTCTCTTAAAGATGCGATTAAGTTTGGAATTGAAAACAGCGATGTTGTAACAAGTGTAAGTAAATCATTAGCACATCAAACACAAGAAATCATCGGTACTGATAAAGAAATTATACCGATTTATAACTTTGTCAGAGAAATTGATTTTCCGACAAAACGTAACGATGCGTTGAAAAAAGTCTATGGCATAAAACCAGATGAGAAAGTATTAATTCACGTTTCAAACTTTAGACAGGTAAAACGAATTGATACGATTATCGAGACATTCAAAAAAGTACATGATCAAATACCATCTAAGTTACTTTTACTTGGTGATGGTCCAGAATTAATGGAAATGAAACGGTTAGTACGTGAATTAAACATAGAAGACGATGTGATGTTTTTAGGAAAACAAGAGTTTGTGAACCAATTTTATCAAATGTCTGATTTAGTACTCTTGTTAAGTGAAAAGGAAAGTTTTGGTTTAACATTACTAGAAGCAATGAAAACAGGTGTTGTACCTATCGGTTCAACAGCTGGCGGTATTAAAGAAGTGATTAAACATGAAGAAACTGGCTTTATTGTAGATATTGGAGACAGCGATAAAGCAAGTGAGTATGCGATTGAATTACTAACGAATGATGCGCTGTATCAACGTATTCGTGAACAAATGCTGAAAGACGTAACAGAACGCTTCAATTCTGAGTTAATCGCAGATCAATATGAATATTACTACAACCAAATGTTAGAAGGAAAATCATGAACAAAGACTTATTTTTAAAAGCTGCACCTATTTTAAATCAAATACAAGATAATGGATTTGAAGCCTATTTTATAGGAGGCTCTGTCCGTGATTATTTAATGGATCGTCCAATCCATGATATTGATATAACTACCAGTGCTGCACCTGAAGAAATTGAAGCGATATTTGAGCATACAATTCCTATAGGGAAAGAACATGGAACAATCAATGTCGTTTATCAAAATGAAAATTATGAAGTCACAACGTATCGTGCTGAAGGTGAATATAAAGATCATAGACGACCTGATGAGGTATTCTTTGTACGTGATTTATACAAGGATGTAGAGCGAAGAGACTTTACGATGAATGCGATTGCGATGGATACTGATTTTACAATTAGAGATTACTTCGGAGGATATGAAGATATTAAACAAAAGCGGATTGTCACAGTAGGGCCTGCAGAAGAGCGATTTACAGAAGATGCTTTACGTATTCTGCGAGGTTTACGTTTTAAATCACAATTAGGATTTGAAATAGAAACTGACACTTTCAAAGCAATGAAACATCGTATGGCTGATACCGCGTATTTATCCATCGAAAGAATTATTGTTGAATTAACCAAGTTACTAGCTGGTAAAGATGTAGCACATGTTTATCCGTTATTACTTGAGTTGAATTTCTTTGATTATGTACCATTTTTCAAAAATTACAAGATGTCTCAAATTTCTATTTGCGAACCGATTTCATTAGAATTAATGCTTGCTGTGATGATGTATAAACAACCTGAAGTTAATGGTGCATTAGCGGAATTGAAAATAAGTAATGAAATGAAAAAGAAAGTTAAAATGTACTGTACTGTGTTTGAAAAACTTGAAACACTTTCAGATAAAAAAGCATTACGTCTTTTAGTTTACGACTATAGCTTGCCTGTATTATCTTATATATTGTCGATGCATGAAACATTAAATGAAAATCAGATTTCTTTAGGAAATCCTTTAATAATGAATCAAGAATCAATTAAAACGGTTTACAATGATTTAGTGATTTCCAAAAGAAGTGACATCGCTATCAATGGTAAAATCATATTAGAAACATTAAATCGAAAAGGCGGCCCGTGGTTAAAAGACGTGCTTAGAAAAATAGAATGTACCATTATCAATCATGAGTTGCAAAATGAACAAAGTGAAATTATAAAATGGGTGAAAGCAAATGTCTAAATATAGTCAAGATGTCGTTAAAATATTATACGACAATCAACCAGAGTATATATCTGGTCAAATGATAGCAGAACAATTACAAATTTCCAGAACTGCAGTAAAGAAAATTATTGATCAGTTAAAAGCAGAAGGATGTGTCATTCATTCTGTCAATCATAGAGGCCATCAATTAGAACAACTTGCAGATACTTGGTATCCTGGTATCGTAGAACAAATTGTATATACACAAGGCTTTTTCGATGATGTCTATGTTTATGATACGATTGACTCGACACAACTTGCTGCAAAACAAAAAATGGTTGGCCATCAAAATGCGATGTTAGTACTAAGCAATGAACAAACCAAAGGTCGTGGCCGCTTCAATCGTTTTTGGGATTCCGCAAAAGGGAAAGGTCTATGGATGAGTGCAGTATTTCGTCCTAAAGTACCTTTTTCGTTAATCACTACATTTAATCTATTTATGGCCTTAGCAATTCGAGAATCTATTCAACCATTTTCTAAAGATAAGGTTGAAATTAAATGGCCAAATGATATTTATATCGGTTCGAAAAAGGTGTGTGGATTCTTAACAGAAATGTCCGCAAACAGCGATGGTATAGAAGCTGTTATCTGTGGTATCGGAATCAATATGAACCAACATGTGGATGAATTTCCAGAAGACATTGCACATCGTGCAACAAGTATTTTTGAACATGCAGATCAAAAAATAGATCGCTATGCTTTTTTAGATACATTATTGAAGAATATGAAGAAACGTTATATCCAATTTTTAACTGTACCTTTTGAATCTATCAGAGATGAATATAGAACACATTCTAATATCTGGCATAGAACTTTGAAGTTCACAGAAAATGACGAACAATTTAGTGGTCAAGCTATAGATATTGATAAAGATGGATTTTTATTAGTTGAAGATGAAGAAGGTACAAACCATCGTTTGATGAGTGCAGATATAGATTTATAGAAAGGAGGCGATCATGTGAGTCAAACCACTTATGCAGTGGTAGATTTAGAAACGACAGGTAACCAAAAGGATTATGATGAGATTATCCAAATCGGTATTACATTTGTACGTAATTATGAAATTGTCGGTTCATACCACTCTTTAATAAAGACAGACTTAGAAATTCCGCCTTTCATCCAGGCACTCACGTCCATCGAAGACGCTATGTTGACACAAGCGCCATACTTTCATGAAATAGCAGATGAAGTATATGAAGTATTGAAGGATTGTGTGTTTGTCGCACATAATGTCTCTTTTGATTTAAACTTTTTAAAAAATGCATTTAGAAAATGTAATATTACTTACCATCCAAGAAAAACTATTGATACTGTAGAATTATTTAAAATTGCATTTCCGACAGATAAAAGTTATCAACTCAGCGAATTAGCAGAAAACCATAATATTCCATTGAATAATGCCCATCGTGCAGATGAAGATGCAGCTACTACTGCTAAACTCATGATTAAAGCTTTCAATGTATTGAATGCATTGCCTACGGATACATTAAAACAACTCTATTATTTAAGTAAAGATTTAAAATATCAACTACATGATGTTCTATTTGAAATGGTTCGTCATCACGGTAATCAACCATTAGATCAACAATACGCACAATTTGAACAAATTATCTATAGAAAACAAGTCGATTTCAAAGCACCTTCTATTGACTTTGAAGGATCAACAGAAGATTTTTATAAGAAGGTTATCGATGCTTTAGGATTCACATATCGACCAAAACAGCTTTATTTAACAGAAATTATCCTAGATCAACTCATGCATAATGATAAAGCATTGATTGAAGCACCTTTAGGTTCTGGTAAATCTATCGCGTATTTAATTGCAGCGCTTATGTATAATATTGAAACAAAACAGCATGTGATGATTTCTACGAATACGAAGTTGTTGCAAAATCAATTGTTAGAACATGAAATACCAACTTTAGAAAAAGTGCTTGGCTATCGTATCAATGCGGCGATTATCAAAAGTAAACGCGAATATATTTCTTTAGGACTGATTAGTCAAATTCTAAAAGATGAGACGCAGAACTATGATGTAACTTTACTTAAAATGCAGTTGTTAATTTGGATTACCCATACAGAAACAGGGGATATTCAAGAGTTGAATCTTAAGGGCGGACAAAAAATGTATTTAGAACAAAAAGCAGAAACTTATGTGCCCGTCCGCCACGATATTCATTACTATAATTTCTTAAAGCGGAATGCTCAAAATATCCAAATCGGTATTACAAACCATGCACATTTAATTCATGCTTCACAAGAAAACAGTATCTATCAATTATTTGAAGACTGTATTATTGACGAAGCACATCGCTTACCAGATTATGCCTTAGACCAAGTCACAAATGAACTCAGTTATTCAGATATCAAATATCAACTGGGTTTAATTGGTAAAACAGAGAATGAAAAGTTATTAAAAGCAGTAGATCGGCTTGAACAAAAACGTATATTAGAAAGACTTGATATTCCGCCAATAGATGTTTTCGGATTAAAAACAGCAGTAAATGACATTCACGAATTAAATGAACAATTATTTACAACTATTTTTGATATTATCCATGAGTCAACGATTCATGATGATGATAATCATAAGATACACTTTGTAAATCAGTTTGATAAAGCACCTATTTTAAAAGACATTCATGAAATTATTCATAAGTTGAATTTAACTTTAGAATACTTTAATGGTATGAGTCATAAAACAATCAAATCGATTCGTAAACATTTACTGTATATCAATGATCACTTCCGTGCGATTGAACAAAGCTTAAAAGCTGATCACACATGCTTTTTATCTATTAAAAACTTAGAACAGAAATCTACAATCACTATTTATGTTAAAGATTATAAAGTGAAAGATATTCTTTCTCATCAAATCTTAGATAAATTTAATGCCTTGACCTTTATTTCAGGTACATTAACATTTAATGGTTCATTTGAAGCGTATAAAAAGTGGTTTAATCAAGATGCTGAATTCAATACGTACATCATAGATGACGTGGTTGAAAATCATAATAAAGCCACTATATTTATACCAAATGATGTAGAACCTTATAATTATCGTGAAGTAGAGAAGTATGAACACGCGATAGTCAGCTATATTACTGAATATGTAAATATGACCGAATCTAAATGCTTAGTACTCTTTACCAGCTATAAAATGATGTACCATGTCCAAGAATTACTGAATGATTTACCTAATTTTGATGATTATATTATTTTATCTCAGCAAAATAACAGTCAAAACTATAAAATCGCTCAACAATTCAACAGCTTTGATAAAGCTATCTTATTAGGAACAGGAACATTCTTTGAAGGTTTCGACTTCCAAGGTGATGGAATTAAATGTGTCATGATTGCTAAATTGCCGTTTATGAATCAAAACAATACAAAATATTGGTTAATGGATTCAGAATTTGTATCAACGTTTAAAGACTATGTACTGCCTGATGCAGTCATTCGATTCAGACAAGGATTAGGCCGTTTAATTCGTAACGAGAATGATAAAGGCATCATTGTTTCATTCGATGATCGTTTAATCAAAAGTAACTATCAACACTTCTTTATGCATACGTTGAAAGCATTTAATCAGCAAATCGGCAATCTGCAAAAATTCAGTAAAATTTTAAAGCGATTAACCGCACAATAGAGTTTATCAACTAGAAGAAAACGCATTTATTTGATAAAATGTATACGGGTTAACAGTTAATAAAATGCTCAAAGTAATTTGATGGAATTTGAACTTTCGAGCACTCATTAATTCTCTAATAAATGTCAAAAAGAAGTATAGGAGTTTGAATAATGAAGACTACAATCAAAGAAGCAAAGAACTACATTGGTCAAGAAGTCACAATTGGCGCTTGGCTTCAAAACAAACGTTCTAGCGGTAAAATTGCATTCTTGCAATTACGTGACGGAACTGGATTCATGCAAGGTGTCGTAGTGAAATCTGAAGTAGATGAAGACACATTCGCTACAGCTAAAAACTTAAATCAAGAATCATCAATGTACATTACAGGTACAATTACTGAAGACAATCGTTCTGATTTAGGTTATGAAATGCAAGTTAAATCTATCGACGTTATTCATGAAGCACATGATTATCCAATTACACCAAAAAATCATGGTACAGAATTCTTAATGGATCACCGTCATTTATGGTTACGTTCTAAAAAACAACATGCAGTTATGAAAATCCGTAACGAAATTATCCGTGCAACTTACGAATTCTTCCATGATAATGGATACGTTAAAATTGATCCGCCAATTTTAACAGCAAGTGCGCCAGAAGGTACAAGTGAACTCTTCCATACTAAATATTTCGATGAAGATGCTTTCTTATCACAAAGTGGTCAGCTTTACTTAGAAGCAGCTGCTATGGCGTATGGTAAAGTATTCTCATTCGGTCCAACTTTCCGTGCCGAGAAATCTAAAACACGCCGTCATTTAATCGAGTTCTGGATGATTGAAGGCGAAATGGCGTTCTATAACCACGATGACAGTTTAGAAGCACAAGAACAATACGTGGCTCACGTGGTTCAATCTGTACTTAAAAATTGCGCATTAGAACTTAAAATTTTAGATAGAGACACTTCTAAACTTGAGAAAGTTAAAACACCATTCCCACGTATCACATATGATGATGCGATTGACTTCTTAAAAGAAGAAGGTTTTGATGATATTGAATGGGGCGAAGACTTTGGTGCACCGCATGAAACAGCCATCGCTAACCATTATGATTTACCAGTATTTATCACAAATTATCCTACAAAAATTAAACCATTCTATATGCAACCAAATCCAGACAATGAAGACACAGTCTTATGTGCTGACTTAATTGCTCCTGAAGGTTATGGCGAAATTATCGGTGGTTCTGAGCGTATTAATGACTTAGAATTATTAGAATCTCGCATTGAAGAACATGGTTTAGATAAAGAAAGTTATGAGTACTATTTAGACTTACGTCGTTACGGTTCAGTACCTCACAGCGGCTTCGGTCTTGGTTTAGAAAGAACAGTGGCATGGATTTCTGGTGTAGAACACGTCAGAGAAACAGCACCATTCCCACGTTTATTAAACCGTTTATATCCATAAAAATTCTATGAATTGAATGAAAAATAAATGGGTCCAGTCATGTGTGTAAACGATGACTGGACCATTTCAATAGGTAAAATATATAAAGGGGGGTCACTTTGGATATAGAATTACTTAGGAAACGTCCAGTTGTAATTAGAAGAGAATTACTCGATCATTATGTTGAAATGGGTTTAACAGAAAGTGATTTAATCATCTTACTGAAATTGATTTATGAATATGAGCATTCTAATAAGCAGCCTTCCATTTCATATCTTAGTAAAGGTACAACAATGAAAGAACGTGAAGTGACAGGCGTCATCCAACGTTTGATTCAATTGGATTTATTAGATTTAACAGTACAAAAAGATGAAGAAGGACGCTTTGCAGAATTTATGAATCTAGATGGCTTTTATCAAGCCTTCAGTAAAGTTTTGAAATCTCAAGAAACACAACAGCGTGAACTGAATAACCAAGAAGCCTTCAAGTCATTATTCAGAATGATTGAAAGTGCATTCGGCCGTCCTTTGTCACCAATTGAAATTGATACATTAAATCAATGGATTGACGTAGATCACCACGATATTTCAGTGATTCAAGCTGCGGTGAATGAAGCATTGAGTCAAGAAAAAATGAGTTTTAAATACATTGACAGAATTCTATTGAATTGGAAGAAAAACAACGTCAAAACAGTAGAGGACTCTAAAAAAATCAGCAGTCAATACCACACACCGCAAATGAAACATACAGTCAAAAGCATTCCGAAATTTGACTGGTTGAATCAGGAGGAATCATAATTGTTAAGTAAGAAAAAAGCATTAAGTATGATAGATGTTATTGACGAAATGTTTCCAGATGCAGAATGTGAACTTAAACATGATAATCCTTTCGAATTAACGATTGCGGTGTTATTATCAGCACAATGTACAGATGTTTTAGTCAATAAAGTTACACGTGAACTGTTTAAAAAATATAAAACACCACAAGATTACTTGGATGTCAGTTTAGAAGAACTGGAACAAGATATTCGCTCAATTGGTTTGTATCGCAATAAAGCTAAAAATATTCAAAAGTTATGTCGTTCACTGATTGATAAATTTGATGGAAAGATACCGAATAATCGTACAGATTTAGAAAGTCTTGCAGGTGTTGGTAGGAAGACTGCTAATGTTGTATTAAGTGTAGCTTTCGGTGTCCCAGCACTCGCGGTAGATACGCACGTAGAACGTGTTTCTAAAAGATTAGGTATCAACCGATGGAAAGATAGTGTTAAAGAAGTAGAAGAGCGTCTTTGTTCTATCATCCCAAAAGATAGATGGAACCAAAGTCATCATCAACTTATCTTCTTTGGGCGTTATCATTGCTTAGCTCGTGCACCTAAATGTGATATTTGTCCATTATTCGATGATTGTAGAGAAGGACAGAAACGTTATCGTGAAAAACTAAGAAAAGAAGCTAAAGCGTAAGAGGTGATACTTTGATTACAAAATCTGATTTCGAAGCTTTAGAAGAACAAATCGATGTCTTCGCGAAAAAGAAACAATTAACATCTGAACAAGGGAAGGCTTTACTAGATCAATATTTAACTTTAATTGAACAATATTTTTGTCAGATTAATCATGTTGATACTATTGATTACGAAAAGATAGAGAGTTATCCTATTGTGCCGATTAATTTCCAAGAACGTTTTGATTATATCCATCAGCGTAAACATCATTTTATGGGTTATCGTCAAATGAAAACACTCATTAGCGAACTAATTAAAATGAATGCGGCATATAAAGCAAGACAAGCACATCAAAAACGCTAATAATTAAAATTATTAAAAGACATGTTTGAATCAGAAAATCAAACATGTCTTTTTAGATTCTATATATAAAGAAAAAGTGCAGTGCTCAGAAATTTGAGTCACTGCACTTTTATTATTTATGAAGCTTTATTATTGAAAATGGCATGAAGATTAAAGAATCTTGATAATGCGTTGCCATTTTGATTATCGCCTTGCTGGTTGTTGTTGCCTTGTTGATTATTGCCTTGTCCTTGTTGTTGGTTATTATTACCAAAGTTTTGAGTTCTGTTGTTTGAACCTTGTTGTTGATTGTTGTTATTGCTGTTATCGCTGTTACTACTGCTATTGCTGCTGCCGCCTTGAGTTGTACCATTACCGTTTACTTTACGGTTTGTAGTATTGTGGTCAGGGTTGCTCGCAACGTATAAGTCAGATTTGCTTGATCCATTAACTGAAGCTGGACGTTTGAAGTCTTCTCCATCTCTAGGACTGATATCTGACATTACATCTTCTAGCAAGTATTGTGGATACTCTTGTTCGTTATGTCCAACGAATGAGTTTTGACCGTATTCTTTAACTTTATTGAAGCCCATCCAAACTGACATTGAGTATTTAGGTGTGAAACCGTTAATCCATACATCTTTCGCTGCGTTTTCAGGTAAGTTGTATTGTTGGTAAGTTTCTGAACCATAAGTACCTGTACCAGTTTTGGCTGCTAAGTTAACACCAGATACGCCATGACCATAAGCAGAACCCCAAGCTTCAAATGTACCTTTCAGTACTTCTGAAAGCATGTAAGCTGTGTAGTCATGCATTGCTCTGTGATGTTTGTGATCAAATTCAGTTGTATTGCCATCTTGATCAACAACTTTAGTAATACCATGAGCTTGGTTGTATTCACCGCCGTTAGCTAATGATGCGAATGCAGAAGCTAAATCAGTAGGTGAGAATTCAGATGATGAACCACCAAGTACTTCTGAAGGACCAATTTCACCTTCGTATTTTAAGCCGACTTTATCAGCGAATTTCTTAGGTGCATCTTGACCAGCATCTTGTTTAGTTTGTTGCCAAGCTTTTAATGCTGGTATGTTGAAACTTTGACGTAGTGCATCATACAGTGTGACATTACCATGGCTCTTCGTATCATAGTTTCTAAACGTTGTACCATCTACCATGTATTCAGATTCATCTTGAAGTTCATGGTTTGTTGCCCATTGCATATTTTCAATGGCTGGTCCGTAAGATAAGAATGGTTTCAATGAAGAACCAGTAGGGTGAGGGTCAGTTGCTTGGTTTCGGTCGACGACATCTTTAAAGTGTCTGCCGCCTGAAATTGCGACTAAACCACCGCTCTTACTGTCAACAATAGTTGAACCGACTTGTTGATCTTCATTCTTGTAATAATTGCCGTTATCAATACGGTTCTGCAACGCTTTTTGAACACTAGAGTCCATATTAGTATAAATCTTAATACCACTGTTCATTAATTCACCAAGATTTTTGTCTTGGAACTCAGGATGTGCCATTAATTCAGATTTAACAAAGTTCACATATGAGTTATACTCAGGATCTTTATTATCTGGCTTGATTGCACGATCATCCGCATTACGTTTAACTAAGTTTTGTTGAATTGGTGTATCTTGCGCTTTTTTCATATCTTGTTCAGAAATGCGTTTATGATAATGCATTAAGTATAATACAGTATCTTTACGAGATTCCGCTTCTTTAGGATTATCATACACATTGTATAAGTTAGGTACTTGAGGTAAACCTGCTAAGTACGCTTCCTCAGCTAAATTCAAATCTTTCAAATCTTTGTCGAAGTAATATTTAGCTGCAGCTTTAATCCCATAAACACCATCAGAGTAGTAAATTTTGTTTAAGTAGATTTGGAAAATCTCATCTTTACTGTACTCTTGTTCTAAACGATACGATAAGTATGCTTCTTGTGCTTTACGGCCAATTGACTTTTGATCAGTCAAGAATGAACGTTTAACAACTTGTTGTGTTAATGTTGAAGCACCTTGTGAACCGAATCCGCCAGTAATGTTTTTACCGACTGCACCGAATAAACGTTTATAGTCTAAAGCACCATGCTTATAAAAACGATTATCTTCAGTAGCTAGGACGGCATCCTTCATATTTTGCGGAACATCTTTTAAGTCCACGTGTGCACGTCTTTGACCGTTATCAAGGGTCTTGACTAATTTACCGTCTTTATCATAAATCTTTGCTGGTATAGGATCTTTTAATTTCGCATCAGAAAACGCTGGGGCTTTCCATGCATAATATGCGAATAAAAGCACACCAACTAAGGCTAAGACAATAAACGCAATTAAAATGAAGCCAATAATCTTAATAATTGTCCTCTTAATATTCCTATTCTGTTTTTTACCAGACTTGCCATTCTTAGAATGAGAAGTCTTCTTTCTTTCCGTCATACGCGGTCCTCACTTTCATCTAATATCAACTTATCAACGGCTTTGAGGTAATTCAATCGTGGTTGATACTGATAAGGAATATGGTAACCATTTTTTCTTATTTCTTCAACTGTAATTGATTTTCTGATGTTATTTTGATGTCTTTGCCAAAATTTTTCAAAAGAACGATAAGGCAGCATATATACTTCATCTAATACTTTAAAACGGATTAATAAAAACACTATTCCGTTTTGTTCATAACATGATTTCATATGTGCGACTTGGTGTTCGTGAATATTTTGTAATGGAAAAGACGTCTTACTCTGAGTTTCTTTTGCTTCAAAATCAATATAACGGCCATTATAAATGCCATTATAGTCAGTTGTAGATGGGGTGCGGAAATATGCTTCTTTAATCACAGCTTTACTACGCTTAGGATAAGAAACATTTACGATTTGAACGGGTGTCGGTTTCTTGTGTATTACTGCTTTACCTGTAGAAAGGTAATAATCGTTTGATAATTCGATTTCCTTTTCTAAAGTCATCCCGCGTCCGCCATACTTGATTTTACTTGAATTTAGCGGGTTTGTGCGTCCAACTTTAGTCTTATTTCTATTAAATGGTTTACCATTTGGATAATTCATTTGTTTCACCACACCAACAGGTTTTTAAACCGTAATAATTATACACAACTTACAGTGAGATGCAAACTCTCTAAACTTATTTCAATACAACACTTGCTATAAAAACCTTCCTTAAGTATTTACGCAAATATTGGTTTGTGTATATGTCACTTATTTTAACGTTAATCTAGCTATTTAACAATATTGAACCCTTTTAACATAGGGATTTAAAGGTTTTTTGAAATGACGTGCCGAAAAATATATGATAATTTAATTGTGAGGGAGGCGGAATGTGATTGTATACCATTATCTCAACATTATTAGAACAAACCTTTATTATGAAACAAAGATATGAAGAAGCAAGAGAAGGTAAGGCTTTTGAATTTAAAGATGATGTGATGCCTTTTGCCTATTATATTGATGAATTGTTGAACCAGTTGGATGGTCATGCAGAAAATATCGTTGCGCTTCCATACATGAATCAGTTGAAATATCAAATGCTCAAAGAAAATTTAGAGCGACTTTCTGTAGAGTGTCATTATGCTTCAGCAAGCCGGAAGCTCTTTATGGATAAACTAAAAAGTGTAAACTATGACTTAAACTATATAAAGGAAAGTGAAACGCAATATGGTTAAAACGGCATATGTAACCGGCTATAAATCATATGAATTAAATATTTTTAAAGATGATGCACCTGAAGTAAAATACCTTAAATTATTTTTAAAAAATAAATTGCAAAATCTGGTTGAGGAAGGTTTAGAATGGGTATTGATACAAGGACAATTAGGAATTGAAATGTGGACAGCTGAAGTGGTGCTTGATTTACAACAAGAGTATCCTGAATTAAAACTCGGTGTGATTACACCGTTCCAAAATCATACTGAACGTTGGAATGAACAAAATCAGTTGAAATACCAACAAATTATTGAAGGTGCTGATTTTCATGATTCCGTACATCATGCACCGTATGAAGGTCCTTTTCAATTCAAACAAACAGATCAATTTATCCTAGACCATACTGATATGACTGTTTTAATCTATGATGAGGAACAAGAAGCAAGTCCAAAGTTCTTCAAGCGGATGTTAGTTGATTTTGCAGAACAAACAAACTATACTTATGATGTTGTAACGTTTGATGAAATCAATACATTCATCAGTGATATACAGTGGTCTGAAGAAAGTTTCGAATGAGGTGGAGAAAAAATGGCAGATGTATCTTTAAAATTATCAGCAAAAGATATTTATGAGAAAGACTTCGAAAAAACCCTTGCACGTGGATATAGAAGGGAAGAAGTAGATGCATTTTTAGATGACATCATCGCAGACTATCAGAAAATGGCAGACATGAATAATGAAGTAATTAAATTAAATGAAGAAAATCATAAGTTAAAAAAAGAACTTGAAGAGTTACGTTTACGTGTAGCAACTTCTAGACCACAAGAAAACAAAAGTTTTTCTTCAAACACAAATTCTAGTAATGTAGATATGCTTAAACGTATCTCTAACTTGGAAAAAGCAGTATTTGGAAAATAGTTATATTTAGTCTATGGTTCGAAATCTGAAAAGTTGTGCTTTTTCGGATTGGCTTTACCATAGGCAAAGAACCATGCTATAATTTTAAGAAGTGATATTTCGGGTAATCGCTATAGCAATATAGAGGAAAGTCCATGCTCACACAATCTGAGATGATTGTAGTGTTCGTGCTTGATGAAACAATAAGTCAAGGCTAATAGACGGCAGTGAAATAATCTAAGTCATTCAGATATGATTAAAGTAGCTTGAAAGTGCCACAGTGACGGAGCCTTTACAGAAATGTAAAGGGTGGAACGCGGTAAACCCCTCGAGTGAGCAATCCAAATTTGGTAGGAGCACTTATTTAGCGGAATTCAACGTATAAATGAGGGAATGAGTGTGCGTAAATACTTATTCCAGACAGATGGTTACCACCGGCGTACGAGTGACTACTAGTGCACGTTATCAGTACTAAGGTACAGAACATGGCTTATAGAAATATCCTCACTAGTTCAGCTCTCCAGATTGGAGAGCTTTTTTATTTGATTTCTCACTTACTACACATATATTACCGCTTCAAAATTTGCTACAATAATATAGTAAATCAACAAAAATAGAAGGAAGGTCAACGCATATGTATCAATTATTAGCCGTATGTCCAATGGGTCTTGAAGCTGTCGTTGCAAAAGAAGTTAATGCATTAGGCTACGAAACAACAGTGGAAAACGGAAGAATTTTCTTCGAAGGCGATGAAACTGCGATTGCTAAAAGTAATCTATGGTTGCGTACTGCTGACAGAGTCCGCCTAGTAATGGGACGTTTTAAAGCAACAACATTTGAAGAATTATTCGAACAAACTAAAGCATTACCTTGGGAAACAATCATTACAGAAGATGGGAACTTCCCAGTACAAGGCCGAAGTGTCAAATCTACGCTTCACAGTGTGCCTGATGTTCAAGCAATTGTGAAAAAAGCAATTGTTGAACGCTTAAAAGATGCTTACGCTCATAAAGGGTGGTTAGACGAAACAGGAAGTAAATACCCTTTAGAGGTAGCAATTCATAAAGATGAAGTACTGTTAACAATTGATACTTCTGGTTCAGGTTTGAACAAACGCGGATACAGACTCGCACAAGGTGAAGCACCGATTAAAGAAACATTGGCTGCTGCACTTATCCGCTTAGCTAACTGGGATGGCAATACACCATTAATCGATCCATTCTGCGGTTCAGGAACAATCGCAATTGAGGCATGCTTAATTGCGCAAAACATTGCACCTGGCTTTAACCGTTCATTCGTTTCAGAACAATGGGATATTATGCCAGATGATTTATACGAACAATTACGTGATGAAGCTGATCAACAAGCTGATTACGATAAAGAAGTTGAAGTTTATGCTTATGATATTGATCCTGAAATGGTAGACATTGCGATACGCAATGCCGAAGAAGTAGGTTTGAGTGAAGTGATTCAATTTGGAGTTAAAGATGTCAATACTTTAGATATCCATACGGATCAACCTATCGCATTAATCGGTAACCCACCATATGGTGAGCGTATCGGTGATAGAGAAGAAGTTGAAGAAATGTATCGCTACCTAGGTAAGTTAATGCGTCAGCATAAAAATTTATCAGAGTACATTTTAACAAGTAATAAAGAATTTGAATTCTTAACACAACAAAAAGCAACAAAACGTAGAAAGCTCTTCAATGGTTATATTGAATGTACGTATTATCAATATTGGGCTAAGAAAAAGTAAATAGATTGAAAAATTGGGGTGACTAGGATGAATCAAGAATTTAAACGCGGCATAGTATACTCCATGATTGCCTATATCCTTTGGGGAACGTTGCCAATTTATTGGTCGTTGCTCAATGATATCAGTCCGTTTGAAATTCTCGCTTATCGTATTATTTTATCCATGATTTTTATGGTTATATTAATCATGGCTATGGGGAAAAGTTCACAATTTGTGAGTGGTGTAAAATCTTTAACAACGAAACAACTATGGGCTATTATTATAGCCGGCTATATTATTACAATTAACTGGGGCACATTTATTTGGGCAGTTAATAATAATCACGTACTCCAAGCGAGTTTAGGTTATTATATTAATCCGCTTGTCAGTATTTTACTTGCGATGATTTTTATGAAAGAAAAATTCAATAAGTTGGAATGGTTAGCCATTCTGCTAGCATTCATCGGTGTAGTTTATATGACATTGAAAATTGGAGAGTTTCCGATTGTATCGATTATCTTAGCTGTGTCATTCGGATTTTATGGTTTGCTTAAGAAAATCGTACCGATTGATGCTTTAAGCAGTATTACATTTGAATGTATTGTTACAACACCAGCTGCTGTGATTTATATTATATATTTATGGTTCTCACATCAAACAACTATTGGTATTAATGTACCAACATTCTGGTTGTTGTTCTCAGGGGCTATTACAGCAATTCCATTAATTTCATTCTCAGCAGGTGCAAGACGTATTCCTTTATCATTAATGGGATTCATTCAATATATAGGTCCGACATTAATTTTCATTTTAGGTATCTTTATTTATAAAGAACCTTTTGATACAAATCAATTTGTTACCTTTATCTTTATTTGGGCTGGAATTATCGTTTACAGCTTATCTCGCTACTTACAAATTAAGCGTGCGAATAATCCAGGTCTTTAACTTTAAGATGCATTTGACTAAAAAACAGTCAGATGCATCTTTTTTATTATGCATGTCGTCAGTTTTAATCCTTTAGAGTAAAGCGCTTTTAGTATACAATTAAATCAATGTTATTTATAAAGGGGTACATAATCTATGACGAGTAACAACCAATTAGATATTTTATATAAATTAAAAAAAGAAGTCGAAAAATCTAATCATCAAGACTTAGTCCATATTATCAATCAAGTGATTAAAAAAGTTTATTTAGATCAATATACATTAACCTTTGTCGGTCACTTTTCAGCAGGCAAATCAACGTTAATCAACTTACTGCTTGAACAAGAAATCTTACCAAGTTCACCTGTGCCGACAACTAGCAACACAGCAATTGTCAGTGTAGCTGATAAAAATGAAATTATCGCTAACTTAGAAGGTCAAAAGTATACACGCTTAAGTAATTATGATGAAGTTAAACAATTAAACAGACAAAATGGGGATGTAGAGTCTGTAGAAATTCGTTTCGAATCTGATAAATTCAACAAAGGGTTTACCTTGCAAGATACACCAGGTGTAGACTCTAATGTTGCATTGCACCAAGCATCAACAGAACAATTTATGTTTACCAGCAATATTGTTTTCTATACGGTAGATTATAATCATGTTCAATCGGCAATGAATTTCCAATTTATGAAACGTTTAAATCATGCAGGTATTCCAGTCGTTTTTGTGATCAATCAAATTGATAAACATAATGATGAAGAACTTTCATTTGAAGCTTTCAAACAAAATATTGAACACGCGGTAGATGAGTGGGACTTAGAATTGTTAAAAACATTTTATGTTTCTAAGTATGACCATCCAGAAAATCAAATTAATGCACTCTCTGATTTCTTAATCCAACAAGATACACATCGTGAGTCGATGGATGATTATATTGAAAGAATTACGCAATTCATTACTGATGATCAAAAATCATATATTCAAGCTGAAATGCAGGATATATTGGCAAATTTAGATATAGATGCCTCGCAGTTTGATCAAGCTTATTTAAACTTCCAACAGAATCAATCTGTAAGTGAAGAAGCACAGTTGTTAAATGATCCTGATAAGCTCTATAAATACTTAAATTACCAACGTAAAAATATTTTGGAAAATGCGTATTTAATGCCGCATGAAATGCGTGAAAAAATTCGTCTTTATCTAGAAAGCCAAGTTAAAACATTCAAAGTCGGCGGATTCTTTAACAAGAAAAAGAAAACTGAAGAAGCTAGGGAAGAAAGACTGCAAAATGTCATGGCAGCCTTACAAGATATTGTGAACCAACAAATCAGACAACCTATGCGAGAGGACATGTCATTCTTAACTCGCTTCATCAACCAAACAGACGTCAACCAATCGATTTTAAACCAACATTATGAAATTCCATCATCTTTAGTCACTGATTTATACCAAGAACAGATGAGCATCAGTAATGCTTATGTATTAAACTTTTGCGACGACGTCGTTAAAGCAATTCATCGCTTTATAAAAAAAGAATCTGAACCACTCTTAAAACGCGCCATTGAAAATGCTGAAACACAACATGTCGATGATGAAGAAGAGACAGATCAAAACGATTATGAAAAATACATTGAATTGCGCAAGTTGCGTGAATCACTAGTTACTAGAAACTACCAACATTATTATATTCATTTAGATGATTCATTAGATAAATTGATCGATCGTACAGAAATCACTTATACAAAAGAAGAATTAGAAACACCAAAAAAACAACTGAATCAAACGAAACAAAAAACTGAACTAAAATCAGATATCGATGTTGATACAATTAAACAAGGTATTGATATAATTGACCCTGTACCTTTATTTGAACAAACTAAAGCAGATTTAAAAGCAGCTATCGACCGCATGGATCAACAAATCGTTAAAATTGGTGTCTTTGGTACATTCAGTGCTGGTAAAAGCAGCTTGATTAATGCTTTACTAGGTGATAATTATTTAGTAAGTTCACCTAATCCTACAACAGCAGCAACAACAGAACTTTCATACGGTGATTCAAGTGCAATTACTTTGAAACAAGCACCTCAATTACTCGCGGAATTAAATCAATTAGTCGAATCTCAAAAATTCCACTTTGATAGTTTAGAAGATTTCAAAGCAACAGACACAACAGAATTAAAACATTCATTGAAAAAAGAACAACTTGCTTTTGTCAATGCAGTTAAAGAACAATTGGATTTATATCAAAATATGATCAAAGATGGCTATCAACATGACATTAGTCAAGATGAAGTGAAAAAATGGAGTGCACAAGATGAGTATGCAGCATTCGTAGAAACTGTTCATTTAAACTTACCGATAGAGTGGTTGAAAAACAAAATTATTGTAGACTCATTAGGTCTATATTCAAACAACCAACGTCACTCAAATGAAACAGAAAAAATATTAACATCATCTGACTTAATTTTATATGTCAGTTACTTCAACCATTCATTCACTGATAATGACAAAGCATTTATTGAATATATGAAAGAGATGAATCAACTGAATGAAAATCAAACATTCAAAATGATTATTAACGCAGTAGATTTAGCAGAATCCACAGAAGACTTGGAAGCTGTTGAAGATTACGTCAGCGATGCATTACAACAAGTCAACATGCCTGCTGATATCTATAGTGTATCGAGTCGACGTGCGTTAAAAGAAGGCGATGAAGGCTTAACGAAACTGAAAGAAAGCCTGGATTACTTTGCTGAAGTCGAATCTAAAGTTGTCTTACAGCAACAAATGAAAGCGCAACTTGAACAAATCAGTGCGTCTTACACGCAAATGTCAGAAGACTATCAAAATAACCGTGAAGAAATGGAGACGCGTCAACAAGAAGTTAGAAAGATTGAACAAAAAGGTGCGATTCCTAATACAACTTTAAAAACATCTAAACAACATGCTTATAATGAAGTTGAAGACCAAGTGTATCATTTAAATGAACGCTTAAAAATTCAATTATTTGATGAAGTGCGCACAGTATTTAATGGTCAAATGACTAAAAATAAAGACTTTGATGCTGAAAAACGTGATGCAGTTAAAACGTATCTCGAACAAGTTCACGGCAGATTATATATGGAACAAACGTTAATAGCTGAACGAATTAAAAAATTCTTTAATAAACAGCTCGAAGATCAATTGGCGCCTGTTGTGAAGCAATTGAATCAATTGCACATTTTATTACAACCGCATTTTGATATTGAAATGGATAAAGACAAAATCACAACAATGCATATTGATTTTAATGAGATGTACGAGCATCTTCCAAAAAAATTAACGAAAAAGCGTTTATTGCAACTAAAAGCGCAAAAAGAATTACAAGAACAAATCACAATGGAAACTGTTGATTTACTGCAAAGCAATATTAACCAATTGAGACAAGAATTAGAACAACAAGTCTCATCTATGGGTAAAATCGCAGATCAACAATTAAATGAGATTTCAGATGAAATCCATGAACAAGCAAGCGCATTATTGAATGTGAAAATTGATAATAGCTTAATCCAACAAATTGATGCAGCAAATCGTCAATTAAAAGAAATTATATAACTTAGAAAGAGGAAGTATTATGACAAACAAAGTATTGCTCGTAGATGGAATGGCGTTATTATTTCGCCATTTCTATGCTACAAGCATTCATCACCAATTCATGAGAAATTCAAACGGCGTTCCTACTAATGGCGTACAAGGATTTGTTCGTCACATTTTTTCGGCGATTGATGATATTCAGCCAACACATATCGCAGTATGTTGGGATATGGGGAAACAAACGTTTCGTAATGAAATGTTTGCTGATTATAAACAACATAGACCTTCTCCGCCAGATGAATTAATACCGCAATTTGATTTAGTTCAGGATATTTCAAACGCACTTGGGTTTGTGAATATTGGTGTGAAAAATTACGAGGCCGATGATGTTATCGGAACGTTAAGCAGAAACCTTTCAGAAGATAACGAGGTTTATATCGTTACTGGAGATAAAGATATTTTACAATGTATTAATCCTAATGTTGAAGTTTGGCTGACTAAAAAAGGATTTAATATCTATAACCGTTATGACTTAACGCGTTATCAAGAAGAATATCAATTGCATCCGCTTCAACTTATCGACATCAAAGCATTTATGGGAGATACCGCTGATGGTTATCCAGGCGTTAAAGGTATTGGAGAAAAAACTGCACATAAATTAATTTTAAAATATCAATCAGTTGAAAATGTCATTAATCATATAGATGAACTGACACCTGGACAGCAAAAGAAAATCATCAGCCAATTAGATGATTTGAAACTTTCAAAACAACTTGCAGAAATTCACACGAATGTGCCACTAGATGTAACTGCATTATTCAATCAAATGCAATACCACTTGGATTTTATTGATATTTTCAACGTCTTGGATACACATGATTTAAGAGTTTCAAAGAAATTTATTGAAAGAGAATTTCTTCCATTTTAATGAAACATACAAAAGCGGGAGGGCGTTTCACAGTTACAATCTGTGAATACGTCCTCCCGCTTCTTTTATTTTAATTGCTGATATAGCGCTTGTTGCGCATGATGATTGGCTTCTTTATTTTGTGCTCTAGGAATCCAATCTATCAGACATAAATCAAAATCTTTCATTTTTTTAGCAGCTTCAACTAAATAACCTTTAAACTTCTCATTCTTAGCAAAACCTTTATCTAAACTATCAGTAATGAGTTTAGAATCTGTATATACCAAAGCAGTTGATACATTTAATTCTAACGCACAATCTAATGCAAAATTAAAGGCTTGCCATTCTGCTGAATGATTGTCAGTAGGTGCAATATCTTGTGTGAAAATTTGATGATTACTCTCTTCAATAATTGTTGCTGCGATAGATGCTGGTCCTGGATTACCTTTAACTGCTGCATCAAAAAATATTTTAGCCATACATCATTCCATCCTTAATCAAAATACTTTATTATCTATACCCTTAATCAGTAACCATCATCTTTTGATTGAATTTTACCTTTTCGGTACATTGATTTCGCCCAATAACCAAATGGCACATTAAAGATTGTAGCAAGCAGTTTTAAGAAATAAGTCGTAATAAAGATTTCAAAAACTGCACCTGCAGGTAACAACCCAATAAATGCGATTGCTACAAAAAGGGCAGTATCAATAATAGAACTTAATGTTGTACTCCCATATGCACGTATCGCAAAAGTACGATCTGATTTGAACACTTTTTTAATCGCATTGAAGATAAAGACATCAATGTGTTGCCCGATAATATAAGCAATAATCGAACCTAGCGCAATTCTTGGTACAATATTGAAAATTGTACTTAACGCTTTTTGTGCCATATCTTCAGGGGCAGGAATAAAATGCAGGGATAGCTGCATTAAAATAATCATTACTAATGAAGAACTAAATCCCATCCAAACTGCTCTCTTCGCAACTTTACGTCCATAGATGTCATTCAAAATATCTGTGGCCAAGTAGATAGACGCAAACATGACATTTCCTAACGTCGCAGAAATCGTAAAGATATCTACAGTTTTAATTACCTGTATGTTAGCAATCACTGTACCGATAGCCACCCAAGCAATTAAACCTTGTTTGCCAAATAATCGATACATTGTGACCATTAAAGTAAAGGTCACTAAAAAGGCGATAATACCTAATATTTCATTGTAAAACATAATTAACCTCCTAAATTTTGTTAATGCGGGTGTTTAGAAACCGCAACTCAACTCATATATTCTATAGAAATTGTGCTTTAAATGCAATGACCATTTAGTTAAATTAAGAAATTGGAGAGATGAAGTTAACCGTGTCGCATGATATAATGAGGCTAAATTAATAGTCCTTAAACCATTTAAGGTGTTATTAATTACGAAAAGGGAGTGACGATTATTTTTTCAAAATCTGAAAAAAGAGCGCTTGATTCCATTGATGATTTATTAAACACCTATTGTAAAAATTGTGAATTGAAAACATATAATCGTAAAACAAAAGGTAAAACACACGCACATCATTTTTGTATTTATGAATGTTCAGTAGGTAAACAAATCAAGCAATTTGGTAACGAACTACAATAATTGGGGGTTATGTTGATGGAAATCGTTCGTATAGAACCAACACCAAGTCCGAATACCATGAAAGTGGTTTTAAATAAGAAAAGAGAGGACAATCAATCCTCCACCTATACTAAAGTAAAAGATGGCCAGCCGGATTTTATCAATAGATTGTTAGAGGTAGAAGGCGTCAAATCTATTTTCCATGTCATTGATTTTCTTGCAGTTGATAAAGCACCAAAAGCAGATTGGGAAACTTTACTGCCTAATATTACCGCTGCACTCAGTAATGAGTCTGAAACTGAAGCAAATGAAGCACCAGCACCTGATGAACATTATGGTGAAATCAAAGCGGAAGTCCTTAAGTTCAAAGGTATTCCATATCAAATTAAACTCACTACTGCGAATGATGAACAACGAAGACAACTGCCAGATTATTTTGTGGATACAATGCTTGCTGCACAAAAAGATGACGACAACGTCGTATTTATGCGTAAGTGGGAAGATTTAGGTACGCGTTACGGTGAACTAGAAGAAGTTATGGATAATGTTGAAGAAGAACTTATCGCACTTTATCCTGAAAGTAAGTTAAATGAATTAGAAGAAGAAGCACTCAATACGGATATCGTTGTACCAACGACACATTATCAACATGTAACAGTTGATGAATTCAACGCAGCAGAAGATTGGAAAGCACAACTTAGAATGTTGAAATCTTTCCCGACACCTACTAAAGAAGATTATCCTTTAATTGAAGCTGCTTTAAATCATCCTAAAATCCCGATCCGTCGTGAAGCCATTGTGTTAGCAAGTATGGTAGAAGATGAATCTGTACTTCCATATATGTATCAAGGTTTACATGATAAAAACCCTGGTGTACGTCGTACGGCTGGCGATGGGCTAAGTGATTTAGGATTTAAAGAAGCATTACCAGAAATGGAAAAAGCTTTAGATGACCCACAAAAAATTGTGCGTTGGCGTGCTGCAATGTTTATATTTGATGAAGGCGGCGAAGCACAATTACCAGCTTTAAAAGCACATGAAAATGATGATGCTTACGAAGTGAAGCTGCAAATACAAATGGCAATTTCTCGTATTGAAAAAGGCGATGAAGCACTAGGTTCTGTTTGGAAACAAATTGCCAACCGTAATAAATAACCAGAAGTTGGATGAATCTGCAATTTAATTAGATTACATTTCTGATTATTTCATGTAAAATAAACTATAAATAAACAAGGAGTGTATATTATGAATCCGTATGAAGCATACATGCAAGAACTTGCACAAGGCATGCGTAGCGAGTTAACACAAAATGGTTTTGAAAGTTTAGAAACTGCAGATGCAGTTGATCAATATATGGATAATGTAGGTTCTGATGAAACTACATTCGTTGTAATTAATTCAGTATGTGGTTGTGCCGCTGGTCTAGCACGTCCTGCAGCTGTAGCAGTTGCTGAGCAAAATGATAAAAAACCTGACCATAAAGTAACAGTTTTTGCAGGTCAAGATAAAGAAGCCACACAAGAAATGAGAGAATTTATTCAACAAGTACCTTCAAGTCCTTCTTTCGCTTTATTTAAAGGTACAGAATTAAAACATTTTATGCCTCGTGAATATATTGAGGGACGCGATATTCAAGATATCTGCATGGATATCAAAGATATGTTTGATGAAAACTGTTAATCAATCATTTTGAATTGATTTCATAATCGAAGGTACGGGACAATATTTGATGGCTGACACAATCCATCAATTGTCCCATTTTTTATAATATGAGATACATATGAATTGAGGAGGAGATAGGTATGAATTCATTTGATGAAGCATATCATGACCTGTGCAAGGAAATACTAGCTATCGGCAATGAACGAGACGACCGTACACGCACTGGCACAATTTCAAAGTTCGGCCATCAATCACGCTATGACTTAAGTAAAGGTTTCCCATTATTAACAACTAAAAAGGTATTCTTTAAACTCATCGCGACTGAGTTGATATGGTTTATGAAAGGCGATACAAACATCAAATATTTACTACAATATAACAATAATATTTGGAATGAATGGGCATTTGAAAATTACGTTGAATCAGATGATTATCATGGTCCAGATATGACCAAGTTTGCGCATCGTGCATTACAAGATCCAGAATTTAATGAAGTTTATCAACAAGAAATGGAAAAATTTAAATCTCAAATCTTAAATGATGAAGATTTTGCGCAAAAGCACGGTAATTTAGGGAATGTATATGGTAAACAATGGCGAGACTGGGTTGGTGCAGACGGTGAACATTATGACCAACTTGCTACAGTCATTGAACAAATTAAAACACATCCAACATCAAGACGTCATATCGTGTCAGCATGGAATCCAGCAGAAATTGATACGATGGCTTTACCGCCTTGTCATACGATGTTCCAATTTTATGTCCAAGATGGCAAATTAAGCTGTCAACTCTATCAACGAAGTGCAGATGTCTTCTTAGGTGTTCCGTTTAATATCGCGAGTTACAGTTTATTAACACATTTAGTAGCAAAAGAATGTGGACTTGAAGTCGGCGAATTTGTGCATACGATTGGTGATGCGCATATCTATTCAAATCACGTTGATGCGGTTAAAAAACAATTAAGCCGTTCAAGTTACGAACCACCTCAATTAAAAATTAATTCAGATCGTTCTATTTTTGATATTCAATATGAAGACTTAGAGATTGTAAATTATCAATCACATCCAGGTATTAAAGCACCTATCGCAGTATAAATACACTTAGAATTTTTGAAAGGGGATAAGAATATGACGCTTTCTATTCTTGTTGCGCATGATCAAAACAGAGTAATCGGCAAAGATAATCAACTTCCTTGGCATTTGCCTAATGATTTAAAACATGTTAAAAAATTAAGCACTGGTAATACACTCGTAATGGGTCGTAAAACATACGAATCCATAGGAAAACCGTTGCCAAATCGACGCAATGTCGTATTAACACGTGATGAATCATTTCATCCAGAAGGTGTAGACGTGATACACAACTTTGATGATATTTATGATTTACCTGGCCACGTATTTATATTCGGCGGCCAAGCTTTATTTGAAGAATTTATCGATAAAGTGGATGATATGTATATCACCGTCATTGAAGATAAATATCAAGGCGATACGTTCTTCCCACCTTATACATTTGAAGATTGGGAAGTAGAATCTTCAGTAAAAGGAGAACAAGATGAACGAAATAAAATTCCACATACGTTCTTACATCTTGTTCGTAAGAAGTAATAGGAGGTATGGAAATGCGTAAAAAAATAGTGACAGACTCAACAACAGATTTACCTCAATCGTATTTAAAAGAGCATGACATTCATGTGATTCCTCTTAATTTAACTATTGAAGGCAAATCTTATATCGATCAGCAGGATATCTCTTCGGAACGTGTCATTGAATTAATCGAAGAAGATGTAGATATCAAAACGAGCCAACCTCCTATTGGCAAATTCATTGAAA
Source organism: Staphylococcus simulans (assembly GCF_003043455.1). Taxonomy (GTDB): domain Bacteria; phylum Bacillota; class Bacilli; order Staphylococcales; family Staphylococcaceae; genus Staphylococcus; species Staphylococcus simulans_A. The sequence goes on along the minus strand of NZ_PZGG01000007.1, from coordinate 19,252 downwards.
TGTACGATGAGTTAGGAAAAGACGGTTCTGAAATCATTAGTATCCATATGACATCTGGATTAAGCGGTACGTATCAAACTGCGTATCAAGCAAGTCAAATGACAGATTCGAAAGTGACGGTCATTGATTCAAAATCCATTTCATTTGGTCTTGGATTCCAGCTTGAACATATCGTTGAATGGAATAACGAAGGTTTATCAACTGAAGAAATTCTTGAAAAATTGCGTCATCTGCAAAGTAATATCAAACTCTTTGTAGTTATTGGACAATTAAACCAATTGATTAAAGGCGGACGTATTGGTAAAGCTAAAGGTATGATTGGTAATATGATGCGATTAAAACCAGTTGGTATCCTTGATGATGGACATATTAAAATCCTTCATAACGCACGTACGCAAAAGTCTAGTATTCAAATTATCAAAAAAGAGCTCGCACAATTTATTGAAAATCACTCGATTAAAAAAATTGGTTTAGCTCATGCGAATGCGATGGATTTCGTAGATAAGTTCAAACAACAATTTGCGATTGAAGAAAATAACACTGAAGTTGAAATCAACACAACAACACCTGTTATTTCGACACACACAGGTCAAGGTGCGGTAGGCTTTGTAGTCTTACGTCAATAATTGACTAATTGTACTTAATTCTCATAAAAATCATCGGATTTAAAGCAATTTAATAGAAAATATAATGCAATCATGATAAGTTTAGAAATGACTAAACGCCGAATGGAGGTAATATTTTGGCATATGCAACATTAGCTGGCGGCTGTTTCTGGTGTATGGTAAAGCCATTCACATCATATCCTGGAATTAAAAATATCGTATCAGGATACAGTGGCGGTCATGTAGAAAATCCAACTTATGAAGAAGTATGTACGAACACAACAGGACATGTTGAAGCAGTACAAATTGAATATGATCCTGAAATCACTTCATTTGAAAATATATTAGATGTTTATTTCAAAACGTTCGATCCAACAGATAATGGCGGACAGTTCTTCGATCGAGGTGAGAGTTACCAACCGGTCATTTTCTATCATGATGAAGAACAAGAAAAAGCTGCTCTTTCAAAAATTCAACAACTAAATGAACAAATGATTTTTAATAAACCTGTCATCACGCCGGTAAAACCATATAAAAACTTTTATCCGGCAGAATCATATCATCAAGATTATTATAAAAAGAATCCAATGCATTATGAACAGTACCAAAAAGGTTCAGGAAGAAAAGATTTTATAGAAAGACATTGGGGGGAGCAAAATGCTTAAAAAAAGTAAAAACGAATTAACAGATATGGAATATCTCGTTACTCAAGAAAATGGTACAGAACCTCCTTTCCAAAATGAATACTGGAATCATTTCGAAAAGGGTATCTATATCGATAAACTTTCAGGTAAACCACTTTTCACTTCAGAAGAAAAATTCCATTCTGATTGTGGTTGGCCAAGCTTCTCTAAAGCTTTAAGCGATGATGATATCATTGAACTTGTAGACAAATCATTTGGTATGGTAAGAACTGAAGTACGTTCTGAAGACAGTCATTTAGGACATGTCTTCAATGATGGACCGAAAGAAACAGGTGGATTAAGATACTGTATTAATTCAGCTGCTGTACAATTTATTCCTTATGATAAATTAGAAGAACTTGGATATGGTGATTTGATTCCACATTTCAAGAACCAAGGAGAGAAATAATATGTTTAAAAAACTATTTGGTAAAGAGGATAAAGTAGATAAGTCAATTGAAGTTTATGCGCCGATTTCTGGTGAATACGTTAAAATTGAAGATATTCCAGACCCAGTATTTGCGCAAAAAATGATGGGAGATGGCTTCGGTATTAACCCAAGCGAAGGTGTTGTCGTATCTCCAATTGAAGGTAAAGTCGACAATATTTTCCCAACTAAACACGCATTAGGCTTAAAAGCAGATAATGGTTTAGAATTGTTAATTCACATCGGTTTAGATACTGTTCAATTAGATGGTGAAGGCTTCAACGTATTAGTAGAAAGCGGCGACACAGTTAAAGTGGGAGATCCACTTGTGGAATTTGATTTAGACTATATTGGAAACAATGCTAAATCAGTCATTTCACCAATTATTATTACTAATACAGATCAAGCAGATAAAATCGAAATCCATCCGCAAGATCAATTAGTGAAAAGTGAAACAAAAGTAATTGATGTGACAATGGCTTAATGAAAGATTATTCATTTTATCAATTTGCGCTTACTGTGCGAGGCAGACCTGATGAAAAAGGTCAATTAGCAGAACAGATTTTTGATGATTTAGCTTTTCCCAAGCAAGAGTCAGATTTTAATACGTTGTCAGATTATATAGAAACTGAAGCTTCTATCAGTTCACCAATGTATGTATTTGATGACTTATTTGATGAATATCAGGAATGGTTAAAATTTTAAATTTTTGACGTAGGGTTGGTGTGAGGCACCAGCCCTTTTTATTTTTCATATAACCATTTATAAGTTGATGAACACGCTATATTTGGTAAAATGAATTATCCATTCAAAGCATAAAACATTTTTAAACACCAATGTATAACAAGAAAGGGGCATATCCGAGTGACACAACAAAACGATGAAAATCATCAACTTTCAGATGAAAAAAACTCAAAAAAAGCACCTAAGTTCTTCAAAATTAAAAAATGGAAATTTATCACATTCAGTATCATAGTATTATTGTTAACAATTGTACTCACAGCATTTGCGACAATTGCGATTGCACATAAATTCTCTGGTTTAGATGACTCACAAAGAAAATCATTTAGTAAGGTTGAAAGTACATATCAGACATTAGCCAATGACTATTATAAAAAACAAGATTCTGAAAAATTATCTGAAGCAGCCATCAATGGTATGGTCAAATCATTAAAAGATCCATATTCACAATATATGACGAAAGATGAAACAAAATCATTTAATGAAGATGTTTCTGGTGATTTTGTCGGTATTGGTGCTGAAATGCAACAACGTAACAAAGAAATCAGTGTAACAAGCCCTATGAAAGGTTCTCCTGCAGAAAAAGCAGGTGTACAACCAAAGGATGTTTTAACTAAAGTAGATGGCAAATCCATTAAAGGCAAGTCACTCACTGAAGTAGTTAAAATGGTACGTGGCAAGGAAGGTACTGAAGTTACCTTAACAGTTAAACGTGGTAACCAAGAACAAAATATTAAAATCAAAAGAGAGAAAATCCACGTAAAAAGTGTTGAATATAAAAAAGAAGGCGACGTTGGCGTCTTTACTATTAACAAATTCCAAGAAGATACCGCTGCAGAATTAAAGACTAATATTATGAAAGCACATAAACAAGGTGTACGAAAAATTATATTAGATTTACGTAATAATCCTGGTGGATTATTAAATGAAGCTGTGAAGATGTCTAATATATTTATTGATAAAAATAAACCGGTTGTGAAGCTACAAAAAGGGAAAGAAATAGAATCAGTCAATACGCCAACTGATCCATTAAAAGAAGCAAAAGATATGGATGTGGCTATTTTGGTCAATGAAGGTTCAGCAAGTGCTTCTGAAGTCTTTACAGGTGCAATGAAAGACTATAATAAAGCGAAAGTTTATGGTGAAAAGACATTTGGTAAAGGCATTGTACAAACTACGCAAGAATACTCAGATGGTTCATTGCTGAAATATACTGAAATGAAATGGTTAACACCGCATGGCACTTATATTCATGGTAAAGGCATTAAACCAGATGTCGAAATTGCGTCACCTAAGTATCAATCATTATCAATGATTCCAGATGACAAGTCATTTAAAGAAGGCGATCATGATAAAAATGTCAAATCAATTAAAATTGGTTTAAAAGCACTTGATTATCAAGTTGGACAAGAAAACAATGACTATGATGCAAAACTTAAATCTGCAGTTGAAGCGTTCCAAAAAGATAATCAATTACCAGTAACAGGTATTTTTGATAAAGAAACTAATCACAAATTCGCAGAAAAATTAGTAGATAAAGCGAATAAAGATGACGAAATGTTAGATACTTTACTCAAAAAATTAAAATAAAAGGGGCACAATTTATGATAAGAATTGCAACACAAGAAGATTTAAATGCAGTAGCAGCATTAACAGAAGAGGCAAAGCAAATAATGGCAGAAGATAATAATCCACAATGGGATGAAGCTTATCCCTTGTTAGAACATTTTGAGGAAGATATCACAAATAAATCCTTATTTGTATTAGAAGAAGAGAATACAATTTATGGTTATATTGTTATCGACCAAAATCAATCAAAATGGTATGATGAACTAGAATGGCCGATAGATAGAACCAATGCTTATGTTATTCATAGACTTGCAGGTTCTGCTAATTATAAAGGCGCAGCAACAGCATTGTTTAACTTTGCTGTTGAACGCGCGTTAGATCACGGTGTTGATGTATTACTTACTGATACGTATGCTGCGAATCAACGCGCGCAAAACTTATTTGAAAAATTTGGTTTTCATAAAGCAGGCGAAGCCAATTTAAATTATCCTCCTTACGATAAGGAAGAATCATTCTATGCCTATTATAGAATTTTAAAATAAGAATAGAGGTATTTATCATGACGAAAATTGCATTTACTGGCGGAGGAACAGTCGGACATGTTTCAGTCAATTTAAGTTTGATTCCAATTGCGAATGAAAGAGGTTACCAAACTTTTTATGTAGGTTCTAAAAATGGAATTGAAAAAGATATGATTTCATCACAATTACCAAATACACCGTACTTCCCAATTTCTAGTGGGAAATTACGTAGATATTTATCGTTTGAAAACATTAAAGATGTATTTAAAGTACTCAAAGGAATTTTAGATGCTCGCAAAGTCTTAAAGAAACAACAACCAGATTTACTATTTTCTAAAGGTGGATTCGTATCTGTGCCTGTAGTCATAGCGGCACGTTCATTAAATATCCCTGTGATTATTCACGAATCAGATATTACACCAGGTCTTGCGAATAAAATTTCTCTGAAATTCGCAAATAAAATCTATACAACATTTGAAGACACATTAAAATATCTGCCAAAAGCAAAAGCAGATTTTGTCGGTGCCACTGTTAGAGATGATTTAAAACAGGGTAACAAAGAAAAAGGTTATCAACTGACAGGATTTAACGATAAGAAAAAAGTTTTATTAGTTATGGGCGGCAGCTTAGGAAGTAAAACAATCAATGATTTAATTCGACGTAATCTTGATGAATTATTAAAAGAATATCAAATCATTCATCTTACAGGTAAAGGATTACTTGATACATCTATTCAAAAAGACGGTTATCGTCAGTTTGAATTTGTGACAAGTGAATTAACAGATTTACTTGCGATTACAGATATGGTAGTCAGCCGAGCTGGTGCCAATGCAATCTATGAATTCTTAACATTAAATATTCCTATGTTACTAATACCATTAGGGTTAGATCAATCACGTGGAGATCAAATTGATAACGCGAAATATTTCCAATCTAAAGGTTACGCTCAAACATTACCAGAAGATGAAGCTTCTCAGGAAAAATTCATGGATGCTTTAAAAGAGATTGAAAATAATCGTTCAACAATCGAACAACAAATGTCGAATTATCACCAGCTATTTACTAAAGAAGATTTACTAGACAAGATTCTTAAAGATACAAACCAAAAGGAAACGAGGGAAAGCTGAGTTGAGTCGAGCTAAAAGAATTTCACTGATTCTAGTATTTACATTGATATTCAGCGCGATTGCTGTGTTTCATCAAAATAGAATCGGTAATTGGATAGATACAGAAGTCTATGATTTTATTTATGCCTCACACAGCATCATTACAACAAGTATATTTATGGGCGCAACTTGGATAGGCGAGGTATGGTCAATGATCTGTCTTTCACTTTGTGTCGTCGCATTTTTATTAATGCGTAAAATGCAAATAGAAGCTTTATTCTTTGCGATTGTGATGGCAGTTTCAAGTATTTCAAATCCAATTATGAAAAATACAATTGATAGAGAACGTCCTACTAAATTAAGACTTGTAGAAATTGGCGGCTATAGTTTTCCAAGTGGACATGCACAAGGTTCTACATCATTCTTCGGTAGCTTGATTGCTATTTCAAGCCATTACTTACATGGGACACCACGTATTATGATGACATCTTTCTGCATCTTTATGATTGCGATGATTTGTATGTCTCGCATTTATTTAGGTGTGCATTATCCAACAGATGTCATTGCAGGTGTACTTGCAGGTACTGTATGTATTTTATCTGTATCATTATTGTTCAAAGATAAATTTAAAGTTTTTGCTAAATGAGAATTAAAGTGAGATTGAGTGCTGCTCAATCTCACTTTTTTAGTTTCAATATAGAAAAAAACCGATTCTCAACTAAGCAGAATCGGTTAAGTATGTCACGTTACTATATAGTGTAACGTCAGTATTTACGGGCATATATAAAAGGGGATAAATCGAAAATGACCAATCCAATTAAGAACGAAATGTGGGGGGGATGTCTCATTTGTGATTGATAATCATTTTCAATTACTATTATACATTAGTGAGAATGATTGTCAATTAGAAATCAAAAATAATTTCACTTTTTTCTTCATCTCCATATTTTTGTCACAATTATTAGTTTGATTACTTTCATTCGTTCTTAAACGATACGATTATGATAAAATCATGGTTGAGGTGCTTTCAATGACAAAAATATTAATTGTAGAAGATGAGCAAAACTTAGCTCGATTCATTGAATTAGAATTAGTACATGAGAATTACGAAGTCGATATTGAAAATGATGGTGCAGAAGGTTTAGAAACCGCATTAAAAAAAGAATATGATTTGTATTTACTCGATTTGATGCTGCCACATATGGATGGTTTAGAAATATGTAAAAGAATCCGCGAAGTCAAATCCACTCCAATTATTATCATCACTGCAAAAGGTGATACATATGATAAAGTAGCAGGATTAGATTATGGTGCAGATGATTATATCGTAAAGCCATTCGATATTGAAGAATTATTGGCACGTATTCGTGCTACTTTAAGACGCCAACCTGCTAAAGACATCATTGATATCAAAGGGATTCAAATCAATAAAGAAGCTTTTCGTGTTACGATTGAGGGTCAAGAAGTTGAATTAACTAAAACAGAATACGACTTGCTGCAATTACTCTCTGAAAATTTAAATCATGTCATGCAACGTGAACAAATATTAAATCATGTGTGGGGCTATGACAGCGAAGTCGAAACCAATGTTGTAGATGTTTATATTCGATATCTCAGAAATAAGTTAAAACCATTCGGTAAAGAAAAGGTAATCGAAACAGTACGTGGTGTCGGTTATGTGATTCGAAAATGAAGCAACGAAAATTAAAAACTCAATGGATGTTGATTACAACTAGTATTACGTTTTTAATTGTTTTTATTTTCAGTTTGGTTATCATCTACTTTTTGAGTATTACATTAAGAGATAGTGAAATTAACGATGCAGAAAAAAGCGCAGATAACATTTCTACTTTGCTTGCGACTAAGACATTAGTAGATATTAAGCCACTAGATTTAAATGCATCACTGGGCAATTTCCAAAAAGTGATTCTATTTGATAACGATAAACAGAAAATCACTGAAACATCTACTATGAGTGATTTTATTACGAGCACAAAAGGGATTGAACCTTCTCAATATCACAGTGTTTATGTAAAACGTATAAAAGACGCAAACTTCTTAATCGTTTCTCATCCAGTAGAAACTGAAAAATTTCATGGGTATTCTGTGATTATCCATTCTCTCGCAAGTTACGATAGCGTCATGCATTCTTTAATTATCTTATCCGTATTATTTGGTATTATCGCGATTATTATTACTGCTACTATCAGTTATATCTTTTCTGCACAAATCGCAAAACCAATCACTATTATGGCTAACAAAATGCGTAAAATCCGCAGAGATGGATTCCAAGAAAAATTAGAGTTGCCGACCGAATATGATGAAACAACTGATTTAATAGATACTTTCAATGATATGATGATACAAATTGAAGAATTATTTGATCAACAACGTCAATTTGTTGAAGATGCTTCACACGAACTTAGAACACCCCTTCAAATTATTCAAGGTCATTTAAATCTTATTCAACGGTGGGGTAAAAAAGACCCGGCAATTTTAGAAGAGTCGTTAGATATAACAATTGAAGAAATGAATCGCATTACCAAGTTAGTAGAAGAATTATTATTACTAACGAAAGAATCGACATATAAAGATGCATTAGATGTAGAATCTGTTGATGTTAATGACGAGATACAATCAAGACTGAAATCGTTGAAACAATTACATCCAGACTATAGCTTTACATTTACACCATCAGTAAAACCCATATTTTTAAATATAAACCGTTATCAACTTGAACAAGTACTGCTTATCTTTTTGGATAATGCGATAAAATATGATACAAGAAAGAAAAGAATAGAAATTTGTACTGCGCTTAAAAACAGACAAGCAACTATTGAGATTACTGATCATGGTTCAGGGATTCCTAAGAAAGATTTAGATTTTATCTTCGATCGTTTTTATCGTGTAGATAAATCACGATCAAGACAACGTGGCGGCAACGGTTTAGGATTATCAATCGCCCAAAATATAGTGAATTTACATGGTGGAACAATTCAAGTTGAAAGTGAAGTTGATATGTATACAACATTCAAAATCACATTCAACGTATAATTACATTTTAATGATAATTGGACTATTATTGTACAATATTATATTTAAGGTTATATATGTGTATAAAGAGCCGTCATATCGGCTCTTTTTCATGCCATCAAATCGTCATTCTCCCTTTAATTTGTGAACATTTAATGATATTATTTATTTGTAAGCGTTTCAATATATTGTGGAGGGAGTAATATGACGAAATATACACAGGTTAGTGAAGCACCTGTAAATTTCGGAGCTAACTTAGGGGTAATTATTGATTTATACGATCAATATCTACAAGATCCAACTTCTGTCTCTGAAGATTTACAAATTTTATTTAGTACAATTAACAATGACAACAGAGAGGTGGCTGCAGCACCTTCATCAAGTTCTGATGATATGACAATTAAACAAGTTATGCGTTTAATCGATAACATCAGACAATATGGGCATCTGCAAGCAGATATTTATCCAGTCAATCGACCAGAACGTAAAAATGTTCCTAGATTGACACTTGAAGATTTCAATTTAACAAAAGAAGACTTAGAACAAATTTCTTCCGGCATTGTGTCAGATCATTTTTCTGATATTTATGACAATGCCTACGAAGCAATCCAACGCATGGAGAAGCGTTATAAAGGGCCGATTGCTTTCGAATACACACACATTAACAACAATAAAGAGCGCGCTTGGCTCAAGCGACGTATTGAAACGCCATATAAAGCAAATTTAAATAAAAGTCAAAAGTTAGAATTATTCAAAACATTAGCACATGTTGAAGGTTTCGAGAAATATCTTCATAAAAACTTTGTAGGGGCAAAGCGATTCTCTATTGAAGGTGTAGATACCCTTGTGCCAATGCTGCAACAAATCTTAAGTCGTGCGGCTAAAGAAGAAATTCAAAATATTCAAATAGGTATGGCACACCGTGGACGCCTAAACGTTTTAACGCATGTGTTAGAAAAGCCTTATGAAATGATGATTTCTGAATTCATGCATACTGATCCAATGAAGTTCTTACCACAAGACGGCAGTCTAGAATTAACATCTGGTTCAGCATGGACAAGTGACGTTAAATATCACTTAGGCGGTACGAAAACAACTAACACTTATGGTATAGAGCAACGCATCTCATTAGCTAACAACCCAAGTCACTTAGAAATCGTTTCACCAGTTGTATTAGGTAAAACACGTTCTGTACAAGATGACCGTCATCAAGGCGGCAAAGTACAAACAGATTTCAGCAAATCTATGCCAGTATTAATCCATGGTGATGCTGCTTATCCAGGTCAAGGTATCAACTTTGAAACAATGAACTTAGGCAACTTAGAGGGGTATTCAACAGGCGGTTCATTGCACCTTATTACAAACAACCGAATCGGTTTCACTACAGAGCCGCAAGATGGTCGTTCAACAACATATTCTACAGACGTCGCAAAAGGTTATGATGTACCGATTATGCATGTCAATGCAGATAATGTTGAAGCAACAATTGAAGCCATTGATATCGCAATGGACTTCAGAAAAGAATTCAATAAAGATGTGGTTATCGATTTAGTTGGTTACCGTCGTTATGGTCATAATGAAATGGATGAACCATCAATTACGAATCCAATTCCTTACCATGCGATTCGTAAGCATCCAACAGTAGATCATATTTATGGTGATCAACTTGTTGAAGAAGGCATTATCTCTGATGATGAAAAAAATGAAATCTTAGATGACGTGCAAAAAGAACTACGTGCAGCTCATGACAAAATCGACAATAATGACAAGACAACAACGCAAGATATGTCTAAACCAGACAATGTCGACTTGCCACTTCAACCTGATGATCGTCAATTTGATTTCGAAGAATTGAAATCAATCAATGATGCATTATTAACATATCCAACAGGTTTTGAAGTCTTGAAAAAGTTAAACAAAGTTTTAGAAAAACGTAGAGAACCATTTGAAAAAGAAGATGGTTTAGTAGATTGGGCACAAGCCGAACAACTTGCATTTGCGACAATCATGCAAGATGGCACACCAATTCGTTTAACTGGTCAAGACAGTGAACGTGGTACTTTCAGCCACAGACATGCGGTATTGCATAACCCTGATACTGGTGAAGAATATGTGCCTTTACAACATGTTCCAAATCAACGTGCATCTTTCGATGTTCATAACTCACCGCTATCTGAAGCAGCTGTTGTAGGCTTCGAATACGGTTACAATGTTGAAAACAAGGGTACTATGAATATCTGGGAAGCTCAATATGGCGACTTTGCGAATATGGCTCAAATGATGTTCGATAACTTCTTATTCAGCAGTTATGCGAAGTGGGGCGAACGTTCTGGTCTAACATTGTTCTTACCACATTCATACGAAGGACAAGGTCCAGAACACTCATCAGCAAGATTAGAGCGTTTCTTACAACTTTCAGCTGAGAATAACGCGACTGTTGTAAATCTATCTAGCTCAAGTAACTATTTCCACTTATTACGTGCACAAGCTGCAAGCTTGGATACTGATGCGATGCGTCCATTAGTTGTAATGTCACCGAAAAGTTTATTAAGAAATAAAACTGTAGCTGATACTATTGATAAATTTACACAAGGTCATTTCGAACCAATCTTGCCAGAAGAACATGAAGCAAGCAAAGTTAAAAAAGTAATTTTAGCTTCAGGTAAAATGTTTATTGATTTGAAAGAACGTCTGCAAAAAGAACCGGATGAATCGATTTTATTGATTGCGGTAGAACGCTTATATCCATTCCCAGCTGACGAAATCAAAGCAATTATTGATCAATTACCAAACCTTGAAACAATTGCATGGGTTCAAGAAGAACCGCAAAACCAAGGTGCTTGGTTGTTCGTTTATCCTTACTTAAGTGATATCGCTAGCGATCAATACGAATTACAATATAGCGGTCGTATTAAACGTTCTGCGCCAGCTGAAGGTGACGGAGAAAATCATAAACTCGTTCAAAAATCTATTATCGAAGAGAGTCTTAACAAAAATTAGGGGGAAATTAGTATGTCTGAGATCGTAGTTCCAGAGTTAGCAGAATCTATTACAGAAGGTACAATAGCTGAATGGTTGAAGAATCCAGGTGATTCAGTAGACAAAGGTGAAGCTGTTGTCGAATTAGAAACAGATAAAGTCAATGTTGAAGTTGTATCTGAAGAAGCAGGTGTTTTACAAGAACACTTAGCTGAACCTGGTGATACTGTTGAAGTAGGACAAGCAATCGCAACTGTAGAGGAAGGCAGCGGCAGTTCATCATCTTCAGCTTCATCTGATGACAAAAAAGAAGAAACACCAAAATCTGAAGAAAAATCAGAAGAGAAATCTGAACCAGCAGAAGCTGATAAATCTTCAGAAAAAGAAAGTGCTTCAAATGACCAACGTGTCAATGCAACACCATCTGCACGTAAATATGCACGTGAAAAAGGTATCGATTTAGCAGAAGTAGCTTCTAAAGGTAACGATGTTGTACGTAAAGATGACATTGATCGTCAACAACAAGGTAACCAAAAACAAGCGGAACCAGCTAAATCAGAAGCACCAGCAAAACCACAAAGCAGTACACCAAACAAACCAGTCATTCGTGAAAAAATGTCTCGTCGTAAACAAACAGCAGCTAAAAAATTATTAGAAGTATCTAATAATACAGCGATGCTGACTACATTCAACGAAGTAGACATGACGAATGTAATGAACTTACGTAAACGTAAAAAAGAACAATTTATCAAAGATCATGATGGCACAAAATTAGGCTTCATGTCATTCTTCACAAAAGCAGCCGTTGCAGCATTGAAAAAATATCCTGCAGTGAACGCTGAAATTGATGGTCAAGACATGATTACTAAACAATTCTATGATATCGGTATTGCGGTATCTACAGATAACGGTTTAATCGTGCCATTCGTACGTGACTGTGATAAGAAAAACTTTGCGGAAATCGAAAGTTCAATCGCAGACTTAGCTGTTAAAGCACGTGACAATAAATTATCACTTGGCGACTTAATGAACGGATCATTTACTATCACAAACGGCGGTATCTTCGGTTCTATGATGTCTACACCAATCATCAACGGAAGCCAAGCAGCTATCTTAGGTATGCACTCAATCATTACACGTCCAATCGCAATTGATAAAGACACTATTGAGAACCGTCCTATGATGTACCTTGCTTTAAGCTACGACCACAGAATTATCGATGGTAAAGAGGCAGTAGGATTCTTGAAAACAATCAAAGAGCTTATCGAAAGCCCTGAAGACCTACTTTTAGAATCTTAATCTATAGAGTAAATCATATTACAAACCTTAATGCGACGGCAGTTTTGCCGTCGCATTTTTAATTACAACAATCCTATTAAAATAACAAAAAATAGCAGCGAGATTGGTTTAAGTCATTAAGAAACCAATCATCGCTGCTTATATCTTTACAACACATTGAAAACAACAAGTTCTATAATCGCAAGAATAACAAATACGATACATAACACTCCGAAATGTTGTTTTTTAAACTTCGCGTTTTCTTTAATTTTACCCGTGAAGTAGTTAATACCAGAGTATGCTGCTACTAGTATTGTTAAAGCGAATAATATCCAGAAAGTAAGCATAATCTATCATCTCCTTTGATCCAATTTTACAGATCAAACATGCTATTTCTGATCCTATATATTATTACTATACCTTATTTTGATTGAATTCATTCATTGAACACTTCATCATACAAAAACCACTCTATTTAAGTTATAATGAATGAGAAATCACAAAAGAAGGTGTGGGTAAAATGACAGGTTTACGAAGTGTCACAATAGGTACTCGAAATCTAGAACAATCAATTTATTTATTTCATGATATTTTAGGATTGAATTATGAAAGACAAGGTTCAAAAAATGCAGTACGATTTGGCGATGCATTTTTAAGTCCAGGTACAAGAATACATTTTATTGAAGTACCAAACTATTCAACAGAAAACAATCATGTCTTAAGTGTCGGTTTAAGAACACCATCAGATTTAGGTTTAGATGAGTATCAAACCATTTTAGACCAAAATGAAATCAAATATGGTGATGTTACTGAAATGAACAACAATAAACATTTCGAGTTCAAAGACGGTAATGGACAATTCTTTGATATCTATTCTAATGAGAATAATAGTGGTGTACCATTAGGTATGCCGACAGACGATGGAACAGTGAATCCGCTTCACCAAATCCAAGGTCTCGGTCCAGTGATTGTTCAAGTCAACGAAATGTTGTTGACTTCATCGATTTTATCTAAAGTATTCGGCCTAGATCATTTTGCTGAATACACACCGACTACAGATGATGACTTTAAAGTACAAGTATTTCGAATTGGAGAAGGCGGCTTAGGCGGAGAATTGCATATCTTCCAAGCTACAGAACCGATTAATTTACCAGAATACGGTTCGGTCGAACAAATCGAATTCAGTACGCAATCTAAACAAGAATACCGTAATGCGGTTCAACAACTAGAAACAATCGGCATCCCTTATCAAACACTCGAACAACAAGATTCTGAATCAGTTCGTATTACAGAAAATAGCGGATTGTCATTCATCTTAACTTTAGAAAAAGCATAAGCTGCAAAGAAAGGAATGTGAACATATGTTACACGAAGAATGGAAAGACAAACAACCAATTAAAAAAGTAGAAGTACTTCATACAGACGCTAAAAAATTTACAGTATCTGATATGTTAACTGTTGGAAAACAATATGATGTCGTTAACGAAACTGAAGAATATTATCAAATCATTGATAACTCAGGTAAAGTTGGCGGTTACTATAAAGAGTATTTTAAAGAGGTTTAATGAGCATTTTGATCTAAACATTCGATTAAGGACTTGGGCACATTTTGTGCCTCGGTCTATTTTTTGATGTATGAAAAGGAGAAATTTTAAATGGCACAACATCAGTATATTAATGCCGATAAAACAGTATTTGGTGACGCATATGCAATGATGCGCTTAAATAAGAATATTTTATTAAAAGGACCGACGGGTTCAGGTAAAACGAAACTTGCAGAGTCATTAAGTGAAGATATCAATATTCCAATGCATCAAGTCAATTGTTCTGTAGACTTAGATGCTGAAAGTTTACTTGGTTTTAAAACGATCCAAACAAGTCCAGACGGCAATCAAGAAATTGTCTTTATTGATGGACCTGTTATCCAAGCAATGAAGGAAGGACATATTCTTTACATTGATGAAATCAACATGGCAAAACCTGAAACACTTCCTATCTTAAACGGTGTGCTAGACTATCGTCGTAGTCTGACAAACCCATTCACTGGTGAGATTATCAAAGCAAAACCTGGCTTCAATGTGATTGCGGCAATTAATGAAGGTTATGTGGGTACATTACCGATGAATGAGGCTTTAAAAAACCGTTTCGTTGTCATTCATGTCGATTACATTGATGGCGAAACATTAAAAACAGTCATCAAAGAACAAAGCCGCTTAGAAGATGATGCACTCATTTCAAAAATAGTCGCATTTAATGAAGATTTACGTACCATGACAAAACAAGGACAAATTTCTGAAGAAGCAGCAAGTATTCGTGCCTTGATTGACATGAGTGATTTAGCAACAGTCATGCCTATTGAACGTGCAATTCAACGTGCAATTATAGACAAATTAGAAGATGAACGTGAACAGCAAGCTATTATTAATGCAATAGAATTGAACTTTTAGTGAGGGATTTTTATGACCAATCGATTTATCAAATTTAATGATGAAATCTTAGATGCTAAAAAAGTCATGATGCTGCAAGACCTTGCACGTTTACTTTTAGAAAATAATCAAACGCATGTCAAAATTCAAAAGTTCCCTTATTACGATCCGATTGAAAATGAATTAATCGCCAGTGTCTTCTGGACACACCGTCCCAGTCATATTGAAATTACTGGGTTGAAAACAGATGTTTTACTTGCAACATATGGCTATCGTTTAATGGATGAATTTATAGTAAATGAAGTGTTAGATAATCAAGAATTCAAACACCCAAGTTTCTTCAAACAAGTCTTTAAATTATTAGAAGATATGCGTGTTTTGAATGCGATTGTGAAAATTCGTCCCAGCATGAAAGATGCAATTGCTTTGCGTAAACAAATTCGTCTTAATTATACAGAATCACAAATCAGTGTCTACCGTACAAAAACCACTTATACAGATTTAATCTTCTTATATTTAGAGAAATCACTGTTGACTGAAGATTTCTATGAGGTTCCTAGTATTAGACCTGATTTAGATCCAATATTACAGAGTATGTATATGTATCTGCCTAATTTCTTTATGAATTACACATCTGAAGATAATAAATTCCTAGCTGAACGTATTATGTATCAGCTCGATGAGTTATTAGATGAAGACATGTTAAATGAGTACTATTATATCCCACGTAAAGTGTATAAAGAACTTCAAGCTCAAACATTCGAAGATTTAAAACGTGTCGATGCAGCCAATGTTGATGGCAAAGATGACACAGAAGAAGAGGATGACATCGAAACAGCTGAAGCTGATACCAAAGCACAAGATTCTAAATCTCAAGGTGGTTCTTATTTAGAAATGGAATTGCATGAAGGTGAAAATAGTGAAGCTGTCAGTGATAATGACAATGCACGTGAGGGCGATGCTTCTGATGATATGACGGATATGATGACTAAAAAAGGTAAAGGTTCAAACGATACGATAGATAATGAATCAGGCGGTCAAACAGGCGCTTCAGCACAGCCTTTTGCATTAAAAGGCATCAATGAAAATGTTGAAATTAAGTGGAATGTGCCAGAAATTACAACTGAGGACCGTGCAGCATATCATGAAGTAGAACGAGAAGTGCAGTACGAAATTAAAGACTTAACACAAATCATTGAAAAAACAATAGAACGTGAACAAGTAGATGAACGTCATAATTTGACAAAAGGGCGTCTACAAAGAGATTTAATCAATTGGTTTATAGATGACCAATACAAAATGTTTTATAAAAAACAAGATTTAAGCCGTTCTTTCGATGCGACCTTCACTTTATTAGTTGATGCTTCAGCAAGTATGATTGATAAAATGGATGAGACAATTAAAGGTGTTGTATTATTCCATGAAACCTTGAAAAAACTGAATGTAAAACATGAAGTATTAGCATTTAATGAAGATGCATTTGATGCTGATGATAAATCTCAACCTAACATTATTGATGAAATCATCAACTATAATTATTCAATCGGCTCAAAAGACAGTGCGAGAATAATGGAATTAACACCTCAAGATGATAATAGAGATGGGGTTGCAATCAGAATAACAAGCGAACGCTTATTAAGCAGACCGCATCATCAACAATTTTTAATTATCTTTTCTGATGGTGAGCCTTCAGCATATAATTATAATCAAGATGGAATTATTGATACGTATGAAGCAGTTGAAGAAGCCAGAAAATATGGTGTTGAAGTATTCAACGTATTCTTAAGCCAAGAAGAAATCACTGAAGATATTGAACGTACAATTCATAATATCTATGGTCAATACGCTTTATTTGTAGAAGGTGTAGAGAACTTGCCGAGTCAACTTTCACCTTTATTGAAAAAACTATTATTGAAGTCTGTCTAAAGACCATATACAATACGCATACAAAACACAATAAGACGTTATCTTGTTGATTGTATGCGTATTATTTTGTTTTAAAATTAGTAAAATGACATATTTCACTGATTATGTAACAAATTTTGCGTGATACTTTTTAAATTTTCTGAAAGTTTATATGGCATTTCCTAGTGCGTTATGCTAAAATAAAGCAATATTTAAGATTTATAGTAACAGAAGGAGCACATCAAAATGAATAAAAACACATGGATTATCGGGTTTACCTTATTTGCCATCTTCTTTGGCGCCGGAAACCTTATCTTCCCACCAAACTTAGGACTAGATAGCGGTCACTATTTCTGGCCGGCTATTCTCGCATTTGTATTAACGGGAATCGGGCTTCCGTTATTAGGTGTGGTAGTAGGTGCTTTAGATAAACAAGGTTATATCGGATCGTTCAATAAAATATCACCTATCTTTTCAGTAGTATTCCTAGTGGCTATTTATTTAACAATCGGACCGTTGTTCGCGATTCCACGTACAGCATCGACTTCGTTTGAAATGACAGTCACACCGATTATTAATACAAGCAGTCCAATTGCGTTATTTATCTTCTCAGTTATTTATTTCGCAGTGGTATTATACCTTTGCTTGAGTCCTGGTAAAATGGTAGACCGTATCGGTTCATTATTAACACCAGCATTGTTGATTACAATTATTGCTATGATTATTAAAGGATTTATGGACTTTGGTGGTAATCCATCAAGCCATGGTACAGAAGCATATACATCAACATTAACTGGTTTCTCTCAAGGCTTTACACAAGGTTATCTTACAATGGATGCAATTGCGGCAATTGCTTTCTCTATGATTGTGGTGAATGCAGTTAAAGCAACAGGGGTGACACACGCAGATACAATCTTTAGACAAACAGCAATGGCAGGTGTGATTGCAGCTGCTGGTTTGATGTTTATCTATATTTCTCTAGGCTATATCGGTAACCATATGGTTGTCTCACCAGAGAAATTAAAAGATTTAGCAGCCCATGACCAAAACGTCGGTACATACTTACTGACTACAATTGCAGGAACTGGTTATGGTGAATTCGGTAAATACTTATTAGGTATCATTGTTGCACTTGCTTGTTTAACAACAGCTTGTGGACTTGTAGTATCAGTAAGTCAGTACTTCAATAGTATTTTCCCTAAAATCTCTTACAAAGCTTATGTATTAGGTTTCACTGGTATCAGTTTAGTACTTGCTAACTTAGGTTTAAACCAAGTGATTCAACTTTCAATTCCAGTATTGATGATTTTATATCCAATCGGAATTACAACAGTATTACTAATTTTAATGGCACGATTTGTTCCAATGAAACCAATCGTCCAACAATTTACAATTATTGTTATTACAATTACATCATTAATTAGCGTTGCGGTTGCTAAAGAATGGATTCATTTCGGAGCTTGGAGCAAATTACCACTTGCAAGCAATAGCTTAGAATGGTTCCCAATTGCGATTGTAGCTGTGATTATCGGGTATTTAATCAGCTTAGGCGCAAAAAATCAAAAACCAATCGTTTACGAAAAAGAATAATTCTATAAATCTAGAACGGGAGTGTACAATTCATACGTACACTCCCGTTTTCTATTCTTATTCATTTTCTATATCTACATACAGTAATTCTACTTTATCTTTTAATAATTTAATTTCAGCAGGGGTATCAAATAAAATTTCACCATCAATATCCATTTTAGTGTTCGGAGTCGTTTCTAAAGTAGCTTCATCTGTGGACACTAATGTCATGTTTTCAGTGATATCATTCCAGTTCATACTGTCTTTCACATGGAAGAAATCTTTAATTAAACTCATGTTATGATTTTTGAATAAAAAGATATTCATTTTACCATCGCAAGGTGACAAGTCTTCTAAAGGAATTCTACTACCTCCAACAAAATTACCATTTGCGATAAGAATCATTGATG
>NZ_PZGG01000006.1 GCF_003043455.1 Staphylococcus simulans | reverse complement strand
ATATTAGGAAATTAGCAGCTCTACGAGCTGAAAATTTCTTGGACAAAATAAAAAAGGAACGATTTTCATTTTTATATGTGAAAATCGTCCTTTTTATTAGGTTCCAGAACAATTATGTCCCGGCCCCTTTTTTATTTTCGTTAAATAAAAATACCTGACTTTAATGATTAGAATATTCAAAATACTATATGTTGTGGTAAACTATATTTAATTGTAAGCGGTTGCTGACAGTTAAATTACAAACAAAAGGGGACACATCATGAATTTAGCATTATTAGGTTTTGTAATGATCATTGTCTTTATGGCTCTGATTATGAGCAGGAAAATGTCAGCGCTGGTAGCACTTATTGTGGTACCAGTAGTATTCGGATTAATCGGGGGATTTTACTCTAGTTTAGGAAAGGATATTATTGCGGGGATTACTACCGTTGCGCCAACAGGTATTATGTTGGTCTTCGCGATTCTCTATTTTGGGGTTATGATTGATGCCGGATTATTTAATCCGATTATCAGCGTGATTATGAAAGGGGTTAAGGGAGACCCTGTAAAGATCACAATCGGAACGGTCGCTTTAGCATCTATTGTTGCGTTAGATGGAGACGGTACTACTACATTCATTATTACAGTGACAGCGATGTTACCGTTGTATAAGAAAATGGGCATGAACCCATATATTTTATCTACACTTGCGCTTTTAGCTATCGGTGTTATGAATATGACGCCATGGGGTGGACCGACAGCGCGTGCGATTTCAGCACTTCAATTAACAACTGAGGAAGTATTCACACCTGTTATTCCAGTGATGGTCGCGGGTATTCTCTTCGCGTTTGTAGCGGCTTATATCTTGGGGAAGAGAGAGCGCAAACGTATCGGTATTAAGAATCACTTATCACTGACTTTAGAAGAAATGCATATTTCAAATGCCAAAGATGAAGATGAACTTGCATTATTGCGACCGAAATTAACGATTATTAACGCCGCTTTGACAATTACATTATTAGTGGCATTGATTACAGATTTCTTACCAATTCCTGTACTCTTTATGCTTGGCTTTGCGTTAGCGTTAATTATTAACTATCCGCAACTTAAAGTACAATCCAACCTGATTAAACGTCACGCAGGAAATGTACTTGCAGTAGTGAGTTTAGTCTTTGCGTCAGGTGTATTTACAGGTGTGATGAGTGGAACAAAAATGGTAGACCATATGGCAAGTGCTTTAGTACATATTGTGCCAGATGCGATGGGAAATCATTTCGCATTGATTACTGCCGTACTAAGTATGCCGTTCACTTACTTTATGGCGAATGATCCATTCTATTATGGTATCTTACCGATTCTCGCAGAATCTGCACAACAATTCGGTGTTTCTAAAGCGATGATGGCGAGAGCTTCCATCTTAGGACAACCTGTTCATGTCTTAAGTCCTTTATACGCAGCAGGTTACTTGCTTGTAGGTATGCTTGGTATTGATTACGGAACGAACCAAAAAGTTGTTTTAAAATGGGCAATTGGTTCTTCGGTATGTATGATTATTGTGGCAGGTATTATTGGGGTTATCGCATTTAATTAAAGTATCTATGCATGGTTAATTGTTAAATAATAAAAGCTTCAATCGAAACTGTATTTTCAGTTCTGATTGAAGCTTTTGTGTTTTTAATAAGATAAGTACGTGACCTATAGGGAGTCTAAGGATAGTTAAGTATAAAAAATGTACTAAGGGGGTAGAGAGAAATAGAAAGAGGGGATGTTAGTTATGAAAACAAGAGCAGCAATATTATATGAAATGGGAAGTGAGCAGCCTTATAGTCAATCTCAGCCCTTGAAAGTTGAAGAGCTTGAACTAGATGAACCTCGTGCACACGAAGTACTCATTAAAATTCATGCAGCAGGTTTATGCCACTCAGATTTATCAGTGATTAATGGTAGTCGTCCTAGACCTATGCCAATGGCTTTGGGTCATGAAGCGGCTGGAGAAGTTATACAAACTGGCAATGATGTACTTGGTTTCGAAAAAGGTGATCACGTTGTTTGCGTCTTTATACCAAGTTGTGGACACTGTATCCCATGTCGTGAAGGAAGACCGGCATTGTGTGAGAATGGTGCAGAATCGAATGAAAAAGGTGAAATGTTAGAAGGCGGTATTCGTTTATCTAATAATCAAGGTAAAGTGCACCATCATTTAGGCGTCTCAGGCTTTGCAGAATACGCAGTTGTCTCTGAAAATTCAATCGTTAAAATAGACAAAGAGATTCCATTTGAACGTGCGGCAGTCTTTGGTTGTGCAGTAATTACAGGAATAGGTGCGGTTATGAATACAGCACAAATCAGACCAGGTAGTAACGTCGCGATTGTTGGGCTCGGTGGTATTGGTTTGAATGCGATTATTGGAGCTAGACTTGCAGGCGCGAATGAGATTATTGCATTAGATATAAATGAAAATAAGTTTGATATTGCTAAAGAATTAGGTGCGACTGCTGTATTTAATTCTAAAGATGAAGATATAGTTGAGAAAATAAAAACATATGTAGATGGCGGAGTAGAGTATGCATTTGAAACAGCAGGAGCGACGCCTGCAATGGAAACGGCATACGCTATTACTAAACGTGGGGGCACGACTGTTACGACAGGGTTACCAGATCCAAGCCAACAATTTGCCTTTCCACAAGTGACGCTAGCTGCTGAAGAAAGAACAATAAAAGGATCATACGTCGGTAGTTGTGTTCCAGATAGAGATATACCACGTTTCACTAATCTTTATCAAAAAGGGCGATTAAATATCGATCCATTAATTAGTAAAACGTTAACTTTGGATGAGATTAATGAAGGGTTTGATGAACTCGCGAATGGTGATGCTGGACGTATCATTATTAAAATGAGTTAGTTATCATACTGTGTTTTACGTGAAACTTTGAAGCACTTCAGAATAACTGAGGTGCTTTTTTAGTTTTATTTAACAACTTTACAGTTTCTTAAAACGTTTTATGTAGAAAATTATCAAAGTTTTAAATATAATTGAGTTGTGAAAAAGATTTATCGGAGGAAGGAATATGGGGAAATACTGTACAACATGTAAAAATGCGTTACAGTCTAGTGAAGCTTTTTGTACTCAGTGTGGTACACCTAGTCAATTTTCTCGTTCGGAGGTCATACATCAACAAAAAGATCATGGCAGAATTAAAACTTTCGTTTGGTGTAGTGTACTCGTATTAGTATTCTTAGCTCTGGTCGCTGGACTATTCTATGGTGTGTTGGCATTTTGGTCAAATCAAGTTGGTAAAGCACAACCGAGAGCGTCACATTTACCACCTACGCATAAAGTAGAGATTGATGTGAACTCACCAACGTTCAGTCAAGGTTACATGCATACGCCTAATACTGAGGGGTATGAAGGTTTTGAAATAGGGGAAACCAAAAGTGCGATAGAGAGAGAATATGGTCGTGCAGAAGGTACCAAAACAATTGATGGCAAAAAAGCTGAATTATATGGCAATATTGGTGTTAGTTATAATTCAAACAATCAAGTCAGTCATGTGTTTGTGGTGCCTGGGAAAATGACAAAAGATGACTTCGCAGACTTTCATAATGGGCCTGATGAAATTTCAGATGGCAATTGGTATTACGATACAGATAAAGCCAACGGCTTTTCAATCAAAGTCTATACTTCAAAACATGATATAGAAGCCATTGAAAACATCATGCAGAGATAGATTTAAAATAGTAAAAGTACGAAAGAGTACATAAGATTAAAGCGCCTGAACAAAGTGTTCATGGCGCTTTTTAGTATATAAGGTCAGACTGACGTTTGTCTGAAGTAAGAGATACGGGTGTCTTATAAACCTTGCGGTTATATGTTTTCTAACATATTGATGATTAGAATTTCATAGCAAGATAACTAGTGTATATTATACATAGCAAATACAATGTTCTAAACAGAGTGTTGAATCCGAAATTGTGTTGATTTACACTAAATGATATAGGTTTTAATTAGATTGTTGAATTATGAATCAAAACAATAATTTTGTGGTACATAAAATTAATTTGAATGAGGTACTAAAATTAATGGACAGGAGCGTACAGATGAAAAGACTTCTTAGATTATTTCTATCGTTTTTACTATTGATTTTTATTTTCACCCTGCCAACCTATGCATCAACGAAACCCTTACCCAAATTAGATAGAAGTCACCTCTATATACAAGACCATGCCCATTTATTAAGTGATGGGGAGATACAAGAATTAAATCAACTTGGACAGCGTCTTGAAAGAGAAACAGGTATTGAAATGCTTATGGTCACGATGGATTCTGTAGATGAACCCAAAAGGGACTATGCATTACGGCTTTTACGCGAATATGGTGTGGGTAAGAAAGAGGTTAATAATGGCATTGTTATTTTCTTGAATCTAGATAAAGAAAATTATGGTGCAGATCGAGGTGTTGAGATACAAATTGGTTATGGATTAGAGGGCTTTTTCAATGATGCCAAAGTAGGGAGTATCATCGATAATAACGGCCTGTCAGAATTTAAAAAAGAAAAGTATGACCAAGGTTTAATGAAGCTATATAAGGCGATGTACGGTTATAGTTTTTCGTCAGGTCAACATTATTCGAAAGACCAAGTATGGCCAATGAGTTGGATAAGTACGGTTGCTAATGACCTAAAAACACTTCCTTATAAAGGTTGGAATGGGATTTCAAATATCCTATTTTATGTTTTCCTATTCATCGTATCTATAGGATTTTTGATAGTAGCTAGTATGATGATGAAGCGTAGTTTGACTGAAAATATCGAACAGGTCATACGTGAAGAATTGATAGACGAAGAAAGGGAAAAATACCGTTCCAAAACCACGATACGTCCAGGCACCGTTAAGTTTGGTTCAAGTGATGGAACAAGTGATGGCTTTAGTTCTAGTGGCTCTTCTGGCAGCTTTGGTGGAGGTAGTGGTGGCGGAGGAGGTGCTGGTCGTGACTTCTAAGAAACTTATTTTAATGGTTATGCCATTTCTTTTAGTGTTTTTCATCGCAGTTCAACCGATAGACGCCGCAGAACACTTTGGTGGAAGTGAAAATAAACAAACCAGTCATTACAGCCAGGAAGAAGACATTCCTTTAGGAACGAATGATATTTTAACTATTACCTCTCTAGCAGTGTTAGCGTGTGCCTCATTTTTACTTTTGACTCATGATAAAGTAACAAAAATTAGAAAGCGTAGATATATAAAGCGATATGGCCTTCCTAAGATTGAGATTGAAGATGTGATTCAAAAATATCCAAGTATCAGAAATAAGGTTGAAAAGAAAATGAAAGAAGCAGAACAAGAGTCGCAAAAGAAGACAGAATCATAAGACCAGTACGTTAATGTTATGATGATTAGGTAAACTGATTTAGAATGGAGCGTTGTATTTATGGATAATGAAGAAATAGAATCTAAACTCTTGTTGATTAAACAATCTATTGAAGTTTTACATGAAGAATTAGCTCCAGATTTAAAAACTAAGGATTTAGTTTTGCTACGTTATTGGTATCAAATTGATGAAATCAATGAGCTAAATAAATATTTCATGAGCTTAACAATAAACAATCATAGTGTGACTAAAGAAGAATTTAAAAATAAGCTATGTGAAATCAGAGAGGTACCTGAGATACCTGATAGACAAGTTAATGATATTTTAGAAGGTTATAGAAACAGTGATTTATATGTTGATGTGATCAATAACATATTAGATACTGAAAATTAGCCTTAACTACAAAAAAGTTCCACTTACCTTTTCGCAAGTGGAACTTTTTTATCTATATGAAACCCATTTGGGTGTTATGCAAATTGTGATATTAATCGATTCGTTGTATTGTGCTTACTTTTTACGTTTGATACCGATTTGACGACCAAGTTCTTTAGGTTGGTCTAATCCTTCTTTTTCTACTAGTTCAGCATCTTGTTCTATATTTTGTGCGATGTCTTCAGGGAAAGGTGCTGGACGACCTGAGTCTGTATCAATACCCATCAACATGACTTCGTATGTTGCGCACACATCTTGTGCTTGGTCATACAGTGTCATGAATGCATGAAGACGTTTCGCATCGTGATCAACAAGTTGAACTGTTACTGTTAAGTCTTCGTCTTTATTGACTTCTTTTTGATACGTTTCATGGTTTTCTAATGTGAAGACTGTGTAATGACGTCGCTCGATTTCAGCTTCGCTTAAACCTAAGTAAGCGAGATACTCATCTGTCGCATTACTGAAGACGCGGTTGTATTCTGCGTCGTTCATATGGTTATTATGATCGAGCCATTCGTCTTTCACTGTCACTTGATACGTAAAGCGTTGTGTCATCAATTTATACCCCCTGTGATTGAGGTTGACGTTTCTTCATACCTGGTGTTTCAGTTGGCCAATATTCTTGCGCAAGTTTTTTCACTTTCACTAAGAATTCGTTACGTTTTTGGTCAAGCTCTGACATTGTGTAACCTTGTGAGCTTGTTTCGCATCCTTCTACCACTGCGTTGTATAAATCAGTTGTCAGTTCTGGCGCAACTAATTTTGTCCAAGGTTTCTTAAGTGCTGGACCGAATTGTTTCAACATGTGGCGCATACCGCCGTTACCACCAGCTAAGTGGAATGTCATGAATGGGCCGTATTGTGCGTAACGTAAGCCTGCTGCGTGAGTGAAGGCTTTATCTACTTCTTCAGTAGTCGCAATGCCTTCGTTTACGATGTGTAATGATTCACGCCATAAAGCTTCCATAAGACGGTCCGCAATGTGTCCTTCGATTTCGTTACGGACATGTAAGACATCCATACCGATACCTTCATAAAGTTCTTCAGCTTTCACAACTGTGTCTTCTGCTGTTTCTTTACCTGGCACAATCTCAACTAACGGTAAGATATAAACAGGGTGGAAAGGATGTGCTACAACTAAACGTTCTGGATGTTTTAAACCATCTTGTAGTTCGGTCGGCATAATACCTGAAGTACTTGAACCGATAATTGCGTCAGGACGAGCGTAAGTGTCGATTTCTTTTAAGACACTTGCTTTGATTGCTTCAACTTCTGGTACATTTTCTTGAATTAAGTCTGCGTCTTTCACAGCTTCATCTAAATGTGGTGTGAAAGTCAGATTATCTAAAGATGCATCTTCTGCTAATCCCATTTCTTCAGCGTATGGCCAATTTTGTTTGATTTGAGCCATCATTGCTTCTTGTGCGCCTTCGCCTGGATCAGTTGCGATCACTTCGTGACCGTGTGCAAGCATGCGAGTGATCCAGCCACTGCCGATAACGCCTGTTCCTACTACTGCAAATTTCATTTTAATTGTCTCCTTTTGGCTGAGTTAAGTTGTATTTTTCACGCGCTTCTTGCGGTGTCATAGGTTCCATATCTATACCTTTTAAGATTTCTACTGCTTTTTCTACTAGTTCTTCGTTTGTCGCTTTAACACCTTTAGATAAATAGATGTTATCTTCTAAGCCGACACGTACGTTGCCGCCACGTTTCGCAGCTTCTTCTACTGTTGGCAACTGCATTTTACCGATACCGAATGCTGACCAATGAGCATTTTCTGGTAAACGTGTTTTGAAGTATTCAATTGTTTCCGCATCGTTATCTGCACCCCATGGAATACCTAGGCAGAATTGATACATAGGTTCGCCTTCGATTAAACCTTCAGAAACTAATTGGTTCGCAAAACGGATATGACCGCTATCGAAACATTCTAATTCAGGTTTGACACCTGCGTCTTTAATTAATTGTGCTTGGCGGCGTAACCAATCTGTCGGGCTGATATAAACCATATCTCCGAAGTTGACACTGCCGCAGTCTAGTGTACAAATTTCTGGTAATAATTCTCCAACTGGCTCGTGACGTTCATCTGGTGTTTGGATATCTGAACCTTCTCCAGCTTGGTAAGGGTTCTGCATATCTGGGATGAAGTCGCCACCGCCGCCTGCAGTAATATTAATCACAATATCTTCATCTGCTTCACGGATTAAACGAACTGCTTCTCTATATAATTCAACATCATGACTCACGCCACCTGTTTCTGGATCTCTTGCGTGAATATGTGCTACTGTTGCGCCTGCACGTGCACATTTAATTGCGGCATCCGCAATCTCTTCAGGTGTTACGGGTACATGTTTATTTTTTTCTGTTGTGTCGCCAGCGCCTGTAATCGCTGCTGTTAACATCACTTTTTTCATGGACTATTTATCCCTCCGAGTTTCAGTAATTTTTTTCAACGGTTGTTAGTGTACCAACTAGACGGTTTTATTTCAACCCCTTTGTTCAAGAAAAATAAAAAAAGAGAGACTCTTTTTTGTAAGAGCCTCTCATGACAAGGGTTGTGCCTATATTTATTTATTGCTTAATTCTTTTAAACGATCCAAGACAGCTTCTCGCATGTCTTCATCGATAGATGTTAAACCGAAAATTTCAGATAGCCATAGGCCATCTACAGCTAAACGATAGATTGTCGCATCTACTGCATCTAAACCATCAGATTCAATATGATTTTGCCAATCTTGATAAGTTTCTTGTAGGGGACCGAGTAAATTACGGTCATTGCCTTGTGCTGCTAGAATGGCAGAAGTCACAGCTTTGTTTTCTTTACGATGCTCACGCGTCGCCTCGATAAAGGCATGGAGCCATTTGCTTTCTGTTTCATCATCAATATAATGATTAACATTTTCTTTATATAATTCATTCGCATGGTCCACTAGACCTTGAATTAAGGCTTGTTTGGTATTGAAGTGATAGAGGAGTCCGCCTTTACTCACTTCTGCACGTTGTGCCACGGCATCAAGTGTTAAGGCACTGACACCTTGTTCATTCACAATATCGGCTGCTGCTCGTAATAACATCTCTCGCTTTTGATTCTTAGCCATTATTTCACCACTTTCTATATAGCTTGGTAGTTTTAACGCTTCACTATTAATTTTAGCGTAAAACTTCTGAGAAACAAGTTTAACCCTGAGTAATTGCTTCAAATAGGGGGTTACACCTATATGGACGCTTATTTTATACCCTGATACCTATATGTATAAATAAAAAAACCAAGCTCTATATTCAGAACTTGGCATCTATCTAAAAGATTAATTGAATGACTGCGATAATAATTAATATACTGATAATCCATTTTTGAACAACACTTGGCAATTTCTTACCAATCATTAAACCAATCGGTGCGAAGATAATACTACCAATGACTAAAGGAATCGCATCTGCAATAGGAATAAAGCCTTGGAAGAGTTTAATCACAAAGGAACCGATAGATGAGATAAATGCGATTACGATACTGTTTGCGACAACAGTATTCATCGGTAATTTAAAGAAAACGAGCAAGACTGGAATAATCATAAATGAGCCGCCTGCACCAACAATGCCGGAAATGGCCCCGATGCCTATTCCGAATAAAATGAGTAACACTCGGTTTAAGTGTGGTTTGTCTTCTTGTGGTTTAACTTTAATGAATAATAAAACCAACGCAAGAATTGCGACCACGATATAAACAATATTTACTGCAGTCGTACTGAACCATTGTGTAAAGAAGGCACCGACTGTACTTCCGATTAGAGTACTGGCACCCATATAGAGTACGAGTTTTAATGAAAATTCTGGATTGCTTTTCGCTTTAATCGAACCGCTGAGTGTACTGAAGAATACTTGGCTGGATGCGAGTCCTGAAGCGAGATAAGGTGTATAAGTGTGAAGGCCTAAAAGACTTGGAATGATAAGAATAGCCGGATAGATAATGATTGCGCCGCCTATACCGACCATTCCTGAAATTAAACCGCCAAATACCCCGATAAGGAGCATCGTAATTAAAGTCACGATATCCATTATTTACTTTTCACAAGCAAGTTGATTGCTTCTTCTATTAAGGCTTGTGAATCTTCGTTATTATCGTCAGCTGCTTTAACACACTCCACTAAATTTTCACTGACAATGACTGCCATTAAACGTTGGATTGCACTTTTAGATGAGCTTAATTGTGTGATGACATCTTTACAGTCTCTATCTTCTTCCATCATTTTAACAACGCCATTTAATTGTCCTTGTAGGCGTTTTATACGATTAACCATTTTTTGATCATAATTCATTCTGTATACCCCCATTACTGTCTTTGAGTAGTTTTATTGTAGTTGGAAAAAGAAATTTTGTCAAATACCCCATAGGGCATTTGACATTTATCCTAAAAGGATTTAAGATACCCCTATAGGTATTTTTGAAAGGGAGGCTACACGGGAGTATATGAAAACACAACACATTAATGAATTCAGTAATAAAGATTTTGAACGTTTAGCAAAAAATGGACAATTGATAGATGTCAGAACACCTGAAGAATATGCAGATGGACATATTAAAGGTGCAGAATTATATCCAGTCGATCAAATAGAACAGTTCGATAAGAAGAAAGATAAAACGTACTATGTTTACTGCAGAAGTGGTAAACGCAGTCTAAAAGCGTCAGAATATCTAGATAAACAAGGTTACGACGTTGTGAATTTAGATGGCGGTTATGTTGCTTATAGTGAAGGCGACGATAATACAGAAGTTAAAGAAAGTACAGAAACGAAAGTAAAAGATAACCGTAAACAATTAAACTATAGCGGCTTACAATGTCCTGGACCCATCATGAATTTAAGTAAAGAAATGAAACAACTGAAACCAGGCGATCAAGTTGAAGCCACAGTTACTGACCCAGGTTTCTACAGTGACATTCAAAGCTGGGTGAAACAAACAGGCAATACCCTAGTACGTATTAATCAAGATGATGAAAAAGTCACAGCAATCATTCAAAAAGAAGAACCAAAAGCAATGGAAGTCTCACATTCCGCAAACGGAACAACAATCGTATTATTCAGCGGCGAGCTTGATAAAGCATTAGCTGCGTTGATTATCGCAAATGGTGCGAAAGCAGCAGGACGTGACGTTTCAATCTTCTTCACATTCTGGGGATTAAATGCGTTGAAGAAAGAAAATCCAGCGAACGTGAAGAAAAAAGGTATCGCAAAAATGTTCGATATGATGTTGCCGAAATCACCAGTGAAAATGCCGCTATCTAAAATGAATATGTTCGGCTTAGGCAACTTAATGATGCGTTATGTCATGAAAAAGAAAAATGTAGATTCACTTCCAACATTGTTAGATAAAGCAATCGAACAAGATATTAAATTGATTGCCTGCACAATGAGTATGGATGTTATGGGCATTGAAAAAGAAGAATTACGTGACGAAGTGTCTTATGGCGGTGTAGGCAGCTATATCGGTGACACACAAAACGCAAGCCATAACTTATTTATCTAAAGAGAGACAAAACACAAATAAGTAAAGGAGTTTTAGAATGTTTTTCAAACAATTTTATGATAATAAATTATCACAAGCCTCTTATTTAATTGGTTGTCAACGTACAGGAGAAGCAATGATTGTTGACCCAGTACGTGACTTATCTAAATATATTGAAGTCGCAGATGATGAAGGTTTCACAATTACGAAAGCAGCTGAAACACACATTCACGCTGACTTCGCATCAGGTATCCGTGACGCAGCTGAACGCTTAAACGCACAAATCTATGTTTCAGCTGAAGGCGGAGAACAATTCGGCTACAAAAATATGCCTGAAAACACAACATTTGTGAAAGGGCATGACCATATTGATGTCGGTAATATTGATATTGAAGTATTATTCACACCAGGTCATACACCAGAAAGTATCAGTTTCTTACTCACTGATAAAGGTGGCGGCTCTTCAGTACCGATGGGTCTCTTTACAGGTGACTTCATCTTCGTAGGCGATATCGGTCGTCCAGACTTATTAGAAAAAGCAGCACAAGTTGAAGGTACAACTGAAAAAGGTGCCAAACAAATGTATGATTCTATTCAATCAGTGAGTGAATTACCAGACTATATCCAAATCTGGCCAGGTCATGGTGCAGGCAGTCCTTGTGGTAAATCACTAGGTGCTGTCCCAACATCTACACTAGGATATGAACGTGTAAATAACTGGGCATTCAATGTGAATGGTAAAGAAGCATTCGTGAAACAACTCACTTCAGAACAACCAGATCCACCACATCATTTCGGTCACATGAAATATATCAACCAAATGGGAACAGACTTATATACACCATATGATGTATATCCAAGTCTAGATTCAAACCGTCTCGCATTCGATGTACGTTCACGCTCAGCGTACCATGGTGGTCATGAATACGGCACAATCAATATTCCATTCGATAAAGGATTCATTAACCAAATCGGTTGGTATCTTGATTACGACAAAGACATCGACTTAATCGGTGACCGTGACTTAGTACAACAAGCAGCTTACCAACTTCAATTAATCGGTTATGACCGTGTCGCAGGCTATCGTTTACCGAAATACGATGTCATGACACCGTCTATCCACAGTGCAGATATGACAGGCAAAGAAGAAAATGTATTAGATGTACGTACCAATGATGAATGGGATGCAGGTCACCTTGACCAAGCAAAACACATCAAACACGGTAAATTACTAGACGCAGATGTACCATTTGATAAAGACGCACCAATCTATGTACATTGCCAATCAGGTGTACGTAGTTCAATCGCAGTCGGCATCCTAGAAAATAAAGGATTCACAAATGTGATAAACGTAAGAGAAGGTTATCAAGCAATTCCAGATTCTCTTAAAAAATAAGTAATCATTAACTAGGTGAAATCCAGTTCAACCGAGCACTCATTTAAGGGTGTTCGGTTTTTTTATATTTTGAGATGTCTAAGTAGTGGTTATGTGTGAATCAAGCAATATAAAAAGAAGAGCTGTCGTTAAGTGATAGCTCTCCTTTTACGTATATTGAAATATATTTTAACCATTATAAGAATCACAAGTAGAGGTTAGAATGTTGGTCCTTTGGTTATTTCGATACGCCAATCATTTCCTGTGCCAATATGATAGAGTTCAGAGAATGAATTTTGGTTGACCGCAACGCCTATATTAACGAGTGAGTTAATGTAAACTAAGGGTTCGCCAATTTTGACGTCCGCAAAAGAACGTACGAATTTCATGATGTTTTGATAAACTTTGTTTTCACGGTTATAAATGGTCACAATCAAGTTATCTCCATGGTGGATATCATTTTCTTTAAAGTAAGAAAGTGGAATGTTGGTCCATAGAGAGCCGAAGCGGATATCTAAGACATCTATATATCCGATTAAGGTATCGCCTTCTTGTCTAGAATCATTGATTGGAAGTTGTTTGATTGAATCTAAATCAATAGACTGACCTAAATCTTCAAATTCAATTTGACCGGCAGCTAAACGGGCACCATTGTAGGCATAAATGTCACGACCATGGAAGGTATGACTTTCTTCAGAATGCGGTAAACGGCTTTTGACTTCATCTATCGCAATCACTGATTCAATGCCTTCATAATGCAGAATATGGGTCAGTGAACCGTTATCTGGTGTAATGATGTAGTGACCTGTTTTCGTTAAACAGGCAATACTTCTGCGATCACTGCCGACACCAGGATCAACGACAGACACAAAGACTGTACCTTTCGGCCAGTATTTAACAGTTTGGTAGAGACGATAGGAAGCCACCCAAATGTCATAAGGTGGAATGTCATGTGTTAAATCACTGATGAAGATATTGTCACTGACCATACGTGCAACACCTTTCATTGCGCTGACTGCACCGTCTTCTATACCAAAATCTGATTGTAAAATTAAGTTGTTACTCATCTTTATTCTCTCCTCTAATGTGTGATTCCTCAGATGATGGACCTATTATTTTAAAAAATCTGAAAACTCTAAACGTATGCCTATATTATGCCCTTTTCATATGAAAGTCAATATCCTTTTAAAATACTAGGAATTCAATACAAAAAGACAACCAAGCCCCTGATGAGACTCGGTTGTGTTTTTAGTATTTATTATTGTATTTGCGATGTAACATAAGCTTTGAAGTTTTCAGCTTCCTGTTGTTTGAAATCAGTTAACTTAAATGTGCCAATTTCAAATGTCAGACTTAATGTATCGTCTGTGAGTTCAATCGCTTTAATTTCATTGTATGCGATGTTGCGATAATAGAACTCTCCAGCCATATCTACGTTTAAAATTAAACGTTCATTTGTGGCGATGTAAGCTGCTTCAAAGATTTTAATTTCACCGTTCATTGGATAACCCATTTTACCTAATACTGAAGCTTGTTGTAACTCGGTTGGAAATAGGTCATTTGGGTTCACTTTATCTAATATCATAAATAAGCTACCTCTTCGTTTATATATTGCCTAGGAAATAATCGGCTTAGTCTTCAGTGTCTAAATCAATACTGTTAATGTCGATACCCATTGCTTTTGCGACACCTTTACCATACTCAGGATCTGCTTTATAGCAATGACGGATATGACGTTCTTTTACTTCTAATGTTACGCCTTCCATTTCATTAGCTGTGTTTTGGAAGATACGTTCTTGTTGTTCAGGTGTTTGTAGTCTGAACAATTTACCTGGTTGTTCGAAGTAGTTATCGTCATCTTCGCGGTAGTCGTATTCATAAGCTGGACCATCTACGACATCCATTGGTGGACGTTTGTAACCTGGTTGGCTTTCCATTGCGCCATTGCTGTTAGGATAGTAATGTGTTTTACCGCCTTGGTTGCCGTCTAAGAAACGACCTTGACCATCACGTGCGAATGGACATAAGTTTTCAACACCTACACCTTTAGGTTGGTTAACTGGGATTTGCCAGTGGTTGACACCTAAACGGTAACGTTGAGCATCTCCATAAGAGAATAAACGACCTTGTAACATTTTGTCTGGTGAGAAGTCGATACCAGGCACAATGTTAGTTGGTGCGAACGCTGCTTGTTCAACATCCATGAAGTAGTTGTCAGGATTGCGGTTTAATTCGAACTCACCGACTTCAATTAATGGATATTCATCTTTAAACCAAACTTTAGTTAGGTCGAATGGATTGTCTTTATGATTACGTGCTTGTTCTTCTGTCATCACTTGGATGTACATTTTCCATTTAGGGAAGTTGCCTTCTTCGATTGCTTCGAATAAGTCACGTTGAGATGATTCACGATCTTTCGCAATCACTTGTTCTGCTTCTTCTGGTGAGAAGTTTTCAATACCTTGTTGTGTACGGAAGTGGAATTTCACCCATACACGTTCGTTATCTTTATTTAATAAAGAATACGTATGTGAACCGAAACCGTGCATGTGTCTATAGCCACGAGGAATACCACGGTCAGACATTAAGATTGTCACTTGATGTAATGCTTCAGGTAATGAAGTCCAGAAGTCCCAGTTATTTTGTGCACTACGCATGTTTGTACGTGGGTCACGTTTAACTGCGTGGTTTAAACTTGGGAATAATTTAGGGTCTCTGAAGAAGAAAACAGGTGTATTGTTACCTACAAGGTCCCAGTTACCTTCATCTGTATAGAATTTTAATGCGAAACCACGGATATCACGTTCAGCATCAGCTGCACCGCGTTCACCAGCTACTGTAGAGAAACGCGCAAACATAGGTGTTTGTTTGCCGACTTCTGCGAAGATACTCGCATCTGTGTATTGTGTAATATCGTTAGTTACTGTAAATGTTCCAAATGCACCTGAACCTTTAGCATGCATACGACGCTCAGGAATAACTTCTCTGTCGAAGTGTGCTAATAATTCTAAGAAATATACATCCTGCATTAGTAATGGGCCACGTGGACCAGCTGTTGCTGAATTCTCACGATCTCCTACGGGGTGGCCGAAAAGCCCCGTTAATTTTGATTTGTCTTTACTCATATTCATCTCTCCTTATTTAGAATAATTCTAATCTATCTAAAATGATTGTAGCATGACGCATAAAAAACTGTTAAAGAATAGCACTCGTTCTTTGAAAAAATTAATAACTGTTCTTGAAGAATTTGTGAACTCTTTATAAAAGTCGTTTCAATGAATTAAAACGGAGTACAATATAACTGTAAGCATTAAATCAAGGAGGGTTTTAAAATGACTTATAATTTTGAAGACCAAGGTAACAAACCAGTAGTAGATAATATCGAAGGTATGACATTAGAAAATGAAAACTACCGTACTACAATTTGGACAGGTTCAAAAATTCAAGTTACATTAATGACAATTCAACCAGGAGATGACATCGGTTTAGAAATCCACCATGGTATTGAACAATTCCTACGTGTTGAACAAGGTAAAGGTTTATGCCAAATGGGTCCTACAGAAGACAATTTGAATTTCGAAAAAGAAGTCAACCCTGACGATGCGATTATCGTTCCTGCAGATACATGGCATAACGTCACAAACAAAGGTGACGAACCATTGAAACTTTACTCAATCTATGGTGGTCCAGACCATAAATTTGGTACTGTACACAAAACACACCAAGATGCAGAAAATGATCCGAACGAACATTAATACAACACATCATCATATATGAGAAAAACGACATTTCTTGAAAGAGGAGTGTCGTTTTTTAATTTGAATTTCGAGAATGAAAGAGAGTTTGATAGTATAAAGATAAATCTATTGTTATGTATTGAGGAGCTGCTGAAATGAAACAGAAAGTATTAAATCTCATGGGCACACGAATTACCTTACAGATTGAACATCCTAAAGCGGAAGTACTATTAAACCACGCTGAAGAGATGTTGATAGACTATGAAAAACGATTTAGCGCAAATGATAATAAATCAGATTTAATGTATGTGAATCAGAGTGCGGGCATCAAATCTGTAGAAGTAGACGAAGATTTATTTGAATTGATTGCGCAAGCACATGCGGTCAGTCTGTCTTCTGATTCTAAGTTCAATCTCACGATTGGACCATTAGTTAAATTATGGAAAATCGGCTTTAAAGATGCACAATTACCCAATGAATCTGACATTCAAGAGCGTTTACAAAAGATTCAACCAGAAAATGTGGTGTTAGACCATGAAGCACATACAGTTTATTTAAAAGTGCCGGGCATGGAAATTGATTTAGGTGCTATTGCGAAAGGTTACTTTGCGGATCGATTAAAAGATTACTTTGTCTCACAAGGTGTCCAAACAGGCATTATTGATTTAGGGGGCAATGTTTTAACTATTGGTCGCCCTATAGACAAAGATAAGTGGACAGTGGGGATTCAACAACCCGATTCTGAACGTGGAGGATTAGTAGGTGTAGTGGAAATCGCAGGTCAATCTGTGGTGACTTCTGGTATCTATGAACGTTACTTCTATAAAGATGACAAACTGTATCATCACATTTTAGATTCAAAAACGGGCTATCCAGTAGAAGGAGACATAGCTAGTATTACAATTGTTTCGGAACAATCTATTGATGGAGAGATTTGGACAACCGTATGTTTTGCGATGTCGATTAATCAAGCGATTGCTGTGTTGAATGAAATTCCTGGTATTGAAGCGGTGATTATCAGTAAAAATGGGGAAGTCTTTACAACACAACGCATGACACATCTTACGTTGATTTGATTTCACGTAGATATTAAATTATACCGAAATGTAAAAGGAAAGTTGAATATAAGTTAATAAACATATAGCAGTGTATTACTCATGTACATTATAATGAACACAAGAAAATAATTGTGAGGTAATTATAAACATGAAATATTGTACAAACTGTGGGAAACCTTTAGCACCAGATGAACACTTTTGCACCAATTGCGGTAAAGAAAACAGAGATTATCATGAATTTTCACGTTCTGAAATTCTACATGAGCGTACATCAGTTTCACCTTGGAAAGTCATTGGTTGGAGTCTGTTAGGGTTGCTTATTTTAGCTTTAATCATAGGCGGTGCGTATCTTGCCTTTTATTTCTATAGTGGAGGTTCAGGAAATAATCAACAAAGTGCAAATAGTACTGAACAAACTTCTCATAGTCGTGTGCCAGAAACAGATAAAGTTTCAGTCAATGTGAATTCAACGGAGTTCAGTCAAAATTTTATGAAATCACCGAATACACATGGCTATAAAGGCTTTGAAATTGGTCAATCTAAATCAGATGTACAAAGCACATTTGGTAAACCAGAAGGTACAAAAGATATTCGCGGAAACAATGTAGAGCTATATGGCGATATGGGTGTCAGCTATGATAATGACAATAAAGTTGATCATGTCTTTGTAGTACCATCTCATATGTCTGAAGCAGAGTTTACAAGTTTCCATAATGCTCCTGATATAGACCATGGAAGTATTTGGTATTACGATACATTAAAAGATAATGGATTCAGTATTAAGGTATATACAAATGACAATATGATCGAAGCTATTGAAAATATTCCGCAAATCTAATGAATCATAATTATTAATTTAACCGGGGGTGGGTGGATTGAGTCATTTAGTACAAAATACCTTATCAGCTTGGGCGCTCATTGAAACATTGCAGCCAGGTGAAGTTGAGGGTATTGATGATTATTTAGATAAGAAACTTTTTGAAGCACAGTATAAACAAAAAGTGATGCATAACTTTGAAGTATTTAAGCCTATATGGAAAGAAGATGAGTATAAATTAAAACAGTACGCTGCTAAACAAGGGCAATTACAATATCAAATGTATCGTCATTGTTTTAAGTTCGCGGAAATTGAGAAAACATTGCGCCAAATGTTTAAAGAGGAAGAGGTTTATAACGAAAGCCAAAAGGATTGTTATGGCTACACTTTCATGGTTGATACACAAGGCAATGTCTTAACAGACACTATTTATGTTCCAATGCTCATGAGCGCAATGAAGGGTATTAAAAAGAATCAAAATGCTGATATAGAATCAGAATATGAACATAATATGGAACGTTTTAGATTAGAATGTGAAGGTATTTTAGGTGATAATTCGTTAACAGAAGCACGTTTGAATAAAATGGATAAATTATATACGAAGTATTTTGAACGCTATGAAACGCAGTACTCTAGATTTTTTAAACATGCAGTCGCAATCAGATATGTTACGCCAGAAGAAGAAATGGATGAATTCAACAGCTTTTTCTTAAGCGATATTGAAGCAGCTAAAGATTCTCCAAACGCAACATTAACACAGTACATAGAAGGCGTTGCTGATACAGAGAAGACTGAAATAGATGAAAATAGAGCGTTGATTGAAGAAATACTACAGCCTAAATATTATCCTGACGGTAGATGGCCTTCTCTAGTAGAACACCGCCTTTCATTGATGCAACAAGTTGCGGTGAATCGTATCACAGGTGGTACTAGTAAAGTGAATTCAGTGAATGGACCACCAGGAACTGGGAAAACAACTTTACTTAAAGATATTTTTGCACATAATATTGTGGAAAGAGCGAAAGAGATGGTAAAGCTTTCAAGTCCCTATAAAGCATTTGATAAGCGAAAGATACATGAAACAGACAGCTTTGTGACGCACTTTCTTAATGAAAATATTGCTCGGTTTAAAATGGTTGTGGCTTCAAGTAACAATGGTGCAGTAGAAAATATTACCAAAGATTTACCGAAAATAGATGAGGTAATTCGTACAGATGGCGATTCTAAATTTCCGGAATATGAACGTACTTATCAAGAAGAAGCTGAGAAACTAGCAGGATTTGCGGATATTGCTGGAAAAATCATCGAGGAACCTGCTTGGGGAATGTTCTCAGTGGCGCTTGGCAAAAAGAAAAATATCGATCTTGCGAATAAGTATGCGGTCGTCAGTAAAGCAGAGAGTTTAACAAGTTATTTGAGTGTACAAAATGAAAGCACTGACTATAAAGATTGGAAAGAAGCTAAAAAAGCATTTAAACAAACACTAGATAAAATTACTGAGCTAAAAAAAGAAATTGAAAAAGGAGTTCAGTTAAATGTGCAATACCAAAATGCTGAATCCAAAGTTCGTCAATTAGAGAAAGAAAGTGTTCAAAACACTAAAATTGTTGAAAAGTTAAATGAAGAACTTAGTCGATTAAAAACTTTAAAAGTGGAAGTTGATAAAGAATTAGAAGAAAGTTCGGATGAAATTAAATTGCTAAATCATACGATGGACCAAGAGAAAAACAAAGGGCTTTTTGGTAAAGTGGCACAATTGTTCAATGGCGACAATCAAACCTCTTCTAACCGTGATTTAAGTGAAAGAGCAGCGAAATTGATGGAGGAGAGAGATCAGCTTAAAGCAAAGCGTAAAGATATTAAAGAAAAAGAAACAGAGTTCGAAAAACATAAACGTGATGCAGAAGGTCGTCTTAAGGAAGATGAGAAAACGATAGAAAAATTAAAAGCTGACTTACAGAAATTGAACGAATTCAAAACACAATATGATAACGTTCAATTTTCGGATGATGCATTCTGGACAAAAGCTAATTATGATGAGAGACAAGAAAAAGTATTGAATACATCAGATGAACTCCAATTTTACAGAGGTCTCTTGTTTATACAAGCAATGGTACTGCATAAAATATTGTTAATCTTGAACTATAAATCTGTACAGTCAGGGCTATGGGACTTTGTGAAACGTCATGAATATATTAAAGATAAGTATGAAAAAGTAGAGAATGCTTGGAATATATTACATTTAGTTTATCCAGTAGTGAGTACAACGTTTGCGAGTTTTAGAAATATGTATCGTGATATGTCTAAAGACTTTATTGATTATTTATATATCGATGAAGCAGGACAAGCTGTGCCACAGGCAGCAGTCGGTGCATTACAGCGTTCTCGAAATGTTGTTGCGGTAGGAGATCCGATACAAATTGAACCTGTGGTTACGCTAGATCCGTATCTTATTAATTCTGTACGTAAAGCTTATAATGTGCCAGAACGACTCGTAAGTGTAGAAGCTTCTGTTCAAAGTCTAGCAGATAACGCGAATGCCTATGGTTATTGGAAAGGTACAGATGCTGATGAAAAAGAATGGATTGGTATTCCTTTATGGGTACACAGAAGATGTTTAAATCCAATGTTTGATATCAGTAATATTATCGCTTATGAAGAAAAGATGGTACTGCCACCTTATATTAAGAAGAAACCAGGACAAGCTGCATGGTTGGATGTTAAAGGTAAGGCGGGTCCAAAACAATATGTTAAAGAACAAGGTGAAGCGGTTGTTAAACATTTACTTGAAGATTGGAAACATGCAAAAGCAAGTGGAGAAGAAACTCCAAGTGTGTTTGTGATTTCGCCCTTTACTAAAGTAAAAAGTGAAATCCAAAAAGCAGTAAGTAACCGTTTGAAAGATAGCTTTGATATGACTTGGAAAGAAGCGAGAAGTTGGGCTAATAAATCTATCGGTACGGTGCATACGTTCCAAGGAAAAGAAGCGGATAAGGTATATTTTGTGACAGGGACGGACGAAACACAAAACGGCGCAATTCAATGGTCATGTCAAAAACCTAATTTAATTAATGTAGCAGTAACACGTGCGAAGAAAGCATTTGTTATTGTAGGCGACAAAGAAAGAATCAGTAAACTCGAAAATTATGATGTTGTCGCAAATAATGTAGATTAAACTTACTTTGTTATTACAGCAAATATGAAAGTAATATAGATTGAATATTTAGTAATGCTCCTCTATTGCTTGATTTAATATGTAGCGATAGAGGAGTGTTGTTATATCAAGAGATAGGAGCGTTATCTATTATTTCTATATACTTATTTTAGTAAGGAATATGCAAATAAATATAGGTGGAAATTTTAAAAATGTGAAAGCTATGTAAAACTTATTTAAATACCTCTTTGTTAACTATTTCACAAAGTTTCTTTCTATGTTATACTTTCAGTGAATCAAAGGTAAATATAAAAAATGAATCACTTGATACGCTTTAACTTCTCATATGCTAGGTATGAGAAAAAATTTTGCGGTATCATGTGAAAATATTCACAAAGGAGAAGAGGGTATGACAAAGTCATTATTTGAAAAGGTTAAATTAGCTTCAGGAGCTGAATTAGATAATAGGATTACAATGGCACCTATGACCATCCAATCAGCTTACTTTGATGGATCAGTAACGGCAGAAATGATTGATTACTATAAACACCGCTCTGGTAAAGTGGGTGCGATTATTGTAGAAAGTTGTTTCGTAATGGACAATGGCCGTGGCTTCCCAGGTGCTATCGGTATAGATACAGATGAAAAGATTCCAGGTTTAAAACGTTTAGCAGATGCGATTCATGAAAATGGATCTAAAGCAATTTTACAGTTATATCATGCAGGGAGAATGGCTGACCCTAAATTAAATGGTGGTGCGACTCCAATTTCAGCAAGTCCGGTTGCGGCGCTTCGTCCTAATGCGGCAGTACCGCGTGAAATGACACCGCTGCAAGTTGAAGATATGATTCACCAATTTGGTGAAGCGACAAGAAGAGCAATTGAAGCGGGCTATGATGGTGTTGAAATTCATGGTGCGAACACTTACCTCTTACAACAATTCTTCTCACCTCACAGTAACCGTAGAACAGATGAGTGGGGCGGAAGCAGACAAAAACGTACGAATTTCCCAATGGCTGTCTTGAAAGAAGTACAAAAAGCAGCAAAAGATAATGGTGCTGAAAACTTCATTATTGGTTATCGTTTCTCACCAGAAGAATTAGAAGAACCAGGTATCCGTTTTGACGATACAATGTATCTTTTAAATACTTTAGCAGAAGCACATCCAGATTACTTCCATATTTCTGCGAATAGTTATAAACGTACATCTATTGTAGATACAGCGGATAAAGAACCATTAATTTCAAAATATTTAAAACTTCAAAGCGATACGTTAGCTGACATTCCAATTATGGGTGTAGGTAGTATTGGTCAACGTGAAGATGCTGAAGAAGCATTAGAACTTGGTTATGACTTAGTCAGCGTAGGTAAAGCTTATTTAGTTGAACCGCATTGGGCTGAAAAGATTGAAAAGAATGAAAAAGTTGAAGATTTCGTAGATATTCATGATCAACGTTTATTACACATTCCATCTCCATTATGGAAAGTGATGGACTTCATGATTGTCGATAAAGAAGAAGAACAACGTAAATATGAACGCTTAAAAGCGTTACAAAATAAAAAGGTTAAATATAACCCAGGTACGTATGAAGTCTTCGCACAAGGACACAATGCGAACTTACCAATGAAAGTTGTGTTCTCTGAAGATGAAATCGTGTCTATTGAAGTAGATGACAGTAATGAATCAGAAGGTATCGCGAACCCAGCGTTTGAACGTTTACCAAATGAAATCATTAATGGTCAAACGTTGAACGTAGATGTGATTTCTGGTGCGACAGTGACGTGTGAAGCGGTTATTGAAGGTGTGGCAGAAGCGATTAAACAAGCAGGCGAAAACCCAGACATCTTACGTGCGCGTCCAAAACCAGTTGTAGAATGGTCAGACGAAACTATCGAAGAAACAACAGATGTTGTAGTCATCGGTACAGGTGGTGCTGGTTTAAGTGCAGCAGCTTCAGTCTTAGAACAAGGCAAAGAAGTGATTATGCTTGAGAAATTCGCAGCTATTGGCGGTAACACAATCCGTACAGGTGGCCAAGTGAACGCACCTGAACCTTCATGGCAAAATACATTCCCATCATTACATGGTGAACAAGAAACTCTAGAAGCGTTAATGAACCATGATGAAAATGATATTGAAGAAGAATACCTTGAAGACTTCCGTACATTGAAACAACAAATTAAAGAATATTTAGAAACACAAAAAGAAGGACAAGATTACTTGTTCGACTCTATTGAATTACATCGTATCCAAACGTACCTTGGCGGACGTCGTGCGGATAGAAACGGTAAAGTCATCACAGGTCAATATGACTTAGTTAAGACATTAACAGACAATGTCTTAGAATCTGTGAAATGGTTAACTGAAAAAGGTGTACACTTCGATAGAACCATTGTAGATATGCCTGTAGGCGCTTTATGGAGACGTGGACATAAACCTATGAAAGCTCAAGGTTTAGAGTTCATCGAATCATTAAGTGACTATGTACGTAAGAACCATGGTCAAATCATGACTGAAACAACAGCGGATCGTCTGATTAAAGAAGACGGTAAAATTGTCGGTGTAGAAGCAACGAAACATAATGGCGCGAAAGTTAGAATCCATACACGTTATGGTGTGGTTATCGCCGCAGGCGGATTCGGTGCGAATACACAAATGATTCAACAATATAACACATATTGGGATAACATTCCTGATGATATTAAAACAACAAACTCACCAGCAATCACAGGTGACGGTATTAAGTTAGGTGTGCAAGTAGGTGCTGACTTAGTCGGTATGGGCTTCTCACAAATGATGCCGATTTCTGACCCTAAAACAGGTGCATTATTCACAGGCTTAATTGTGACACCATCTAACTTCGTCTTCGTCAACAAAGACGGTGACCGTTTCGTCAATGAATTTGAAAGCCGTGATGTCTTATCTAAAGCGGCATTAGACCAAAAAGATGGCTTGTTCTACATCATTGCGGATGAAAATATTAAAGAACTTGCGATGAACACATCTCAAGAAAAAATTGATAAAGAAATTGAAGAGAAAGTACTTTATAAAGCAGATACGCTTGAAGATTTAGCAAGACAATTAAATATGGACCCAGATCACTTTGTGAAAACAATTGAACGTTATAACGACTTCGTGGATAAAGGTCATGATGATGACTTCAGTAAGAACGCATTCGATCTTAAGATTGAACGTGCACCGTTCTACGCTACACCACGTAAACCAGCAGTTCACCATACAATGGGCGGTCTGAAAATCGATACAACTGCACAAGTCATTGATATCGATAA
Organism: Staphylococcus simulans; assembly: GCF_003043455.1. Classification (GTDB taxonomy): domain Bacteria; phylum Bacillota; class Bacilli; order Staphylococcales; family Staphylococcaceae; genus Staphylococcus; species Staphylococcus simulans_A. The sequence goes on along the minus strand of NZ_PZGG01000006.1, from coordinate 38,945 downwards.
CAACCCAATCAAAGGTTTATACGCAGCAGGTGAAGTTGCGGGCGGTATCCACGCAGGTAACCGTTTAGGCGGTAACGCACTTGCGGACATCTTCACTTATGGTCGTATTGCAGGTCAAAGTATTATTAAAAATCACTAAATGAGGAGGAAAAAGTAATGGCACAAAATAAGAAACAACATCAAGCATTTAAACCAGGTACACAGCTCATCGTTGCGATTATCTTATCCATCCTCACGTATTGGTTATTCGCGCAATCCTTCTTGAACATCGCACCGCATGTTCAAAAAGATTACAACATTGATATGACTGTCGTGAATATCGCAGTAAGTTTAACTTCACTGTTCACAGGTATCTTCATTGTTGTAGCAGGTGGCTTAGCGGATAAGCTAGGTCGTGTGAAAATGACGCGTGTCGGAATTATCTTGAGTATTGTCGGATCTATTTCCGTCATTATCTCAAGTATTCCTGCACTGTTGATTATCGGCCGTGTCTTACAAGGTTTATCAGCCGCATGTTTAATGCCGGCAACAATTGCGATTATTAATCAGTTCTACCATGATGAAGAACGTCAAAAAGCGTTAAGTTTCTGGTCATTCGGATCATATGGCGGAACAGGTATCGCGTCATTCTTCGCAGGACTTGTCGCAACATTCTTTGGATGGAAATGGATTTTCGTATTATCAATCATCCTATCATTCGTCGCACTCTACTTATTTAGAGGCGTTCCAGAATCAAAAGAGCTTGGCGCTAAAAATATGAAGTTCGACGTTGTAGGGATTACGATATTCTTAATTATGATGTTAAGTATCAACGTAGTTACAACACAAGGAACAAGATTAGGTTGGTTGAACCCGATTACATTAACACTCGATGCGATTTTCGTAATTTCAGTCTTTGTCTTCTACTTCTATGAAAGACAAAAACATCAACCGTTTATCGACTTCAGTGTATTCTCTAATAAAACATATATCGGTACAGTCTCAGCGAACTTCTTGTTAAACACAGTTATCGGATCACTCGCATTATTTAATATCTATGCACAAGCAGGATTAGGTTTCTCAGGATTAAAAGCAGGTTTCGTTACAATCACTTACTTAATCGGAAGCTTATCTATGATTCGTATTGGTGAACGTTACTTACAACGTAAAGGACCAAGATTCCCAATGCTTGCAGGACCGATTTCTATCGCAGTAGGTATACTGCTTATCTCAACAGTGTTCTTACCAGACGTAGTTTATATCATCGTATCAGTCATCGGATTCTTATTCATCGGACTTGGACTTGGTTTCTTCGCGACACCAGTTCTTGATACAGCTTTAACAAGTGTTCCAGCTGAAAAAGTAGGGGTTGCCTCAGGTATCATCAAAATGTCATCAACACTCGGTGCCGCATTTGGTATCGCAATCCTGACAACAGTCTACTCATCACTCGCACCAAACCATACACCAGAATTCTCAGCAGGTATTGCCTTCGTTGTAGGTGCAGCCGTAATGCTTAGCGCATTCGTCGCATCCTTCGTGACAATACCGAAAGGAAAAATGGAGAAACAATAAAATAATATGACACAAGAACTGCTAATCTATACAGGTTAGCGGTTCTTTTTTAATGCGAATAACATAAAGTATTTTATACAGCTGTCATACTTACTTCAGACAAGCGTGAGACTGCCTTGTGAAATAATCAATAAGTGTTTGATAACACACAAAATCATTCCTTAACAAATTCTTAAAAAAGATTGTTTAATGGACATCTCTTGTCCTCATTATTTGCCATAATGAAATGAATTGAACGAAATTTATTTATATCTTTAATAATGCTGATACACAAAGAAGGGGAGATTTTAATGACAAACAATGAACAAGATAATTTAAGACAATCTATTGAGAGATTAAAAGACTTTTGGAGTAATCATGAAGACTATGATATTAGAGAAAAAGCAAGAAAATATATTGAGTTATATCAGTCTAATGGAAATAGTGATCACTTCAGTTGGGTACACCCGGAAGATGCACCTTATATAAAGGAAAATGGATGTAATGCTGTGCGTTGGGGCATTCCTAATCAAATTATAGGAGATATCGAAAAAGCTAAGTTTGTAATCGGTTTGCTTAATCCTGGTACACAAATTAGTACAAAAGCTGGGAATCAATGTGAAAATATTACGGAATACGTTAAAGCAGAACAAGCAGAAGAAAATAATACAGGAGTAAATAATGTTCACTTTGAATCTAAAGAATATAGTGAAAATCCTAACTTCTATTTAGAGCATGTGATTTCAAATGAAAACATCATGTCACAAGAGTTAAAAAAGTTATACAAAATTTTTAAACAAGACTCTAGTGCGTTCTTTAGTACAAATAATAATGGAGAGATTGTTTACGATAAAAAGATGATAGAGAAAGTTGCATATTATCTTTTTGCTTATTATTCCAAAGCTTTTTCGGAAGAAGGTAAGTATAAAAGTGCTATACAAAACGCTATAGGCTATTATTATAACTTGTTTGAAAAAATGGAAAGATCTAAAGTTATCGTCAATGAAAAGAGTTTGAATTATGATGTTGAACATGCATTTAATCGGGCAGTTGAGAGTATGTTAATTTGTAATGTCGAGGTATTTCCTTATCGTTCAAATGGAAGTGGGGATATAAAAATAAAGGGTGGAGAGAATAAAAAAGATTTAAGTGTTCTTATTAGCAATAGTTATATATCGGATTTGGTGATAGAAAAATTGATGCATGACAAAAGTACAGTAGCAATCTTTAGAAGCTTCTCTACTCTTTGGGAAAGGCCTCTAAAAAATGGTATGGAGAAGAGAAATCTGCTATTAGAAGACTATAAAGATACTTCAATTTTTCGCTTGAAAAATGATCAAAATGCAGGTTTTTCTAAAGGTAATATTATAATATATGGTAGTTCATCTAAGGAATCTCAAAATAAGGTCGATACAGTAGTTGAAGCCCTTTTGAAAGAGTTGAAAATGCAACCATTTGTGGATGAGTTAAATGAGATTATCGAAGGAAATAGCTAGAAGTATTGAGTGAGTTTTATTATCACTGAACTCGACTGACATAAACGGTTGTCGATTGATGTGACCTATATTACATGTATAAGTCAGAATATAATATATTATTTTAGAAGTAATGAAAAGCTGCATGACCTCATTTCAAGGTCATGCAGCTTTAATAGTTGTATAAAATTAATCTCCGTAGCCAGAGTCGATTTCTTCGCCATCTTCATCATATTTGATGACGTATTTGTCTGGTTCAATGATGTAAGATCCAGCAAGGTCTCCGTCTTTATCTGTGTATGAGAATCCCCAGTCGTCTCCATTCTTTTCTGGTTCTTTATATGTGTATGTGTCTGTATCAAGTGTGCTGCCTTCGAATGATTCTACAACGTCGATGACGTTGTCTCGTGTGACTTTTTCGTCTGAGCTTTCATCATCATCGTCGTCTTTGCTCATTTCTTTTTCTAATGCTTTATCGATTTGTTTATCGATGGCATCGTCATCGAAAGAAAGTTTTACTGTTTCTGGACTTTCTGAATCTCCTTCGAATTTCACTACTTGTTTGTCTGATGTGAAGTTCTTACCTTCTACATCAGCTACTGCGTATACTTCAACTTTCTCATCTGGCGGATATGGGCCATACTCTGTTGAAGAGTCGAAGTCATGTGGCTTGTTGTTGATGTAAAGTGTTGTATCTTCTTCGTCAATACTGTAGTTATCTAATTCGACGTTAAATTTGATTTGATCAAAGTTTGAGTGAGCAAGGCTTGAGTGCTGTGAAGCATAGATTTGTAGTTGTCCTTTATAGTCTTTATCATTAACTTTCTTTGTAGCTTTTAACTCATAAAGACCAAGTGGGAATGAGCCAATATGACCATTACTATCTACTTTATGTTTCTTGCCTTCGTATTCGTATGTGATTGTGCCACCATCTGAAATATCATCCATACCAATAGAGTAGTTTGGAATATCGAATTTATAATCATCAAAGAAGAGCCATTTCTTTCCATCTTGGTCGATGTTCATAATTGTTTCGCTATCATATTTAACAGTATCGCTATACTTATGATTACGTTTCATGCTTTCGCCTTTTTCTTTGACTTCATTACCTACGGTTTTATAAAGTTTACCGCCTTCTAAGATATCAAGAAATGCTTGGGCTTCATCTTTGCTTAATTTTTTACCGTCTGACGTAACATACTTTTTAACTTTATTTGGGTCTTTATCTTTAATCGCATCTGCGACTTGATCTGCTTGATGTGTGACACTCGTTTGTTGCTTACCAACAAAAAAGAGTATCAGTAAAATAATAATGATTGCGGCAATAATACCGATAATCACCCATATCTTTTTAGATTGTGGTTGGCGTGGTTCTGAGTGATAGTTTTGATTAGAGCGCTTAGGTGTTTGATTCGTGGGTGTTCCGCATTGTGGGCAAACTTTCTGTCCCTCTTTAAGTTTGTGTCCGCAATTACGACAGAACTTCACTAGAAACCACCTCCAAATCTAAACAGGTCTTCAAGCATACTTCCAAAGATATCTACAAATGTATTTCGAAGCATTTCACCGTAGATTGATAGTACGATAAATTGAACGACAATATAGATGATAATACCGAAGAACACTGGAATACGTAATGTATGGTAACTAGAGTATTTCGTGATGAGATAAACAGCTGATGCATAGAAGCTGACAATTCCTAGTAATAATAAGAATGACCCGATTGAATAAATTTCGCCTCTTAGTAACAGTAATCCTAAAATGAAGAAAATGAATGAGAAAGTATTAATGAATACAAAGTCAGACAGAATCTTTGCAAAACTGATGTTGTCTTTAACTACCAGACGTGTCACCCCAGCAAGTAATCCATAAGAAATAATTAAGAATAACAGAATACCGAAGAATGATTTTGTGACAATACCTGATTTCGTAACACCATAACCAATGTAGTTGACTTCACTTGGAACGAAGATGGCTAAAACAATCAGTGTCAAAATTAAGAATACTGCAGCGAGTATGCCGATAAATTTAAGTGAGAAAGGTTTAGTACCCGCAATCACACTGTCATGTGATTTAAAGAGTTGTGAAAAGAAACTCGTTCCTTCGTGTTTGATTTCATTCGCTTGTTGATTGAATTTTTCTTTGTCGAAACTAGGTTGTTGATTAGAGTGTGTTGGTTCATTTTCATTGTGATTATGTAATGCTTGAGATGATTCTAATTCAGTAGAATTGTGTGAGGAAACAGCTGATACTTTAGTTAAATCGATTCCGCATTCTCCGCAGAAACGATCGCCTTGTTCAACAGGTGCTCCACATTTTGGACATTTCATGTTAATCCCCCTTAACTTTTAATTAAATATAAAAAATAATACACAATATTTTGTGTGATTAATGTCATAGTAGCACACTCATTTTTCAATATCTATAACACAATTAAAGTTATTGAAATAATTTTCAAAAAAGACAAAAAATGTACTATAAATTCAAATAACAAGATGTATAATTGAAGTACATTATCAAGTTGTGAAAACTGTAAAGGTGATAGTTTGTACTCAAAATAACGGCATCTATGTCATCTGAATATAGAAAGGAGTTTAATTTTGAAGTACTGTACAAATTGTGGAAAGAAATTAGAACCTGATGAACTATTCTGTACAAACTGCGGCGCAAAAGTGCCACGAAAAGACAGGCGTGATGCAGCACAATCAAAACCTACAAACGAAACACACAGTATACAGTCATCTAAAAAGAAATTATCAAAAGGTTGGATTATCGTGATTAGTCTTATTATCCTCGTTTTGGTTGCTGCGTTGATTTTCGCCATCTCTCACTTTATGAGTATCCGTGAAGATAACGACAAAAAAGCCGCACAAAACGATACAACACAAGAACAAGCAACAACATCAAAACAAGAAACAAAAACAGTTAAAGTTGAAGTAAACTCAGATGACTTCAGCGCTAATTTTATGAACGCAGATAACTCTTCAGGTTATAAAGGATTCCATATTGGAGATACTAAGAAAACAATTGAAAACAAATATGGAGAGCCGGAAGAAAGTCTAGATATTAACGGTCATGACGCAAACAAATACGGAAATATTGCCGTAAGTTATGACAATGACAACAAAGCAGATCATGTCTTCGTTGTCCCTTCTAACGTCACAACAAGAGAGTTCACCGACTTCCATAACGTACCAAACGAAAAACGTGGCGACACTTGGTACTACGATAAAAACAAAGACAATGACTACACCATCAAAGTCTATACAAATGGACAATACATTAAAGCTATTGAAAACATTGATCAAATATAAATAAAAGGAGTTTAGAGTGCTATTCAAGCAAGGCTAAACTCCTTTCTATATTAAACAAATAGTTCAATATAGTTTAGAGGATTTAAAATAGTGTGAATATGGAGGTAGAAAAAATTGAAAGATAAAGACACTTTATTGAGAAGTTTAAATATTCTTGTGGAATCTTTAGGAAATAAAAAGAAAAATATTCAGGATTTAACTGCTATAAATATACTTTTAATAGGGTTTTTATTGATGCTGTTTTTATTAAGTACTTTTTTAGTGCCTCTCTCTCCTATAATTGACATTTTAGTGCTTTTTGTTATAGCGTTTGGAATAAATTTTGGAAATATTATTCAAGGTAAAAATGAGTTGTTTATCCCTGGAAAACCAATCGAAGTAAAATTTGTATCTTTAATAAATGATGTCCAAAACCTACTGTTATATACTTATGGAAAACTGATATTAGTAGTAATTATTATGACAGTTTTAACGACAATACTTATGCTGATTTTAAAACCGATAACTCAAAAAAGATTTTTTATCACGATATTTAATATTAACTTGTTGGCTTTAATAATTGTTATTGTAGCTGTCTATAAAGTTGTATTGGGCCCTCTTTTATTAGGATTAGTTTTGTTGTCTATTATATTGATTTTTCAGCCAGTTGGGACAGGAAAATATTATAAAATTTTAAAAAGACTATATTATCTGTTGATAACAAATTCAGGATTTAAAGTGAGACCAACACCTTTGAAAATAACGCTGCTAATTTTAGTAATCTTAACGATTGTAACAATCTGTCATATATACTTGCCAATGGTGTCAAAAGTAATACCTATAACACTTTCATTATCAATAATAATATTGGTTGGTAGTGAAAGCCTAAAAAAAGAAGTGCATAAATTAACAGTTAAATTATTATTTTACCTGCTAATTATTCCGGTTATTATCTTTAGTAAATCCACTGAATCAATATCAATTGAAAGTATACTTTTGGCAACAATTGCAATATATTTTAGTATTGAACGTATAATTACAATCGCTAAGAAAATAGAAAATGAATTACGAGAGCATAATGTTCATTTTAATATGAACGAGTATGAAGATGAATACGAAAAAGAAAGGCTTATAAAAGAGTTGGTTCCAGTAGCACATCTTGAACATGTAGCACTAAAAGAAGATGAATTTGTTAGCCAACTTGTAAAATATTTTCATGTAAGAGATGAGGCTGCCGTTAATAAGTTAATAGATATGTACAAAAAAAATAATGTTTATAGTCATTACGATGACTTAATTACATCTTTCTTATTTATTTTAAATTATTCTGATGTTGGCAAGAAAGAGCAATATAAATTTTTGAAAGGTAATTTGAAATTTAAAAATCAAAATCTAGTTCTTATAGACATTATTGAAAAATACTTTTTCTTATGGGATGAATTTGAAATAAATAAAAATTATAAAGAGATGTTTGAAGTGTTAGAAAGTTATTATGCCTTGCTTTCGGAGGAAACTTTAGAAAAGTTAGAAAAAGTAAAAAAAGAAGCTTCAGAAGAAAAGAAATCTAAACTCAATTCAGTTGAATAACAATATCATTGAATAATTCGTACACATCATACTATAAAGTCCTCTAAAATAGGAAGTTTTTATAGTATGATTGAAGTAAATAAAGGATGGATGAGTTTTGGATAGAGTGGAGGGAGACTATGTCATACCAGAGTGAACATGCTTTAGAAGAAGTAATGCAGCAACTTAACAACTTAGGTTATGAACGTGTAAAGATTCATAACACAGAACAGTTAGAAAATAACTTTCGCCAGATTCTGAATGAACGTAATACTGATCGGTTAATGGTGGATATTTCGGATAAGTCTGTGTTTGATAGTGCGATGAAATTACGAGATAAATATGAATTAGTCAGAGACGACAGTACTATCGCTTATTTGGAGTTTTTCAATAAAGAAAAATGGTGTCAAAATAAGTTTCAAGTGACAAACCAAGTTACTGTTAAGGATAAACATAAAAGTCGTTATGATGTGACGATTCTAATTAACGGTTTACCATTGGTTCAAATTGAATTGAAGCGAAGCGGTGTCGCAATTACTGAAGCCTTTAACCAAGTTGAGCGTTATCAACGCTATAACTATACGGGATTATTTAAGTACATACAAATTTTAGTTATCAGTAACAAGCTACAAACACGCTATCTTGCGAATAGTGATAAACAGTTATTGAAGAGTCATATGTTCTATTGGACAGATAAAGAGAATGAACGTATTACACACTTACGAGATTTCATTGATGATTTCTTAGAACCATGTCAAATCGCTAAAATGATTAGTCGTTATATGGTTATCAATCAAACTGAAGGTATCTTGATGGCCTTGCGGCCATACCAAGTTTATGCCGTGGAAGAAATTTTAAACCAAGCAACTGAAACAAATAATAATGGTTATATTTGGCATACAACCGGAAGTGGTAAAACACTGACATCATTTAAAGTCAGTCAGTTACTAGCGGAGAAAGATGATATTAAGAAAGTGATCTTCCTAGTTGACCGTCAAGATTTAGACAGTCAAACCATATCAGAATTTAATAAATTCGATAAAGGTTCTGTAGATACGACAGAAAATACGAGAACCTTATTAAAACAACTCGGCTCAGACGAAAATAAACTCATTGTAACGACAATGCAGAAAATGGCTAAAGCTGTTAACTCTGGTAATAAAATAATGGACCGTTATGAGACAGATAAAGTCATCTTCATTATCGATGAATGTCATCGTTCACAATTTGGAAGTATGCATGGTGATGTGAAGAAACACTTTAAAAATGCACAATACTTCGGCTTTACAGGCACACCACGCTTTGAAGTCAATAAAAGCCAAGATGGCCGCAGTACAGCTGATATCTTTGGTCGTTGCTTACATCATTACTTAATTAAAGATGCTATTAGAGATAATAACGTACTTGGTTTCTCAGTAGACTATGTTAAAGTTGCGCACCTTAAAAAACATATGAATGATGGAGAAGTTAAAGATATTGATAGACCAGAATATTATGGCTATAAAGAGCGTCATGAAATCATAGTAGATGATATTATCGAAAACTATAAAAAGAAAACATACGGCGGTAAATACACATCAATCTTCACAGTAGATAGTATTGAAAGAGCAATGGAATACTTCCGTGTCTTTAAAGAGAAGGAAGAAGCGGGAGAACACAACCTGAAAGTATCATCTATCTTTACAAGTTCTGATCCAAATGAGGACACGAAAGAAAAAGAAAATCATGTTTATGTGCGTGACGAATTAGAATATGTCATGAAAGACTATAACCAAAAGTTCGGTACTAACTTTGATACTTACAACTACGCAGGCTATTTCTCAGATGTTTCTAAACGTATGAAGAAAGTGATTCCAGGCGAAAAGATAGATATCTTAATTGTAGTTAATATCTTCTTAACTGGTTTTGACAGTAAGTTATTAAATACACTATACGTTGATAGAAACTTATATCATCACGGCTTAATTCAAGCATTCTCAAGAACAAACCGTGTTGAAAAAGAAACAAAACCATATGGGAATATCGTATGCTATCGTAACTTAAAAGCGAACACCGACAAAGCAATAGAAATATTCTCTAAAACAGATAATACAGATGTAGTGTTAAGCCCGCCTTACCACGTGTTATTACAACGTTTCCAAAAAGCGTTAGCTGCAGTTTATGATATAGCTCCACTAGCAGAAACGATTCAACAATTAGAACGTGATGAAGACAAAGAAAAATTTGTTAAGGCATTTAGAGACTTAACATTCCTATTAGTCAAAATTAAACCATTCCCAGAATTCGAGTTTACATTAGATGAAATCGGTATTGATCATCAAGAATATGAGGATTACCTCGGTCAATATAAAGAAATCTATCGACAAGTACAACTACGAAAACAACAAAGGGAAGAAAACGCTGGAGAGAAAGCGTCTATTTTAGAAGATATCGATTTCTCAATTGAATTGATGCGTAATGATGTCATAAATGTGGATTACATTTTGGACTTACTTGCACGTATTAATTTGAAAGATAAAAAAGCACAACAAGAAGATACAGATGAAATACGTAAGTTACTCGATAAAGCAGATGATGAACACTTAAGATTAAAATCTGACTTAATTCGTGAATTCTTAGATGATGTCATCCCAACATTAAGCGTAGACGCTGATATCAGAGAAATGTACTATCGTTTTGAAGAACGTAAGAAAAGAGAAGAAATCAAATCGTTCGCAGTTGCTAAAGCGTTCTCCGCTAAACTGTTAGAGCGCTTCATCAATGAATACGAATATAGCGGACAAATCAATAAATCAGAAATAGATAAAGAAACAAAAGGCAGCTTGTTATTACGAAATAAAACGGTGAACCAAATCGCGACATTTATTAAAAACACAGTCAATAAATTTACAAGCATAAGCTAGATATCAAAAGCAGACCTGAAAATAAGAGGTCTGCTTTTTCACGTAATAAAAATATATTAAAAGAGAAAGATAGCAAGAGCCGGATAGATAATAAAAAGATTAAACAAGTTTAAAAAAGTACTCGCATAAAAGTAGTTATTAATTCTATCATCTCTATTAAAACGAACACTTAATACAAGCGAAGCAGCTAACAAAGCTAAAGTATATGTGAGAAATAATGTGATAATATTTGGACCCCATTCAGAAATATGATCAGTAAAAACAGAGATGCTAATCAAACCAATCAAAAGAAGATAATTCAATATATTGATAATCCACAAAATAGCTTTCAAATACACACGACCTTTCATGATGTAATAAAAACAAGTAGAACTTCACACACTCAAATTAGAAAATATTATTAATATAAATATAGCATATAAAAAGAAAATCAGTTAAAACTTAGGTGAATTGTAAAGAACTATGATGATTTTAAAGAATGGACTTTTTAAGGTAAAATGAGAACAAATGTTTGTACTTCAGCTTTACTATATGACTTAAATGAGCTATATTTGATGTAGTAATCAAAAAATACATAACAGTGAGGTGGATGTCATTAATTTTATAGAGGATTATCGAAGTGGTTCATTGTTAAATCGATTAAAGACAGTTGATAAGACAGAAGGTATCTATCACGAAGTTTATGATCAAAGTATGATGAATGAAGACTTAGGTTACTATTTTACAGAACCTCACCAACCTACAACCTTATATTTAAAGGAAGATAATAATGCGACCTATGTCTATGAAAATCAGATTGTAGTGAATATGGTGAATGCTGAATGTGTGTTAATCAGTCACAAGCATTCAGGTGCGTTACTACCTTATAACTATACGCAGATAGAGATAGATAGAAATAAGATTTATCCAGCGTATTTTGTTTATTGGTTTAATGAATCACCGGAATCATTAAAACAATTGAATCTATTTAGACAAGGCGGCAGTTTAGTTAAGAAAATTACTGCCAAACAACTTCAACAGATGAAAATCACTTTACCACCTTACAATAAACAAAAAGTAATAGGTGACATCGCAGAAAAAAGAAGACGACTTAAATATTTAAAACAAAAACGTGAAAAGCTTATGGATTGTTATTTAAAAGAAACATTACTCAGGGGGAATCATTAATGTCAACGACTGAAAAACAACGTCAACAAACAGCGGAATTACAAAAGAAACTATGGGATATTGCGAATGACTTACGCGGTAATATGGATGCGAGTGAATTCAGAAACTATATCCTTGGTTTAATTTTCTATCGTTTCTTGTCTGAGAAGACTGAAGAACAAGTAGATATTTTGCTTAGAGAAGATGAAATTACATACGAAGAGGCATGGGAAAACGATGAATATCGTGAAGTACTTATAGACGCTCTAACAGATCGTATCGGTTTCTTTGTGAAACCTGAATTCTTATTCAGTAAGTTTGTGAAAGATGCGCGCAACAATCAATTTGAATTAGATAAACTAGCTGAAGCGATTCAAGAAGTTGAAAAATCTACTCAAGGTGAAGATAGTCATGATGATTTTATTAACTTATTCGATGACATGGATTTAAGATCTTCAAGACTAGGTAGAACATTTAAAGAAAAATCAGATTTAATCGCAAAAGTAGTAAAAAATATTGCGGAATTACCATTTATGCATGATGACATTGAAATTGACATGTTAGGTGATGCATACGAGTATTTAATTGGACAATTTGCGGCGACTGCGGGTAAGAAAGCAGGAGAATTCTATACGCCACAACAAGTGTCTAAAATTTTAGCTAAGGTTGTGACAACAGGTAAGACTGACTTACGTAGTGTATATGATCCAACATGTGGATCAGGTTCATTATTATTACGTGTTGGACGTGAAGCTAATGTGCGTAATTATTATGGGCAAGAGTTCAATAGTACGACGTTTAACTTAGCACGAATGAATATGTTACTACATGATGTGAACTATACACGTTTCCAAATTGAAAATGGAGATACATTAGAAAATCCAGCTGCTAATGAAGAGAAGTTTGAAGCGGTTGTGGCAAATCCACCATATAGTGCTAAATGGAGTGCGGATAAAAAGTTCTTAGATGATGAACGTTTCAGTAGCTATGGTAAATTAGCACCTAAATCTAAAGCAGACTTTGCGTTTATTCAACATATGATTTATCACTTAGATGATAAAGGTACAATGGCTGTTGTCTTACCGCATGGTGTGTTATTCCGTGGTGCAGCTGAAGGTACAATTCGTCGTTACTTAATTGAAGAGAAAAATTATTTAGATGCGGTGATTGGTCTGCCAGCTAACTTATTCTTCGGTACAAGTATTCCAACAGCGATTTTAGTATTCAAGAAATGTTGTAAATCAGATGATGATGTATTATTTATCGACGCTTCTCAATCATTTGAAAAAGGCAAAAACCAAAACCATCTTTCAGACGAAGACGTAGAAAAAATCGTCGACACATACAGAAACAGAGAAGAAATAGACAAATTTAGTCACAAGGCCACACTAGAAGAAATTGAAGAAAATGACTATAACCTAAACATTCCACGTTACGTCGACACATTCGAAGAAGAAGAACCTGTAGATTTAGATCAAGTCCAAAAAGACATCGCAGACATCGATAAAGAAATAGCCCTACTCGAAGAAGAAATCAACGGCTACTTACAAGAATTGGGAGTGTATAAACATGAGTAAGAAAAACGAACACAAACCAAACGTTCCTGAATTACGCTTTCCAGAGTTTAGTGGGGAGTGGGAAGAAAAACGCTTAGGTGACTATGCATATATAAAAGGAAGATTAGGATGGAAAGGTTTGAAGCAAGAGGAATATGTTGAAAACGGATATGCTCATTTAATAGCAAGTAAACATATAAAAAATGGGTATATAATGTGGTCGTCAACGGACCAAATTAATGAGTTTCGTTATAAAGAATCTTTAGAAATTGGACTTGAAGAAAATGATATTATATTTTCCAAAGACGGTTCCTTAGGTAACCCTGCAATAATTAAAGAGATGCCTAAACCTGCAACAATTAATTCTACAATGATGTTAGTTAGACTGGATAAAGAATTAGTTAGTCCATATTTCTTTTATCAAATATTACTCAGTAATCAGTTTCAGAGATTAATACATCTTAAAGTTTCAGGAAGTTCAATTCCACACCTTTTCCAAGCAGATATGAAACAATTCCAATTTTTTTCTCCTTCCTTGAGAGAGCAGAAAAAGATTGGAGAGTTTTTCAGTAAGATAGATCGACAAATTGAACTAGAAGAAAAGAAATTAGCATTGTTAGAAGAACAGAAGAAGGGTTATATGCAAAAGATTTTCTCTCAAGAATTACGATTTAAAGATGAAAATGGAAATGAATATCCTAAGTGGAAAGAATACGAAATTGATAGAAAGTTTAACTTTTTTGATAAATATAGGAGACCTATAGAAGCATCCAAAAGAATAAAAGGAATATATCCATATTATGGGGCAACGGGTATAATTGATTTTGTTGATGACTATATATTTGATGGAGAATATATTTTAATCGGGGAGGATGGCGCTAATATAATATCAAGAAATTCCCCCTTAGTTTACATTACTCGAGGTAAAATTTGGGTAAACAATCATGCACATATACTTCAGCCGAAAAACGGTAATACTTATTACTACTATACTTTATTAGATAATGTTGACTATTCAAAATATAATACTGGTACAGCACAACCAAAATTGAATATACAAACTATAAAAAAGATAAAGTGCAAATTTTCAGAAAATCAAAAAGAACAAAATAAAATTGGTCATTTCTTCGAAAAAATGGACTTTCTTATCAAACAGAGTTATCAAAAAATAGAAAGATTAGCCAGTAGAAAGAAAGTATTACTACAAAGAATATATATATAAATAGTGGGGGTTAGTTTTATGAAGACATTACAAGAAGCTTTCATGGAATTTCATGAAAATATTAAATTAGACGTGGAAGATAACAGACTATTGAAAAAGCATAAAGATGAAGCTATTGAAGGATTAAAGGACAACTTAGAAGTGGTCGAAAAATTCGATGCTTTTTTACAAGGAAGCTACTCTGTTTTTACAGGGATAAAAAGTTGTGATGAAGATTTGGATTTTGATATTGATCTTGGAATTGCATTTTATATAGATAAAGATAATTATAGTAATCCATATGAACCTAAAGAATGGGTGGAAAAAGCTATGAAGAAACAATTTCCGCAAGCGATAATTACTGTAAAAAATCCGTGTGTTACAGCTACTTTCAAAGGAGAAAAAGAAGAAGAAAATATCCACATCGATGTAGCAGTATATGCAAAAGAAGAAGAAAATTATCACTTAGCAAGAGGAAAAAATTTAGCAGTTTAGAAAATAAATGTTGGGAAAAATCTGATCCTATTAAACTAAAGGATTTAATTAATAATCATATAAAAGATGAAGAAGACAGATATCAATTTAAAAGATGTATAAGATATTTGAAAAGATGGAAAGATATTAACTTTAAGCAGGAAAATAGGCCTACAGGTATAGGGATAACAATTAATGCATATAATTGGTTCAGTCCTCAAAAGGAAACTGATTTGATAACGGAGAAAGTGATTACAAAAGATATTTCAGCACTGAAAGTATTAGTTAATAATATGAGAATGAATTTTGACCAAGAATTTGATGCTGATACTAATATCTATAGAGAAAGATTGAAAGCTTTTAACATAGTAGAGCCATATACCGATACTTATAACAAGATGTCTTTTACTCAAATGGAAGATTTTAAAAATAAATTAAATAAATTATACGAAGACTTGGCATTTGCTTCATGTACTATTAACTTAAATGAAGCAACAGAAAGGTTAAATAAACAATTTGGTGATAGTTTTCCAATCATCTCAAAAGAAGAAATTGCTGAAACTCATGAAAAGAATTCAATAATTACAGATTATCCAAGTGCTAATGGAGAAATACATGGAACATATTAAAGTACTAAATAAAATTTTAGTAAATACAAAGATGATAAGTGAGACAAAATATGAAGGTGATTATTTTTTAACAAACACTAAGAAAGTAACATTTGTAGTTTGTATTCCAGAATATTTTCCAGTTTATTTACCAGATATTTATATCAAAAATTTTAAAAATGAAAATTGGTTTTTACCTCATATTGAACAAAGCGGATTAATCTGCTATTCTTCTACATCAAATATAGTAGTAAACGAAGAGCAACCTATGTATGTATTGTCACAATGTATCAAAAAAGCTATAGATACTGTTAAAAAAGGTTTAGAAAAAAATAATTATCTTGAATTTAGAAAAGAATTTAATGCTTTTTGGGATAGTCAGCCACAAATACAAAAAGTGTATTATTTATGTGAAAGTCATAGATATATAAAAAGAGTGGATGTAAATTTTAAAGATAACTTAATTATTATAAAAGATTCAAAAAACAAACAGTTAAAAACAGCTAATAGAATTTTTGGTGATGAAGGAACTAAAAGTAACATCGATGCATATGTAATACCACTGAGAGAAAATACAATAGTACCACCGAACCCTCAAAAAGGTTGGAATAATAAAGAGTTCTTAAAACAAATAAGAGAAAATATAACAAGCACTAACAAAAGGGAATTTGATAAAATTATAAAGAAAAAAAGGACAGGAGGTCTTATTTTATTATTAAATATGCCAATACATGAGTTTTCAAACAACATATTAATTGGTAACTTTTATAATTTAAAAAGATGCTCAATTAAACAGTATTCTAGAGAGATTATTCCAATTAATGTATCACGTTTCGATAACGATTATTTAATAGATAGAACTAGTGGAGAAAAAGAGTTTTTAGATTTTAATGTTGCAATAATAGGTGTAGGATCGGTTGGTAGCAAGTTAGCTAATGAACTTGGTTCCATAGGGATTGGAAAAATGACTTTAATAGATAAAGATATTTTTGAAATAGATAATCTATATAGGCATTCACTCGGTGCAGAAAGTATAAAAAAAAATAAAGGAAAAAAATCATGTAATAAGGTTGATTTATTAAAAGAACAGTTAGAGGAGCGTTTTCCTTATATGCAAGTAGAGGTCGAAGCTACTGATGTTTTGTATTTTGTAAATAATAACCCTGAATTTTTTAAGGGATTTGATTATATTTTTGTTTGTATTGGTGAAACAATGCCAAGTATTCAACTGAATAAGTTGTTATTTACATTAAGAAAAAGAGTGTTTTATTCTTGGTTAGAACCTATGGGAATAGGGGGACATGTTTTATATATTAATTCTAAAGACAATAAGAAAGGCTGCTTTAATTGTTTATATACAAGTTATGATACACATATAACTTCAAATAGAGCATCATTTGTAGAAGAAGGACAATATTTCGAGAAATCATTAGCTAGTTGTCGTTCTAAGTTTGTACCATATAACTCTATTACTTCTTCAGAGGCAGCATTAAAAACAATGAAAATATTTTATGAAGTAGTAGTTAATAAAATGATGAAGAACACGCTGTATTCATGGGTTGGAGAAACAACTAACTTTATTGAAAAAGGCTATAAATTTAGTGAGAGATTTAATGATGAGGAAATACGTACTAGTAAATTCAACTTGAGTAATTGTCGAGTTTGTGGTGATAAAGATGATAAAATTTAAAGTTGGCTCGATATTAGTAGAAATCAATGATGAAGTAGAACAAGAAATGTATAAATACAGACAAGTTAATAAAGAAATGAATGAAGCTGGTGGTATTTTGCAAGGACTAAGGCTAAAGAATGGTAATTTAGTAGTAACAAATTTAACAACTCCACAGCCAGGTGACATTCAAACAAGGAATTTTTATAAAAAAAACAAAGAATATCATCAACAAATATCGGATGATATTTGGAATAATACGAATAGAACTACTGTATGTATTGGTGAATGGCATACGCATCCTGAAAAAACTCCTATAGTATCCACATTAGATTTAGATAGTTGGAAAAATAATGTGTTAATACAAAAAAGCGAGAATATATTTATATTTGTGATAGTTGGAATAACGA
The DNA here is from genome assembly GCF_003043455.1 of Staphylococcus simulans. Lineage (GTDB taxonomy): Bacteria > Bacillota > Bacilli > Staphylococcales > Staphylococcaceae > Staphylococcus > Staphylococcus simulans_A. The sequence goes on along the minus strand of NZ_PZGG01000006.1, from coordinate 21,111 downwards.
ATATTAAAGTATGGGGTAAAACTATAAACAAAAAAATTATAGAAGGTGAACTACTTGAAAAATAAAATGTTCTTTATACAATCTGTTTTGATTCCAATTTTTCTGCCATTTTTCATAAGTATTATTCCTTTATGTTATTTTTCATTTATAGATACAGAAAAAGGGATGAAAGCAGTAGAAGCGATTGTAGGCAGTGAAAAGAGCAACCTAGTTATATTATTAGCAAACAAGATCAATTTAAAATTAAACTACGCATTATGTATTATACTTATATTTTATATATTTGGTTTTATTAGAAAATCAAATGAAGGGAAGGTGTTTAATAAAAAAAGTGACTTATATTATGACTATTGTTATTTTACGTTTTGGTGCGCATCTAAAATTTTAGGATATAAAAAAGTTCAACTGGTGGGAGTCCCTTTACATATGCAATTTAAATTAGTTATTAGAGGTACATTTGATGAAATTATAGCTGATACTTTTGAAGAACACTATATACCCGTTGAAGAAAGCGAGGATAAATTGAAAATAAAAATTAAAAATAAAGAATTAAGTAAAAAAGAAATCAATTTATTTATTGAAGATACTTACCCTATATCAAATGAAGAACTGCCAGACTGCAAAAGAAACTTGCCTAAAATATGTATAAAAAGCAGGGGCACTCCAGGAGTTAGAAAGAAAGATGATAAACTAATAAGTGATGTAAAAAGAGCAATGTATAATATACAAAAATACAAATATCAAGTAATTAATGTTTATTCAACTGCTAATCCTGTCAATAATTTAAATATTATTAATTCGAGTTTTAGGTTTTTTGGGAGAACGGAAAATATTCAAGTGTTTGTTATGCAAAAATCAAACGGAAGTTCAGGTATATATAATAAACAATATAAAATACCAGTATAGTAACTTTGAAAAGAAAGGGATGTGTTATTAACATCCTTTTTTGCTATGCAATTTTTCGGATTCTTCCATGCAATAGATTGCACATCTACATAGTTAAGAAATCGCTTACAATAGAGATATAGGGAGGCTATTAACTTGTTGAGTAATAGACAAATGAATATGTTGCATCTTCTGATTGAGGAAGATGAGTATAAAACGATTTTGGAGCTAGCTGAACGGTTTGATGTTTCTCAACGTACTATCCAATATGATTTGGAAGGTATTGAAGATCATGCAAATCGTTTTAATTATTGTGTGTATCGTAATAAATCAGCAGGTGTAAAGGTTGAAGCATTAGATGATTATTTATTGGATGATGCTTCTCATACATTACGCGTGCATTATACGAAAGAAGAACGTGTTTTAAATATTACGTTGAAATTATTTGAGTCTGAGACTCCGATTTCTTCTAATACATTGGCTGAAATGGTTAATGTTTCTAGAAGGACAATCGTTGACGATTTAAAAGCCGTACAAGAATGGTTAAATGCTTACCACTTGGAGTTAAACTACGTTAAGAATAAAGGTTTTAACATCCAAGGACATGAAGAAGATTACCGTAAAGCGTATGCACATCAGATTCGTGCTTATTTCCGTAATGCTGTTCCTTTTGCACGTTCTGGATTGTTTTCTGAAGAAGAACTCATGAGAGTGAGACAAACGGTAGTAGATACTTTGAAGAATGAACATTATCACTTAGTTCAATCAGCGACCGATGGTCTGATTTATCATGTGTTAATTGCCTTACAACGTTTAAAAGAAGACTTCTCTTTTGATATTCCGGAAGATGAAGTTAAACGATTGTCTCAAACACCTCAATATGAAATTGCTTCAAAGATGAAAGAAAACTTAGAAAAAGAATTCAAAATCGAGTTTCCAAAATCAGAAGCTATTTTTATTACATTACATTTATTAGGTTCAAAAGTTTCAGATGATGATAACCCAGGAAATAATTCTGAATTACAAACGTGGGTCACAGAGTTAATTAAACAAGTCAGCATCATATTATGTATCGATTTAACAAACGATCATAAACTATTAAACAACTTAATGATTCATATGAAGCCAGCAATACATCGATTGAAGTTTGATATGACTCAAAAGAATCCATTAAAAGACGAAATATATCAACGCTATCCAAATATTGTAGAAGCGATTGAAAGTCATATCGATATCTTGGAAGAACCGCTTCACATCACCTTCTCCCAAGACGAACTCGCCTTCATCGCGATTCACTTCGCATCTAGCATTGAACGCGTCTCAACACACGACAACAACAAAATTAAAGTTGTTCTACTATGCGGTTCAGGTATCGGCACCTCCCAGCTACTCAAAAGTAAACTCGCCAATACTTATCCAGAACTAGACATCGCAGATGCGTACTCAGTTTATCAAATTAACGAACAACAATTATTAAATGAAAAAGTAGATTACATTATCTCTACCGTTTCTTTTAATATTGACAGCATTCCAGTCATCCATGTTGATCCATTCCTAAACAAAAGTTCACGAGACAAACTGAATCACATGATTAATCAAGCAAGAGAACAACGCATTGCGATGATGAATGAGATGGGTGATGACTTACGTGCTTTACTACCAAAGCATCGTATTTTAATAAATAATGAAACCTTAAACAAATCACAAGCGATTGATGTCTCAGTTCAATCACTTGTTGAAGCTAACATTGTAAAACCAGCATATGCGGAAGAAATTAAAATGCAGTTTGAAAAATTCGGTTCATACATGGTGATTAGTCCACATATCGCATTGATACATGCGAGTACAGAACAAGTGATACAAGGTGCAGGATTTGCGCTGACATACTTTGAACAAGGTATTACATTCGGTCATCCAAATCATGACCCAGTGCATGTAGTTATCACCTTAGCGACGAAATCACCTAAGATTCACTTGAAAGCATTAGGACAACTTAGTGAATTACTGATGAACAAAGATTCTCAAGCATCATTTCTAAAAGGAAACGTAAGTGAAATAAATGAATATATTAACCAAGTGAGTATGAAAGGGGAGTAACACGTGGCACTCGACATTTTAACTAAAGATAAAATCAAAGTGCAAGATCAAGTCCCAGACTGGTCTCAAGCGATTACTGAAGCAGCACAACCTTTGTTAGAACAAGATTACATCGAGACAGGCTATATAGATGCGATGATTGATAGCGTTAAAGAATTTGGACCTTACATTGTGATTGCACCAGAGATTGCGATTGCGCATGCAAGACCAGAAGACAATGTGAATAAAGTAGGATTAAGCCTACTGAAGTTAAATGAATCTATCAACTTTGCTGAAGATAGCCATTACGCCTCATTAATCTTTGTATTAAGTGCAACAGATAATACATCACACTTAAATGTCTTACAAAGCTTAGCAGGTCTCTTAGGTAATAAAGAAGTTGTAAATCAATTACTAGAATCAAAAAATAGCGACGAAATTATCGAAATTATAAAGGAGAATGATTAAGATGAAAATTTTAGTAGTATGCGGACACGGATTAGGTAGTAGTTTCATGGTAGAAATGAACGCACAAGAGGCGTTAAGAAATATTAATGCACCATCAGATATTGAAGTTGAACACAGTGATATTATGACAGCTAGCCCTGATATGGCTGACTTATTTATCTGCGGCCGTGACTTAGAAGAAAACGCAGAACGTTTAGGTAATGTATTAGTACTCGATAACATTCTTGATAAAGATGAATTACAAGAAAAATTAGAAGCTAAATTAAAAGAAGATAACCTTATCTAATTGAAGGGGAGGGATAAGCCATGCAAGCGATCTTAGATTTTATTGTCGATATACTCAGTCAACCTGCAATTCTTGTTGCGCTTATTGCACTAGTAGGTTTAATTGTTCAAAAGAAATCCGCTTCACAAATTACTACAGGTACGATTAAGACAATTTTAGGTTTCTTAATCTTAAGTGCTGGTGCAGATGTTGTAGTAAAATCATTAGAACCATTCGGTAAGATTTTCCAACATGCTTTTGGTGTACAAGGGGTCGTACCAAATAACGAAGCGATTATTTCATTAGCATTAAAAGACTATGGTACAACAGCTGCATTAATCATGGTATGTGGTATGTTAGTGAACATCTTAATCGCACGTTTCACTAACTTGAAATACATTTTCTTAACAGGTCACCATACGTTCTATATGGCAGCATTCTTAGCAATCTTACTTACAGTAGGCCATATTAAAGGTTCATTAACTGTAATCATTGGAGCTATCATTTTAGGTTTAATTATGGCAGTCTTCCCAGCATTGCTTCAACCGACAATGCGCAAGATTACAGGTAATGATCAAGTCGCATTAGGACACTTTGGTTCTATTAGTTACTGGGCAGCAGGTGCTGTAGGTAAATTATTTAGTGGTAAATCTAAATCAACTGAAGATATTAAATTCCCTAAGGGTTTAAGTTTCTTACGTGAAAGTACTATCAGTATTTCATTAACAATGATTGCATTGTACATTATTGCATGTCTGTTTGCGGGACCTGGTTATGTACATAGTGAAATCAGTGATGGTCAAAGCTTTATTGTATTCTCATTAATCCAAGGTGTAACATTCGCAGCAGGTGTATTCATCATCTTAACGGGTGTACGTTTGATCTTGGCTGAAATTGTTCCAGCATTCAAAGGGATTTCAGAGAAATTGGTACCAAATTCTAAACCAGCTTTAGACTGTCCGATTGTCTTCCCGTATGCACAAAACGCAGTATTAATTGGGTTCTTCGTAAGTTTCATCACTGGTGTATTAGGCATGTTCATCATGTTCCTAATCGGTGGTGTAGTTATCTTACCAGGTGTAGTTCCTCACTTCTTCTTAGGTGCAACAGCAGGTGTATTCGGTAACGCACGAGGTGGCATTAAAGGTGCAGTTGCAGGGGCAGTGATTAATGGTTTGTTAATCACATTCTTGCCATTACTATTCTTACCATTCCTAGGAGATTTAGGCGTAGCTGCAACAACATTCTCAGATACAGACTTCTTAGTTGTAGGTATCGTCTTTGGTAATATTGTTAAATTCTTAGGACTAATTGGCGCTATCATTGCGATTGTAGTCATTGGTGCTGCAGCATTTATCTTACAAGGCAGAGCGAATAAAAAAGCAGAAAGTAAATAACATAATTTTAAGAACCAGCTATTCAGTGTAGAGTAGCTGGTTCTTTATATTTAATAATAAAAAGAGCGTCGTTAGAAAACAGCACGAGAAAGAACAAAAAAATGACAGTTAAGATATATTAACTTTATTATAAAATGATGTGATATTTTGATAATAATTACATAATAAAGTTTTGCAAATATTGCCAACTGAGGAAGATGTTTATGTTGAGGTTCTTATTATCGTTGGTTGTAGTAAGTTTGATCTATGTTGTTGTTAAGTACCTGTATATAGTTGTTTCCAAATTTTTGAAATATTATTCGTATACTAAGGATAACTATATTGTTAAAAATATCCTTCTTGCTTCTGGCACAAAGTATAGCTTTATCGATTTCATTATTATTATGACTTTAGTTTATCTGGCTTTTTATAGTGACTTTTTTCAAAATTACATAGATTTAATTTAACTGTCTTTAGTATATTAAAGTGGTTGTTATAACTAAATCAAATAGGGACGGTGCAGCATGAGAGAACAAGCAAGTTTTGGTCAGTGTTTTGGGTTATTTTGGAAAAACTATTTTAATTTTAAAGGATGTACATCGAGGCAAGAATATTGGTTCACGATCGCATGGGTAGCTATCTTAACTACACCAATTACAATAGGTGGCTTTTTCAGTTTTCTAGGGTATGTCTCTGGAATGATGTATTTTGCGGGCATGGCAGGTATGTTTATTCTGACAATGTTTACATTTATTCTTTCTTTTGTCTTATTTATCCCTTTGCTTTCTTTATTAGTAAGACGATTTCATGATAATGGAAAATCAATGTTCATCCCAATTCTGTTTATGGTTATGTCAATGGCTATCCCATATCTACCAGATTTAACGTTTAATCAGTTTGGTACAGGTCATCCAAACTTTATTACAGTAATTATGCTTATTATTCATATTTCATTTATACCGGTTACACTTGGGTTAGGTATCTATTGCTTTGTAATTACATTGTTACCAAGCAAAGTGGTGAATAATAAATATCGTAAAGATAAGGTTGAACATATTATAAAAACTGAAGAGAAACAAGAAGTTAAGTCATTTTCAAAGACATTATAATACAAGGAATCCTCCTTTATAGCTGTTAAGCAGTTATAAGGAAGGATTTTGTTTACTATACCTTTTACTTTTCAAATGCGATAGTATGAATATTCTCTTGTTTTAGGAATTGTTCAATCTTTGCTTGTTCTTTGCCATTAACTGATTTGGCAGATTGTCGCAAAGCTTTGAGTTCTTTTTTAGGTAATTTGCCGTTTTTAATTTTGTCAGATGAGTTTTCAATACTTTTATCAAGGTTCATCATAACTTGATTATTGGATTGCGTGAATTTGCTTATACGGTCTACATTAGTTTGATAGCCGTTAGGTAACTCATTGTTTTGTATATAATTCGAGAAGTTTTGATCATTCTCCTTCTTTAAATGACTGGCTTTCTTTATTTTATCGATGTCTTTTTGAGTTAATTCTTTTTCTGGATTAGAGAGTACTTCATAGTAATTACCTGCTTTGGTTAATTTTTTATCACTGTCTAAATACAGTTGAATGTCTTTTTTCATTTGCGACTTTGAAATGGTAAATTGAGTAGTTTTCTTATCAAAATATTGTGTAGGGATGCTAGTTGTTTTAACTGTCTTCTCTTTTTCTTCGCTTTCTGTTTTATTCGTGCTGCATCCAATAACAAATAAAATGACAGTGAGTACTAAAATAATGTTTGATAGTTTTTTCATGAAAATTCTCCTCTTTGTTGATTTCTTTGTTTTTTGTTCATCAGTTTCAAATTACTAACATGCTTTAATTCAAGATAAAGCTACCGATCTTTTTCAGTTTTAAATACAAGGAACATAATTAAGGTGACCACTAAAGGAAGTAGGAAGGCATCAGCTAAGTCTATCTTTTTGTCGAAGATAAACATCATCGAGTTGTAGATAATCAAGGCTAGTATATAGAATAATATGAATCTTGCAATCCAATTCATAGAATCACCTCTCAAAAAGTTCTTGTTATTTAATAATTATAACAAACAATAATAATTTGTTTTAGTGATTATTTTAAAGATGTATAAAATCATCGGATAACTCACTACTTTTACATGACTTATAGTAAAATAAAAAAGAAACCTATCAAGATATACATAAGGGTGAGACATGAAATGGCTGATATTAAATTATTTGATGTGAATGGTGAAGATGTAAGGGAATTAATAGGGCAATCGGTGACAATAGAGAAGAAACTTCAAACGATGATTGAGAATCATTTGGAGACTTTTTTAGGCGTTAAATTTCTCGAAAGTGAGTATACAACAGGAAGAAGACATGGCGGACGTATAGATACATTAGGGATTGATGAAAATAATGTGCCTGTGATTATTGAATATAAACGTACGACTAATGAGAATGTGATTAACCAAGGTTTGTTTTATTTAGATTGGTTACTTGACCATAAAGGTGAGTTTCAAATGAAGGTAATGCAACAATTAGGTAGAACAGTTTCTGAAGAGATTGATTGGTCGAATCCACGTTTAGTTTGTATCGCAGGTAACTTTACTAAGTATGATGAACATGCGGTGCAATTGATTGATCGCAATATTGAGTTATATCGATACAGCTATTATGATAATCGCTACTTATTATTAGAACTTGTAAATGTGAATACACCGCAAGTGAAACCAGCTGTACAATCGACAAGTCATCATAAAGCGAGTCATAAAAGTTTATTTTTAATAAATGTTGAGTTAGCTTCAGATGAACTAACACAGTTATACGATGATTTATATAACTATGTTATGAGCTTAGGGGATGACGTGCAGTTTAAAGCACAAAAGTTCTATGGTGCTTTCAAACGTATTAAGAATTTTGTGTGTGTTGAAATGTTGCCTAAGAAAGGTATTATTCTTATGTATGTCAGAATAGACATGACAGATATAGAATGGGAACCAGGATTTAGTAAAGATATGACACATATTGGTCATTATGGAACTGGTAATGTCGCCTTAACATTGAGAAACAAAAAGGATTTAGAAAAGGCTAAGTCATTTATTGAAGCGAGTTATGAGAATAACTAATGAATGGTACGTATATAATGATGTACATGTGTTAAAATGATAGGCAATTGATAGTAGGGTGGAACTGTTGATGACTCAGCAGTTCTCTTTTTTAATAGGGCAAGAAAAATTGAAATTTTTTCAAAAAAGTAATGACAGCCCTTACAAACTCAATTATAATAAAAGTGGTTATAACCAGAGGTGATAAAAATGAATAACTCTAAAGCTCCGTTATATTTCCAAGTGTATGAAGATATAAAGACTCGGATTGTAAACGGTGAATATGAGGAAGGAACAAAATTACCATCTGAAAGAAAATTATGTGATTTGTATGATGTGAGTCGTATTACGATTCGTGAGTCACTGGATCGTTTGGAACAGGAACAAATGATCAGACGTGAACATGGAAAGGGCTCGATTGTACTGGGTAATCATTATACACAAGTATTAAACAGTCTCTATAGTTTCAAAGATGAAATTGAGAAGAATGGGAAGCAGGCAAGTACGAAAGTAATCAGTATGGAGCGTATTGATGTGACACCGTTCTTACAAGAGAAAATGGGCTTGAAATCTTTTCACTCAGTATACCGTTTAATACGTTTAAGACTCGCAAACGAGCAGCCGATGATTTATGAAATTACATATTTACCAGTAAGATTATGTGAAGGATTGGATAAATTTGATTTTAACCATCACTCACTCTATGAAACATTAGATCAGTATTATGATATTCAGATTGATAATGCATATGAAAGTTTAAGTGCGATTAAATTGAATAAGAGTATTGCGGATTTATTGAATGAAAGTGTTAACGCGAGCTGTATGTTCATTGAACGTGTTAGTTATGTTAATGGCGAAATCATTGAGTATACGCAATCTTATGCAGGTGGTAATAATTACAAATACACAGTGCAGCTGCTTTAAGCTCTGTGTATTCATAATAAAACTGGTTATGACAACATAACAACATAGTAGGAGGTAGAATTATTTTGAAGACAACAGATACTTACAGAGAAATACACCAACAGCCTTCTGTGTGGAAGAAAACGTTCGATATTGTGAAAGATGTTTCAGCGGATTTCAAACGATTCATTGAAGCTATTGAAGATAATGAGTCGACTGACAAGTTTAAAGTTATTTTCACGGGCGCAGGTTCAAGTGCGTATGTCGGTGATATTGCACGTATGGCCGTGGATAATAATAAATTCCCGAAATGGAACTTTGAATCTGTACCGACAACACACTTTGTGACAAACCCGGGCACATATATCGACGATGCAACAACATACTTAGTGGTTTCCTTCGCAAGATCAGGCAACAGCCCTGAAACGCAAGGCACAGTAGAATTATTTAACCAATTGTCACAACATGTTTATCACGTTTTCATCACAAACAATAAAGATGGTTTCTTAGGTCGTTACACAGACATTGAGAATGCATTCAAAGTTATCTTGCCAGATGAAACGAATGATAAATCTCTCGCAATGACATCAAGTTTTTCAACTATGTTATTGGCAGCATGCTTATTATTCAGTTCAGAAGCGATTGACGAAGCTTACTTTAAACGTGTCGAACAGAACTTCAGTTGGATTGATGCACATGCAAGAGAAGTTGCGGCGCAACCGTTCAAGAAAATCTTCTATGCTGGCACAGGCATGCAAGGCGAGTTGACGAAAGAAGTCAGCTTGAAATTAAACGAGTTGACTGCTGGTGCGATTGAAATTGCGAAAGAAACTACACTTGGATTCAGACACGGTCCTAAAGCAGGCTTGAATGACAATGCATTATTCATCATGTTGAGAGGCGCAAATGACTATCAACGTCGTTATGAAGCAGATGTGATTCATGAGATCGATATTCCAAAACGTAACTATCAAATCTTAGTGTTAGACGGTAAAGCAAGTGATGATGCATTCACATTTACTTTCCCTAATGCTGAACACGACAGTGATTTAGAGTTGACGCTTGAATATTTGATTTTCGGACAGTTATTAGCGTTTTATAAATCTATTCAATTAGGATTGAATCCAGATAATCCAAGTCCAAATGGATTTATCAACCGTGTCGTTAAAGGTGTCACAATTTATCCATTTGAAGCTTAAGACACAATATTCAAGGAGGCGAGCTTGTTGAGTAAATTCACAGTGGAAGAAGAATTTATGTTAGATGGAAAGCCTTTGAAGATTTTGTCAGGTGCGATTCATTATTTCAGAGTGTTGCCTGAGGACTGGGAACATTCTTTGTACAACTTGAAAGCCTTAGGCTTTAATGCCGTTGAAACCTATGTACCGTGGAATTTCCACGAAACGGTTGAAGGTAAGTTCGACTTTACTGCAACGAAAGATCTCAAACGCTTCATTCATACAGCTGAAGCTATTGGTCTTTATGTCATTGTCAGACCTTCTCCATACATTTGTGCAGAATGGGAATTCGGTGGTTTGCCAGCGTGGTTGTTAACGAAACCAAACTTACGTGTACGTTCGCGTGATCCGCAATTCTTAGAGTATGTGGAGCGTTATTATGACCGCTTGTTTGAAATCTTGACACCGCTTCAAATCGACCATCAAGGCCCCATCCTCATGATGCAAGTCGAAAATGAATACGGCTCTTACGGTGAAGACAAGACCTACCTCAGTGCACTCGCCCGCATGATGCGAGACCGCGGTGTGACAGTACCATTATTCACATCAGACGGCTCCTGGCAACAATGTCTAGAGGCCGGCAGTCTTGCTGAAGCAGACATTATACCGACAGGCAACTTCGGTTCGAAATCACAAAAGCGTTTAGACAACCTGCACAAGTTCCATCAACAATTCGGCAAGACGTGGCCATTAATGAGTATGGAATTTTGGGATGGTTGGTTCAACCGCTGGGGCGACCGTATCATTACACGTCAAAGCGATGAATTGATTGATGAAATCGGTGAAGTATTAAAACAGGGTTCCATTAATCTCTACATGTTTCATGGCGGTACGAACTTCGGCTTTTGGAATGGTTGTTCTGCACGAGGACGTATCGACTTACCGCAAGTCACATCTTATGATTACGATGCGCCATTAGATGAAGCAGGCAACCCAACCGTGAAGTACTACAAGATTCAACAGTTGGTACACAAGCTTCATCCAGAGATTCAACAAACAACACCGAAAGTGAAACCATTGATGGCTAAAGATGATATCACGCTCACTGATAAAGTCAGCTTGTTTAATATCTTAGACGACATCAGCCATCACAGTGAAAGCTTTTATCCAGAATCCATGGAGACTGCTGGAACAGGCTATGGGTACATGGTTTATCGTACACAGTTGAAACGAGCGACTAGACAAGAGTATTTAAGAATTGTGGATGCGAGAGACCGTGTTCAACTGTTCTTAGACAACGAAAAAGTCTATACCGCATATCAAGAAGAAATCGGTGACAAGTTTGAAGTAGCATTAAAACAACCTGTCGTTCAAGCAGATGTGTTAGTCGAACATATGGGACGTGTCAATTATGGTTATAAGCTCGTCGCGCCGACACAACGTAAGGGTCTCGGTCAAGGTTTGATGCAAGATTTGCATTTTGTACAACAATGGGAACAATTCGATATTGATTTTGACTTGTTAGAAGACAAGCACTTTGAACAAGCATGGGAAGCAGACCAACCAAGTTTCTATAGATATCAATTTGATATAGAAACACCTGAAAGTGCTTACTTAGATGTAAGCGGTTTCGGTAAAGGCGTTGTCTTAGTGAACGGCTTTAATATCGGTCGTTACTGGAACAAAGGACCGACACTTTCTTTATATATTCCTGGTGCATTATTGAAACAAGGTCAAAATGAAATCATTATTTTCGAAACAGAAGGACAGTACTCAGAGGAAATCCGCTTATTACAAGCACCTCAATATATAGCCTCAAAACGTAAGGAGAGAACATCATGATTATAGCAAACAGAATTGATGGCCGTTTAATTCACGGCCAAGTCGCAAACTTATGGGCAACGAAACTGAATATCACACGTTTTATGGTAATTGATGATGAAGTCGCTCAAAGCACAATTGACAAGCAAGGCTTGAAATTAGCAACACCTGCAGGTGTGCGTTTAAGTGTTTTGCCTGTAGCGAAAGCAGCTGAAAATATTTTAGCAGGCAGATATGATTCACAACGCTTAATGGTCATTGCGAAGAAACCGGATCGTTTCTTAGAACTGATCAATCAAGGTGTCGACCTTGATGTATTAAACGTAGGTAATATGTCTCAAACAGATGAAACAAAGTCTATTACCCGTTCAATCAATGTAACGGATAAAGATATTAACGACTTTAAAGCAATTCAACAAAAAGGCGTTAAGATAACTGCTCAAATGGTTCCAAACGATAAAGCAGAAGATTTTATGACATTAATTAAGGGATAGTCAGGAGTGAAGACAACATGGAAATACTTTGGTGGCAGATTTTATTATTAACCTTGTATGCAGGGTATCAAATCCTAGATGAAATCCAAATTTATTCATCTTTAAGCCAACCTGTATTTGCGGGATTAATCGCCGGTTTGATTATGGGCGATGTAACAACAGGGTTGATTATCGGCGGTAGTATGCAATTAACGATTTTAGGTGTAGGGACATTCGGGGGTGCATCAAGAATTGATGCCAACTCTGGTACCTTACTTGCGGTCGCATTCTCAGTAGCACTTGGAATGAACCCGCAACAAGCTTTAGCGACATTGGCCGTGCCAGTTGCGAGCTTAATGATTCAAACAGATATCTTAGCACGTTTCGCAAACACATTCTTTGCGCATAGAATCGATGCGAAAATCGAATCATTTGATTACAAAGCAATTGAAAGAAACTATTTATACGGTATGATTCCTTGGTCATTATCAAGAATGATTCCAGTATTCTTAGCATTAGCTTTCGGTGGCGGCGTAGTTAAAGCAGTTGTAAATTATTTGAACTCAGATTTGAAATGGTTAGGTGATGGTTTAACTGTTGCCGGTGCCGTTTTACCAGCCGTAGGTTTCGCAATCCTTTTACGTTATCTACCTATTAAGAAACACTTCCCATACTTCATTTTAGGTTTCGTATTAACAGCGTTATTCGTAACTCTATTTGATGGTATGACTGGACTTGGTACAGCAGTAGCTGGCTTAGATAAACACTTTGGTATTAAATTCACTGGTTTATCAATGTTAGGTATCGCATTGATCGGTTTCGCGTTTGCGGCTATTGAATACAAACGTACATCAGAAAACCGTCCAGTACCGCAGTATGGTGGCGCAGCTCAGAATAATAACAGCGAAGGAGAGATTGAGGATGACGAACTCTAATAATCAAAACGGCACATCTTATCAATTAACCAAAAAAGATTTTAATCAAATCAATCGCCGTAGCTTATTTGCCTATCAATTAGGGTGGAACTATGAACGTATGCAAGCCTCTGGTTATTTGTATACTATCCTTCCGCAATTAAGAAAGATTTATGGCGACGGCACACCAGAACTTAAAGAAATGATGAAAACTCATACACAATTCTTTAACACAAGTAACTTCTTCAATACCATCATCATGGGTATTGATATCGCAATGGAAGAGAAAGAAAAAGTAAAAGCTAAAGACTCAGTACAAGGTTTGAAAGTTGGTTTAATGGGACCATTCGCCGCTATCGGTGACTCAATCTTTGCCTCATTAATCCCGACAATCTTCGGTGCCTTAGCTGCCAACATGGCAATCAACGGTAACCCGATCGGCGCATTTATCTGGTTAGCAGCTCAAATCGCCGTTATGGTATTCAGATGGAAACAATTAGAATTCGCGTATAAAGAAGGGGTATCCCTTGTTACGACAATGCAACACAGACTTGAGAACTTAACGAATGCAGCTACATTGCTCGGGGTCTTCATGGTCGGAGCCCTCGTCGCCACGATGATTAAAGTGAAGTTCGCTTGGATGCCGCACATTGGTAAATTGACAATTGATGTTCAAAACAATATCGATATGATCTTACCTAAATTATTACCACTTGGTATTGTATTAGCGATTTACTGGTTACTTGGACGCAATAAAATGAGTTCAACTAAAGCCATCTTTATCGTATTAGTGGTATCAATTATCTTATCTGCATTAGGCATTATCGGTAAAGCTTAATTCAAAGGTGGAAACAAAGAGATGAAAAAATTAATTTTAATCAGTCATGGCGCATTTTGTGAAGGTTTAAAAGAAAGTGCAGAAATGATTTTAGGTGAACAACCTGATATCGTCCCTGTACCGTTATTACCAGAAGAAAGTGCAGAAGACTTCCAAGCAAAATTACTTGCGGAAATGGCCAAAGAAGACGGCTTTACAGTCTTTGCGGATTTAATGGGCGGTACACCTGCCAATGTTGCGGCTAAATTATTAATGCAAGGTCAGCAGTTTGATTTATACGCTGGCATGAACTTGCCGATGATTGTCGCATATGTAAATGGTGAACTCTTAGGAGAAGCACAAGACATCGTTGGAAAAACGAAAGAGTACATTGTGAAAGTAAACGATTTATTATTATAAATCACGAATAAGAAGGTAGAAACATGTCAGAATATGTAATTAGCAACGCTAAGATTTATAGTGAAGATCAAGTTATTGAATCAGGATATGTCCATATTAAAGACGGTAAAATTGAAGCAGTCGACAGTGGTATGTATACAGGACCGCTTACTCAACATGATGCGGAAGGTAAAATCTTACTTCCAGGATTTATAGATATTCATATCCACGGTGGATATGGTAATGATGCGATGGATGCATCTGTTGAAGGGTTACAACACTTAGCTGAGAATTTACTAAGCGAAGGGACCACTTCTTTCTTAGCGACAACAATGACACAATCTGAAGAAAATATTAATAAAGCATTAGAATCAATCGTTGCATATAAAGCAACACAAAATAGCTATAATGCTGCGGAAATTGTCGGTATCCATTTAGAAGGACCGTTTATTTCAGAACATAAAGTCGGTGCACAAAATCCAGCCTACGTGCAACAACCAAGTGTAGAGAAACTGAAACATTTCCAAGAAACAGCAGATCATAATATCAAAATCCTTACTTACGCTCCCGAAGTGGAAGGTGCTGATGTTATGTTAGAAGCATTTAAAGATGAGATTATCTTCTCTATCGGCCATACGACAGCAGACTTTGACCAAGTCAATGCCGCTGTAGCCAAAGGCGCAAAACACATTACTCATCTATACAATGCAGGTACACCATTCTTACACCGTGCCCCTGGTGATTTCGGTGCTGCCTGGACAAACGATGATTTAAGTACAGAATTAATTGTAGACGGTGTACACTCTCATCCGGCATCTATTAAAATTGCCTATAAAATGAAAGGTAATGAACACTTTTATGTGATTACAGATGCGATGCGCGCGAAAGGTATGTCAGAAGGTGAATACGACCTTGGCGGCCAAACTGTCGTAGTGAAAGGAAAAGAAGCAAGATTAAAAACAGGTTCTCTTGCGGGTAGTATATTAAGAATGAATCAAGGACTTAAAAACTTACTTGATTTTACAGGTGACACTTTAGAAAACGCATGGAGAACAACGAGTTTGAACCAAGCGAAAGCACTCAAAATAGATGATCGAAAAGGCAGTATCAAACCAGGCAAAGATGCAGACCTCATTTTAGTAGATGAAGACATCAACGTTCTGACTGCCATCAAAAAAGGAAAAATCCATTCCTTCAGTTAAAAATTAATCCAATAAAACCCCAACCCCCTAGTGAATATAAGATGATTCATCAACAATCATCGCAGCATCCGGTTCCTAAGTAGTCATAGGAGCCGGGTTATTTTCTTTTTGTGAATGTAAGCCTTTACATTTATGCTTAGATACATTAGAATAAGAATCAGTTTTAACTTAAACGTTTAAGGAAGTAATCAATATGAACAATAATCCAACACTTCACGACGTCGCAAAAGCAGCAGGAGTTTCAGTAGCGACTGTTTCAAATGTGATGAATGGTAAAAAAGGACAAGTCAGTGAGAAGACGAAAGCAAAAGTAGAATCAGCTGTTGAGTCACTGGGCTATCAACCTAATACGTATGCCCGTCAGTTAAAAAGCGGTCAAAGTAACTTAGTTGCCTTTATTGTCCCTGACCAAAACCCATTCTTTACGGATATTTTAAACGGTTTAACTACAGTGTGTTTAGCACACAACTTGCAAGTGATTGTGATTTCGTCAGAAGAAAGTGAACAACGACAAAATGAACTGATAGATTTATTTGTGAAACAACGTGTCAATGCGATTGTGTTAGCGCCCGTTTCGTCACATCTGACATTAAAAGATGAATGGAAAAAGACGCCGATTGTGACCGTAGACAGAACGATAGAAGCGAGTGATGTGCCAAGTGTCACAGTGAATAACCAAGCAGCAGGCTATCAAGCAACACAACACTTGTTGGAGTTAGGTCACACGTCTATTGCGATTTTACTGGCAAATCCTAAGATCAGTACAACTACCCATAGACAAGCGGGTTATGAACAAGCGTTAACGGATAACCAGTTAGCGATTGATACGCGTTTAATGAGTTTCAGTGATGATAAATTGGGGACTGAGGCTCAGATAAGAAGCGGGTATCTTGCGACTAAACAATGGCTGACTTCAAAAGATGCGCCAAGTGCGTTAATCGCAACGAACTATTTATTGGTGATCGGTGCGTTACAAGCCTTTAAGGAACTGGATATTCAAATCGGTAAAGATATTTCATTTATCGGCTTTGATAATAGTCATTGGAATGAAATTTATTCACCGGCAATTACGGTTGTTGAACAACCCGCAAGCAAACTCGGTGAATGTGCAGCACAATTAATCATTGATATGAACAACGATGAACCTGCAACTTCTGTAGACTTATCGACACATTTAGCCATACGAGCATCGTGCGCTAAGAAAAATGAACGCTAGTTCGTTCTTTTTTCTTAACGTCAAACTTAAACGTTTAAGTTAGTTATAAATGAGGGGGAAATCTATAATGACGATAGAGAAAAATAGAAAGTTATGGATGGGAATACCGACAGTCGTATTCCTAGGTATTATCGCAATCTTTATTTTTATGACAGGTGACGGTATTGAACAAGCCTTCTTGTCTAAGTACATCGTAGATATTGGATTCAGCAAAAGCCAAGCTTCATTAGTCTTTGCGGTGTATGGTGTGATGGTGGTTGTAGGTTCATGGTTAGCGGCAGTTTTATCTGACGTATATGGGCCAAGAAAAGTAATGACAAGCGGCGTTGTATTATGGATTGTCTTCCATGTACTCTTCTTGACGTTTGGTTTACAACTTGAAAATTACAATATGATGTTATTGATGTACGGTATCAGAGGTGTTGCATATCCGTTATTCTTATATGGTTTCTTAGTGTGGGTGACATACATTACAAATAAAGCACGCCTTGCGACTGCGATTGGTTGGTTCTGGGCAATGTTCTCAGTAGGTATGGGTGTCGTAGGTTCATACTTACCAAGCTTCACACTTCCATATATAGGCTTCATGGGAACACTATGGTTATCTATTGTATGGATTATTATTGGTGGCATTATTGCTTATATCGCAGTAGGTAAAGACAACGTAAAACCGAATGCGGATTTAGCAGTCAACGACCGTTATAAGAAAGTATTTAAAGATATTGGTGTAGTTTATAAGAACCCTGAAATTCTTAAAGTATTTGTTGTAAGAATCATTAATCAACTGTCACTCTTTGGATTAGTGATTATCTTCCCAGTATTATTTACAGATGAAATTGGTTTTACAATGCAGCAATGGTTATGGATCTGGGGCACAATGCATGTAACTTGTATCGTCGGTGATGTGTTCTGGGGTATTATCGCAGATAAAATCGGTTGGAAACGCCAAGTCATGTGGTTCGGTTGTGTCGGTTGCGGTATCACAACACTGACATTCTATTACTTACCAATGATCAGCGGAGACGTATTCTTAATCGGCGTATTATGTGCAGTGTTATTCGGCATCACACAATCAGCATTCGTTCCGATTTTCGCGATTTTCACAGCGTTAGAACCTAATCATATTGGTGCGACGTTATCTTCACATAACTTAGCAGCAGGTTTAAGTAACTTCTTACCACCACTGATTGCGACAGTATTATTACCATTCTTCAATGAAGTGGGTGTTGTTTGGGCATTCGCATTACTTTACTTCTTTGGTGCGGTAATGACGTACTTTATCAAAGTACATCAACCAGGATTAAAACAAAAACCACGTAAAGTGATTCAACCTAAACCAGATAATGTAAATATTTAAAAAGGCAGATGAAACATATTGAAACCACTTGTTTTAGGTATAGATTTAGGAACAAGCTCAGTTAAAGTGATTGCGGTTGACCAACAAGGTTCGATTGTGACATCAAGTAGTGAACCTATTAGTATTTCACAACCGCAAAATGGTTATAGTGAACAAAACCCAGATGAATGGGTACAAGCAACAAAACAAGCGATTCAAACACTGACAGTTGAGTTAGATGCCAGTCAGTATCAAATAGAAGGTATGTCTTTCTCAGGTCAAATGCATGGCTTAGTATTGTTAGATAAAGACAATCATCCTATTCGTCCAGCAATCTTATGGAACGATACTAGAAATACTGAACAATGTGATGAAATTAAAGTGCAGTTTGGAGACAAGTTACTCGGCAATCCTATTCTAGAAGGGTTTACGTTGCCAAAACTATTATGGGTGAAAGCACATGAACCACAACATTTTGAGAAAGCTGAAACATTTATTCTTCCAAAGGATTATGTCAGATACGCATTAACTGGCAAGGTTCAAATGGAGAAATCTGATGCATCCGGCACACTGCTTTACAACAGTGAAAGTGAAGCGTGGGATAAAGAAACAAGCGCATATTATGAACTGTCACACTTACTTCCAGAACTGGTTAATTCAACAGATATAGTGGGTGAAGTCACTGAAACAGTGGCACAGGAATTAAACTTACCAAGCTCAACAAAAGTCATTGCGGGCGGCGCTGACAATGCCTGTGGTGCACTTGGTGCTGGTATTATCGGCGAAGGAGATGCGATGTGCAGTATCGGGACGTCTGGAGTAGTGCTTGTCTGTCAGAAAGACTATAGTGATTACCAAAATAACATTCACTACTTTAAACATGTCACACGGGATATCTCTTATGCGATGGGGGTTACTCTTGCCGCAGGCTTCAGTTTAGATTGGTATAAACGTAATTTCTATGCAGACCAAAGTTTTGAAGATATTACGAAAGATGCGGAAAACTCTTCGCCAGGTGCCAATGGTTTAGTATTCACGCCTTATTTAATGGGCGAACGTACACCACATGGTGATGCGAAAATTCGAGGCAGCTTTATTGGTATCAGCGGTAAACAAACACGTGCAGATTTCTCACGAGCAGTAATTGAAGGGATTACGTATTCACTTTTTGAATCATTAGACTATATCAGACAATTTTATCCAGCGATTCATACCATCACATCTATTGGCGGTGGCGCTAAAAGTGATTTCTGGCTGCAACTTCAAGCAGATATCTTCAATTTAGAAGTGAAGAAATTAAAACACGAAGAAGGACCAAGTATGGGCGCAGCAATTCTAGCCGCATATGGTGTCGGCTGGTTCGATTCATTAAAAGATTGTGTTGAAACCTTTATTCAATACGACACGACATTCGAACCAAACACACAAAAACATGAAACTTATGAACGTTACTTCAAAGTGTATCAAGACGTTTATCGAAATACGAAACAGATGACAGCGGATCTGTTATCAATTCAACAAAATCACGGGGGTTATACAGATGACAAATAATATTCCTGAAACAATGCAGATAGCTTTATTAAATAAACCATTCGATATTGAAATCAAAGAAGTCGATGTACCTAAATTAGGACCGAAGGAAGTCTTAGTTAAAATGATGGCAGTGGGTGTTTGCGGTTCTGACGTACATTACTACGAACATGGTAAAATCGGTGATTTCATTGTCAAAGAACCATTAATCTTAGGACACGAATGTGCAGGTATGGTTGCGGCAGTTGGCGATGATGTGACGAAGTTCTCAGTAGGTGACAGAGTCGCAGTAGAGCCAGGTGTACCTTGTGGTAAATGCGAACAATGTCAAAAAGGACAATACAACTTATGCCAAGATGTTGAGTTCCTAGCAACACCACCGATTGACGGGGCATTCGCACAATATATTGCACATCCCGAAGACTTCTTATTCCCGATTCCAGATTCATTATCTTATGAACAAGCATCATTAAACGAACCATTCTCAGTAGGTATTCAAGCTTGTAAACGTGCAGGTGTTCAACCAGGTTCAACAGTGGTGATTACAGGTATGGGTCCAGTCGGTTTAATGGCAGTTGTGGCAGCTAAAGCATTTGGTGCTACACGTATTATCGTAACTGACTTAGCGGATATTCGTTTAGAAGAAGCGTTGAAACTTGGTGCGACTGAAACAATCAATATCTCTAAAGAGGATCCAGTAGAACGTATCCAAGAACTTACAAACGGTAAAGGTGCAGACTATGCCTTCGAAACAGCAGGTCATCCAGCTGCACTACAATCCGCAGTACAATCTCTAGCAGTAGGCGGCAGCTTATCTATCGTTGGTTTACCGCAACAAGAAGAAATTGCGTTAAACATTCCATTCATTGGTAACCGTGAATTAAATATCTATGGTGTCTTCCGTTACGCAAACACTTATCCAATGGGTATTGAAATGTTAAACAATACAGACGCAGATCTTGATTCAATGTTCACAGATTCATATGAACTTAAAGATACAAAAGCGGCACTAGAAAGAGCACTTAACAACAAACAAGGCTCATTAAAAGTAATGGTTTATCCTAATGGTTTCTTAAACTAATATAAAGAACAAATAGCCTCGTCCGAAAAAGCGGACGAGGCTATTTTTATAACTATCTATCTTCATCATTAACCTTCACAAA
>NZ_PZGG01000005.1 GCF_003043455.1 Staphylococcus simulans | reverse complement strand
CATTTAAGGACTTATGTGTACTAAAATAATGAAGTGATTACCGCTAATCTGTTATTAAATAGAAAAAGGAGATTAGTCATAACATGAAGTTAGAGTATGAAATCGCAAATAGAATCAAAGAGTTAAGACGCGCTAAAAATATGACGCAAGAACAGTTAGCTGAAAAAATCGGTGTAGATACTTCTTTTTTAGGAAGGATTGAAAGAGGTAAAGCAGCAAATATTCAGGTGAATACACTTGAAAAGATTATTAACGCTTTAGATGAAGAGTACTCTGTCTTTTTTACATTTGAAAATACAAGTAATAGATATGCTGAATTATTGCACAAGCTTTCCTTATCGAAGAATGAGTCACAACTATTGGAAATCTTTGAAAGTATTATAAAACTTGAAGAGAAATCATGAGGTCCAATAAAATTTCTTATGTATGATGAGAGAGAGGGGATATGTTTAATAAAATAAAAAATAGAGATTAAGCGAGTATGTTAGCTTAATCTCTATTTTTGTATTTTCTTCTAAATATTTAAAGAAAGTGTTTTAGTACTCTCCGCTGTCAAATGTGCCACTTGGAATGACATCTTTTAAATATGCTGTCAGTTCTTCACCCTCTGCTTCACTGACACCTAATGTATAAGCAATATAACCATCTTCTGCTAGGTCGTCTGGTCCAATAATTCCAAATTTGTTTGTCTGCATGTTTAATACAAGTACTTTTCCATAATGGCGATTGGTTTGGAACATCATTAAATCATAACGACTTTCTTCTCCGACCATTCCAACATATTGTACATCAGCTTCTTCGTTATCATCGTATAAAAACATCTCTATCATGATTTCATTGACTCCTTTGTACATTCTCTTTTCTCAAGTATAAACAGAAATGAATTGTACTGCAAAGATGTGATATGATTGAGGAGATGAGGAGTTGAATAACATGTATTTTGTTGATAAAGATAAATTGACGTATAAGCTGAATTACTTACGAAAGTTAACAGAAGATTATTCAGAAAATAAAGAGAATCATTATGCATTTGAAAGAATTGCACAAATGCTGATTGAATCTTCCGTAGATATCGGAAATATGGTCATTGATGGTTTTGTTTTAAGAGATCCAGGCAATTATAAAGATGTCATCGATATTCTAGAATTAGAAGGCGTGATTTCTAAAGAAACACAACAAGGTATCAACCAAACCGTAGATGTACGTAAACGATTTGTACATCAATATGATCAATTAGATACAAAAGATTTAATCCCTTTATTTGATGATTCACTCAAAGACTACGAACGTTTTATTGATGAAGTCATCAATTTCTTAAACAATGAAAATGTACCCGTTACAGCATTTGGAAAAGGAGACCAGAAATAAATGAAACAATACAAAGGTTATCTGATTGACTTAGATGGCACAATGTATAAAGGCGCTGATGAAATCGATGGCGCTAAGCAATTCATTGACTATTTAAACCAACATGAAATTCCACACTTGTATGTGACAAACAACTCTACAAAAGTACCAGAAGATGTTGTGAAGAAACTGGCTGGATTCGGTATTGAAGCGAAACCAGAAGAAGTTGTCACATCTGCTTTAGCAACCGCACATTATATTAAACAAGAGAATGCGCATGCTTCTATTTACGTTATTGGTGAAGGCGGCATCCGTCAAGCATTATTAAATCAAGGTTTAACGTTGATAGATGATACGCATGTGGATTACGTAGTCGTCGGTTTAGATACTAAAGTCGATTATGACAAACTTTCACAAGGTACACTCGGTGTGCGTCATGGTGCGAAGTTTATTTCGACAAACCAAGATATTTCTATTCCGAATGAACGTGGCTTCTTACCAGGCAATGGCGCAATCACAAGTGTGATTACAACATCTACCAAAGTACAGCCGACGTTTATCGGTAAACCACAGCCGATTATTATGGATATGGCAATGGATGTAATCAATTTGCCTAAAGAAGATGTCGCGATGGTCGGCGATTTATATGAAACTGATATTATGTCAGGCATCAATGCAGGTATTGATACGATTCATGTACAAACAGGTGTAACAAGTAAAGAAGAATTAGCAGAAAAAGATCAACAACCAACTTACACATTCAAAGACTTGAATGAGGTAATCAAAGACTTAGAAGGGTAGGTGTTACGATGACCAAAGTGTTAGTGACACGTAAAGTACCAGATAAATTTATCCAACAATTAGAAGAATTTGCGGATGTGAAAATGTGGGATGAAGAATTCGTTCCGATGCCGCGCGAAAAATTCCTAGAAGAAATCAAAGATGCAGAAGCAGCATTTATCACATTAAGTGAAAGAATTGATGAAGAAACATTAGAAGCAGCACCTAATTTAAAAATCGTTGCGAATATGGCTGTCGGCTATGACAACATCAATATTGCTTTAGCAGAAGAACATGGTGTAACGGTAACGAATACACCGGGTGTCTTAACTGAAACTACTGCAGAGCTTGGCTTTACGTTAATGCTTGCGACAGCACGCAGAATTGTAGAAGCTGAAAAGTATATTAAAGATGACGAGTGGAAAAGCTGGGGACCATACTTGCTTGCAGGTAAAGATGTGCATGGCTCCAATGTAGGTATCTTCGGTATGGGCGATATCGGTAAAGCCTTTGCACGTCGCTTAAAAGGTTTTGAAGCGAATGTAATGTATCACAACCGCAGTCGTCACCGCAGAGCTGAAAAAGAATTAGGTGTACTCTATGTCTCATTTGATGAACTGTTAGAAAACAGTGACTTTGTCGTATGTACAGCACCTTTAACAGAGGAAACAAAAGATAAATTTAATGCGGCAGCCTTTAAGAAAATGCGTAATGACGCAATCTTTATTAATATCGGGCGTGGTGCAACGGTCGTTGAAGATGACTTGCTGCAAGCATTGAAAGATGGTGAAATCGGCGGTGCAGGTTTAGATGTATTCAGAGAAGAACCAATCCGTGCAGATCATCCGTTATTACAATTACCAAACGTTACAGCATTACCACATATCGGTAGTGCGACAGTGGTAACACGTGATAGAATGATTCAACTATCTATTAATAATGTGAAATCAGTATTGCAAGGTCAACCCGCGATTACTCCAGTTACTGATAAATAATAAGCAGAAAAAGAATGCAGTGTACATACGAACAGTGTGTAACGCTGCATTTTTTCTATTTTAGACTTTAAATTTCTGATAGGGCTGAGGGCGGATGTGACAAGCTGATAAAAAGCATTACAATTTTGTTAGGATTGTAAATATTGTAATTCTCAACGAAGAGAAGTAAACTGTAAATGCTAAAATATTAGTGCATTTAATAGATATAAAAATGGCTTAAAGCGCATTAGTACAGAACTCCAAATTTGGTCTGTGGTAATTATGAACAAATGAAAAAGATTGTATGGTTTTTACAATATACAATTGAAAATACATGAGAAAAAGATTATAATGAATTATAATTTTGTTGAATTGGAGAAGACATTCAACAGGAAGCATTGAGTCGCAAAAAAGAGAAAAAGATGACCAAGATAGAGGGGTGTAAGATGAAATCCAAAGAACAAAAAAGCACTTCAGAAACATTTAATAAATTAAAACCATATTTATTGACTGCTCTTTATTTAGCGATATTTATTACATTGTATTTGATATACGGCTCAGGAGACACACACAATAACTTTATATACAATGAATTCTAATTAAAGGAGTATAGTTATGACAGATATTATTAGTGTATTAAGACGTATTGCAGATAAACAACCCGATACAGTAGCGGTAAAACATATTGATGATACTTTAACGTATCAACAATTAGATGAGAAGTCTGACCAGTTAGCGTCACTTATCAAAGAAAGTCAAAAACCTGTTGTGTTATACGGCCATATGTCACCTTATATGATCGTAGGGATGATGGCTGGTATTAAAGCAGGATGCGGTTATGTACCGATTGACACTTCAGTGCCTGAAGATCGTACCGCAATGATTGTTGAAAAAACACAACCTGAATTTATTTTTGATGTATCAGAACAAGCTTTAACATTTGAGCATGGCAAAGTCTTAACTATAGAAGCTTTAGAATCAGCTTCAAAAGCATCATTTGAACCACGTATGCAAGATGAAGATGTGGTTTATACTATCTTCACTTCAGGTTCAACAGGTGAGCCAAAAGGTGTTCAAATCGAATATGCAAGTTTAATTGAGTTTGCCGAATGGATGAAGGGCTTGAATCAATTCGGTGAAAATCTTGAATGGTTGAACCAAGCGCCGTTTTCGTTTGATTTATCTGTAATGGCGATTTATCCATGTCTAGTTACTGGTGGTACGTTGAATTTAGTAGATAAAGACATGATTAAAAAACCTAAGTTGCTGAATGATATGTTGCAAGCGACACCAATCAATGTTTGGGTTTCAACACCGTCATTTATCGAAATGTGCTTATTGTTACCTACTTTAGATGAAAATCAATATCCTAGCTTGAAAGAATTCTTCTTCTGTGGAGAAATTCTGCCGCATCGTACGGCACAAGCTTTGCTTACACGTTTTCCTTCTGCAGTGGTCTATAATACGTATGGTCCGACAGAAGCAACAGTAGCAGTTACAAGTGTACAGATTACACCAGAAATTTTAGAACGTTTCAATCCGCTTCCAGTCGGCCAAGCACGCCCTGGCACAACACTTTCTACAACAGAGGAAGGTGAATTGCTGATTGCAGGCAACAGTGTCAGCGCAGGTTATTTAAAAAACGAAGAAAAATCAAAAGAAGTCTTCAGTAAAGTCGATGGCGTACGTGTCTATCGTTCAGGAGATAAAGCAAAATTTGAAGATGATCAATGGTTCATCCAAGGACGTATCGATTTCCAAATTAAAATGAATGGTTATCGTATGGAACTTGAAGAAATAGAAGCATTGTTAAGACAGTCAGATTTAGTGAGAGAAGCGGTTGTAGTACCGATTTATAAAAACGGCAAAGTCGTTCAATTAATCGGCGCAGTCGTACCGACACAAACAGTGGAAGACAATGCGCAGTATTCGCATGATCTTAAACAACAATTGAAATCCAGCTTACCCGAATACATGATTCCAAGAAAATTTGTATGGATGGATCAATTACCATTAACAAACAACGGTAAAATAGACCGTAAACAAATTGCTGAGGAACTGAATTCATGATTCCTTATGGTACGTTTAGTTTCTTCCTGATTGCATTTATTATCCTTATACCTGTTATTATCTTAGGTTTCTTAGGTAAGCGAAGCTATATTTATAATGGTATCAGTACAGCAATCATGGTTGTGATTATCTTTTCTTCCGATAAGTTGAACTTGTTCGGGCAGAAATATTTAAGTATCCAACTGATTAGCTTTATAATATATGTGGTTTGGCAAGCACTTTTAATTATGTGGTATTACCATTCGCGACCTAAGAAGAACACCTTCTTAAAGTTCTTTATCGTGATGGCTTTATCAATTTTGCCATTAGCCATCGTTAAAGTATTGACGAGCACTTGGCTTGGTGGTCAGCAAATTCAATTCCACGAACACAAATTAATCCAATTTGTCGGCTTTTTAGGTATTTCTTATGTTACCTTTAAAAGTGTACAGTTGATTATGGAAATTCGTGACGGTTCAATTAAAGAAATCAAGTGGGGGAAAGTTTTCCAATTCATTTCATTCTTCCCAACGATTTCATCTGGACCGATTGACCGCTATAAACGATTTGTAAAAGATGATAAAAAAGTACCGACTAAAGATGAATACCGTGGTTTAATCTTAAAAGCAGTGCATATGATTATGCTAGGGTTCTTATATAAATATATTATCGCGTATTTTGTGAATCAATACGGTGTGATGCCATTACAAATGCACTTGCACGGTTTCACAAACTATTGGCTATATATGTACGCTTACAGCATGTATTTATTCTTTGACTTTGCAGGTTATAGTTTATTCGCAATTGCTTTTAGTTACATTTACGGTATCAAAACACCGCCGAACTTTAACCAGCCGTTCAAAGCGAAGAATATTAAAGATTTCTGGAATAGATGGCATATGACTTTATCATTCTGGTTCCGTGATTGTATTTATATGAGATCGCTCTTCTACATGTCTAAAAAGAAATTATTAAAGAGTCAATTCGCTATGTCGAATGTCGCGTTCTTTATCAACTTCTTTATCATGGGTATCTGGCATGGCATCGAAATTTATTACATTGTTTATGGTTTATACCATGCGGCAGGCTTTATTGGTTATGGTTATTATGAACGTTGGCGTAAGACACATCCGCCACGCTTTAATAACAAGTTCACAACAGCACTAAGTGTTATTATCACTTTCCACTTTGTCACATTCGGATTCTTAATCTTTTCAGGTAAATTGATTTAATAAAGGAGATTTAATAATATTATGGAATTTAGAGAACAAGTTTTAGACTTATTAGCAGAAGTAGCAGAGAACGATATCGTTAAAGAAAATCCAGACGTTGAAATTTTCGAAGAAGGTATTATCGATTCATTCCAAACAGTAGGCTTACTATTAGAAATTCAAAACAAATTAGGTATCGAAGTTTCAATTATGGACTTTGATCGTGATGAGTGGGCGACTCCTAATAAAATTGTTGAAGCTTTAGAAGAACTTAGATGAGTTCAAAAATAAAGCCGTTCTTGCCGATATTAATCAGCGGTGCCATTTTTATTATCTTTGTATTGCTGCCAGCGAGCTGGTTTACAGGACTCGTTAATCAAAAGACACTTGCTGAAAATCGTGTATCATTGACTGACCAAGTATTAAAAGGAACTTTAATACAACAGCGTTTATTCAAACACAATGATGAATTTTACCCGATTTATGGTTCAAGTGAGTTAGAGAAAGATGATCCATTCAATCCGGCGATTGCATTAAATTCACACAATGCATCACGTAAACCTTTCTTAATCGGTACAGGTGGGAATACAGATTTAGTCAATGGTATTGAACTTGCATCAAATTATGATGAATTAAAAGGAAAGAAAATTGCTTTCATTATTTCACCGCAATGGTTCACAAACCATGGTTTAACCAATCAAAACTTTGATGCACGAGTTTCTCAAAACCAAATCAATCAATTGTTCCACCAAAAAAATATGAGTGATGAACTGAAACAACGCTATGCAAAACGATTGCTGCAATTCAAACACGTCCACAATAAAGACTTTTTAAAAGCAACAGTGAAGCATAATGGCAAAACGGATGGCAATTATATTTCTAATTTTAAAGAAAACCAATTAGTTAAAATTGAAGCAATTAAGAGTTTAGCTAATTTTAAAGATGTTCCTTTAGAGCATGTAAAACCTGTAACAAGTGAAAAAGCATCATGGTCAGAAATGAGAGATGTCGCTACACAATATGGTGAAGCACATTCTCAATCGAACGAATATCATATCCGTGATAAGTATTGGAAATTAATTCAAGCGAATAAACGTCGTGTTAAACGTGACTATGAATTTAATATCAATTCTCCGGAATTTAATGATTTGAAATTACTTGTAGATACAATGAGAGAAGCAGGAGCAGATGTTGAATATATCAGTATTCCCGCAAATGGGAAATGGTATGATCACATCGGTGTTGATTTAGAAAAACGTAAACCTGTTTATGAAAAAATCAACCGTGTCGTTACTGAAAATGGTGGCCAAATTTATGATTTGACTGATAAGGACTATGAGCCTTATGTCATCACAGATGCAGTCCACATCGGCTGGAAAGGCTGGGTCTACATCGACGAGCGTATCGCACAACACATGAAAGAAAAATAATGAATCAAAACGCAAATGGTATGTGAATATCATTTGCGTTTTTTAGTATATTCAAATTGTGATTATTATTAAGATGTGAAAAACTATAGAAAATAAATTGACCCTCACGTTACGTCAACCCTTATAGTGAGTATCAGGAGGTGATAAGCATGCAGTATACAGTGAATGAGTTGGCTGAATTAACAGGTTTAAGCAAAAGAACGTTACGTTATTATGATGACATCGGTTTATTTAAAGCACATCGATTAAAAGAGAATGATTACCGCGTGTATCGATCGGAGGATTTAGATACATTATCAATGATTATGTTGTTAAGACGATTAGATATTCCGTTAGCAGAGATTCAGCAGTTGCTAAATGAAACTACAAATACACATCAACTTTTAGCGGAACAAAAAATTCAGTTGCTAGAGAAACAACAGGAAATTCAGTCTTTAATAGATTGGATAAATAAAATAGAACAGGAGGAAGCGGAAATGCCAGATAAAGAGAAATTTGAGGTTTTTAAACAAAAGAAAATGAATGAAAATCGTGAACAATACGGAGAAGAAGTGATTGAACGTTATGGAGGAGAAGCATTAGAGAAAGCAGAACATCACTTTGACCATCTTTCAGAATTGGAATATGAACAAGCACAACAACAAGAACAAATTATGAAAGAAAAGTTGAACCAATTATTAGAAGATAAGCAGACTGATTTGAATAGTAATGAAGCTAAAGAGGTTTTTAAAGCACATCGTCAATGGTTAAAATTGATGAGTGGCCAATATAGCAAAGGTTATCATCAAGCCATGGCTGAACTCTACACGACAGATGATAGATTCAGAAAATATTATGATGATTTAGTAGGTAAACAAGGGGCAGCTGAGTGTTTAAGTCATATCATTTTAGCGCATACAAAATAAAAAAGAAGCACAGCTGTCAAAACAGACTGTGCTTACCTCGTAAGAAAATTTATTAAAGTTGATTAGAAGACTTGTTCTACTTCAACGACACCAGGTACTTCTTCAAGCAACGCACGCTCGATACCTGCTTTTAATGTGATAGTAGAACTTGGGCATGTGTTGCATGCGCCGTGTAATTGTAATTTAACAATACCGTCTTCTACATCGATTAATGTGCAATCTCCGCCATCTCTTAATAAGAATGGACGTAAACGCTCGATAACTACTGCGACTTGATCAAACATTGTTGTATTTTCAGTTGGCATGGATATATCTCCTTCCAAGTATATAATTTCATATTTTGCTTGTTTATTTATTATAATAGACTTAGAGAAAAAAATCTATGGAGGGGAACCAAATGACTAAAGTTAGCGTAGTAGTTTATGGGGCAGATGTAGTATGTGCAAGTTGTGTGAATGCGCCGACATCTCAAGACACGTATGATTGGCTGAAAGCTTTGTTAGAACGTAAATATCCTGATATCAACTTTGAATACACATATATTGATTTTGAAAAAGATACTGAGAATTTAACAGATCACGATCAACAATTTATCGAGCAAATTGAAAATGATGAATTATTTTATCCATTAGTCACAATGAATGATATGTATGTAGCGGATGGTTATGTACAATTGAAACCAATCACAAGATTCATTGATGAACATTTTGTAGCACAATAGAATCAACAGCTAAAACAAAAAGAGGGCTTGTTTTAGTTTGAAAACGCTCAAGTACATTAACTTCAGTACTTGAGCGTTTATTTATTATTAATTATTTTTCTTAACCGTTGTGGTATTTGTATAACCATAATACGCCTGATTTCAAGATAGAGGCAATGCGCCCGGTTAACGGACAATCCATCACGTAAGCGAAACCTTGTTTGTCTCCAAGTGACCCTAGGAAACCTTGTACTTTAAGTTCAGGCATCTTATCAGGTAACGTTTCACCTTGCCATTGTTTCTTCAACACATCGGCAATTTGATCACCTTGAACTTCCGCAAGTTGTGCACTTGGCGCATGTGGTAAGTTTGCGCAATCGCCAACCACATATACATTACGATAAGTCGGTACTTGGTGATATTGGTTAATAATCACTGCACCGTTTTTATTCACATCTACAGGCAGGTTACGTACAACTGAAACAGGTTGAATTCCTGCAGTCCATACTACTAGGTCTACTTCTTCAGGTTCATCATGGTTATAGATGACACCTGGTTCTACTTTGTTGATGTTTGAATTTGGTACAACAGTCACATTATGTTTATAGAACCATTTTTCAATAAAACGGCTTAACTTTTCAGGGAAACGTGCCAAAATACGTTCTCCGCGATCATAAAGTTTAATATCTAAATCTGAACGGCTTTCACGCAACTCACTTGCGAGTTCAATACCGCTGAGTCCAGCACCCACAATTGCGACTTTTGCCCCCGCTTGCAATTCGTTGATTGTGTGGTATGTTTTACGAGATTTAGATAACGTTTGAATACTGTAAGTATGTTCTTCAGCACCAGGTACATTATGATACTTATCTTCGCACCCAAGTCCGATAATAAGTTCATCATAATCTACTTTGGTGTCACCGACAGAAATGATTTGATCATCTAAATCAATCGCTGAGATTTCTCCGTAAACGACATTAAGTCTCTCAGACTCCGGAAACTGTAATCGTACATCTTTATCTGATTTGGTCCCCGCCGCCAGAGCATAATATTCTGGTTTCAAACCATGATAAGGCATACGATCAATCAAAGTGATAGTGTAGTCCTTTGGTAATGCATCTGGTAAGATATGCGATAAAACACGCATATTACCGTAACCGCCACCTAACATTACTAAATTCTTCATTCCGATAACCCCTCTTATCAAGATTTATATAACGCTGCATCACTGCTTGATGACTGATAGCTATGTTAAATTGTAACCAACGTCATTTTAGAAGCTTTCACTAAAAATACGCTTTCATTTATTATAATCTTTTTTCACATTTCAGACAAACAATGTTCTAAATGGAAAAATTCTGTTCAAACCCAAGAGAAAGTCAGTGAGATATGTTATAATTGTATGACTCAAAAATATGAAGAGGTGCATTATGAATCCAATTGTAGAATTTTGCATTTCAAACATGGCAAAAGGCGGAGACTATGTATACAATCAGTTGGATCAAGACCCGGGTGTAGATGTCTTAGAATATGGCTGTCTGCAAAACTGCGGGATCTGTTCGAGTGGCTTGTATGCATTGGTGAATGGTGATATTGTTGAAGGAGATTCACCAGACGATTTATTACAAAATATTTATAAGCATATAGAGGAAACTTGGATTTTCTAAGTTTCATTAAATAGAAAGACGTGTTACAAGGAGGAATATAATATGTCTACAGTGATTCTGACAGAAGCTGCAGCTTATGAAGTCAAAAGTATGTTAGAAAGTAACGATATGCCAGACGGTTACTTGAAAATTAAAGTGAACGGTGGCGGTTGCACAGGTTTAACTTACGGTATGTCAGCTGAACAAGAACCAGGAGAGAATGACGAAGTTATTGAATTCTACGGTCTTAAAGTATTAGTCGACAAATATGATAAACCAGTCCTTGAAGGTACAACAGTTGATTTTAAACAATCATTAATGGGCGGCGGATTCCAAATCGATAATCCAAATGCGATTGCATCATGCGGTTGCGGCAGCTCATTCAGAACAGCTAAAGTAGCTGGACAACCTGAAGATTGTTAATCAATTTTCACTTATACAATTCAGAGTTGGGGAGATTCCTCAACTCTTTTTTAGTTGTAAAATGTTTTTACTTTAAAATTCCAACTAACTATGACCATAATAAAGGTACTTGAGAATCAGTAAATTCTGAAATTATCAGTTGTTTTCTTAGTATTACCTTGAAAAAGTGTTTGGTTAATTATAGAATTAAGAGGAATGGCATTTGTCTTTATTTTGACATTTTTTCAATCAAATGGGGTATATATTAAGATAGCGTATACTAACAAAAATTTTAAGAAAGCATAGGTGAATAAAATGGCTGAAACAAAAAAAGTTATTGTTTTAGGGGCAGGTTATGCAGGTTTGCAAACTGTAACAAAATTACAAAAGATTTTACCAGCTGGCGAAGCTGACATCACTTTAATCAATAGAGATGATTATCACTATGAATCAGTACTTTTACATGAAGCATCAGCAGGTACTGTAAACTATGAAGATATTATCTTCCCAATCGAAAGTGTAATCAAGCAAGATAAAGTGAAATTCCTTAAAGCAGAAGTAACAAAAATCGATCCACAAGCTAAAGTAGTAGAAACAAACAATGGTCGTTTCAACTATGACATCTTAGTGGTTGGTTTAGGATTCATCAGTGAAACATTCGGTATCAAAGGTATGTTAGAACATGCTTACCAAATCGAAAATATCCACACTGCACGTGAATTATCTCGTCATATCGAAGATAAATTTGCGAACTATGCATCTTCAAAAGAAAAAGATCCTAAAGATCTTGCATTCTTAGTAGGTGGCGCAGGCTTCACTGGTATCGAATTCTTAGGTGAATTAACTGAACGTGTTGATGAATTATCAAACAAATACGGCGTAGACCGTGACAAAGTTAAAATCACTTGTGTTGAAGCAGCACCTAAAATGCTTCCAATGTTCGACGACGAATTAGTTAACCACGCTGTGAACTACTTAGAAGAACGCGGCGTTGAGTTCAAAATCGGTACTCCGATTGTTGGCGCAAACGAAAAAGGTTTCGTAGTTAAAGTCGGCGACAAAGAAGAACAATTAGAAGCGAACACTTCAGTATGGGCTGCTGGTGTACGCGGAAGCAAATTAATGGAAGACTCATTCGATGGCGTTAAACGTGGTCGTTTAGTCGTAAACCAAGACTTAACTGCACCAGGTTATAGCGAAACATTCGTAATCGGTGACGTATCAGCTTACATTCCTGAAGGCGAAGAACGTCCATTACCAACAACTGCACAAATCGCAATGCAACAAGGTGAAAACGTTGCTCAAAACATCAAAAATATCTTACATGGTCAACCTAAAGAGCCATTCAACTACGTAAACCGTGGTACAGTTTGCTCATTAGGCGCTAATGACGGTATTGGTGTTGTTTACGGTAAAAATATCGTAGGTAAAAAAGCAGCATTCATGAAAAAAGTTATCGATACACGTTCAATCTTCAAACTTGGCGGTATCGGCTTAGCATTCAAAAAAGGTAAATTCTAATATTAACCTAATATGATAATACGGCTATAAACATCAAAGCCGGCTAAAATAGACTTTAAGAGGTTGGCAAAACTGTTGATAAACAGCTTTTACCAACCTCTTTTGTATCTTATGGAGGAGACATTTATGCCAATACAAATTACGTTTGACGAACAAAATGAATTAATCAGCAACACGTTAGTACTCGGTTTGCCAGATCACTTGAATCAATTAGAAACAGTCACAATTCAAGGTCATGATTTATCGGATGCTTTAGATACATATAAGCACCATCATATGATTCATAGCGAAGTGGGCAAAGTCAGCTCGACTTTCTTTGAAACAGGGGATATTAAAGTGCGTTTGATTACGGTAGGCCTTGGCAATTTGAAACAGTTAGATCGTATTCAAACAATGAAAATATACGGAAACTTACTTCAGTATTTAAAAGCAGAACATGTAACTGAAGCAGATGTGTTATTCTCTACATTTGCGTCAAAAACAATTTCTAAAAATGAAATGGCTGAGTTATTCGGTTTACAAGGTAAAAAAGCATTATATGTTTTTGATAATTATAAATCAGATAAAAAAGTGCCATATCATTTACGATTAAAACTACATCAAGCAGAACCAGATGAAATTACTGCCATTAAAGATGGTGAAGTAGTCGGAGAAGGAATTAAAATTGCGAGAGATTTAAGTAACATTCCGCCTAACATTTTAACACCTGCGTATTTTGCGGAACTCATTTCAGGTCATTTCGCAGAAACTGCAGTAGAAGTTGAAGTAAAGGACGCAGAAACATTACAAGCTGAAGGATTTGGTTTAATCCACGCTGTCGGTAAAGGTTCCGCAAATGGCCCTCGATTAATCACAATGTCCTACCAAGGCGCAGAAGACCCTGATGCAGCGCCGATTGCGCTAGTAGGTAAAGGTATTACCTATGATTCAGGCGGTTACTCTATTAAATCGAAGCCAGGTATGCAAGAGATGAAATTTGATATGTGTGGTGCGGCAAACGTTGTAGGAATGATTGAAGCGGCCCACCGTTTAGCTTTACCTGTGAATATCGTAGGAATCATTGCGTCTGCTGAAAATATGATTAATGAAGCGGCCATGAAACCAGATGATGTCTTTACAGCTATGAGTGGTGAAACGGTAGAGGTGTTAAATACTGATACTGAAGGTCGTTTAGTGTTAGGCGATGCTGTATTCCAAGCAGTACAACACGAACCGAAAGTTATTTTAGACTTTGCGACACTTACTGGAGCTGCGATTGCGGCACTCGGCTTTGATAAAGCGGCTGTCTTTAAAAATAATGATAACGCACCGTTAGATGCTATCACAGCACTGACACAACATAATGGTGAATGGACGTATGAATTACCAGTCACAGCTACTGAGCGCAGTCTCATCAAACGTAGTGAAGTCGCTGACTTAGTCAATCATACGAACGGCATGGGCAAAGCGCTCTTTGCGGCGGCATTTATTATGCATTTCAGTGCAGGTACGCCTCATCTGCATTTCGACATTGCAGGTCCAGCAACGACTTCTAAATCAGACTACAATGGCCCTAAAGGACCAACAGGTTATTTAATCCACAGTATTGTAGATTGGTTAAGACAACAATAATACCATTAATGCTAAATACCTGTCTCAGTTCAGATTGAGACGGGTATTTTATAATGGACAGAAATGCATATTGTTGTATTGACATCTCTAGAGTGGACTGTTATTATACTAACATAATACTTTAGTTCGATAATGTAGTAAAGGGGTAACGCAAATGGTTAACGCAGTAGTAGTCGCAGTTTTATTAATGATTGTTTTATGTTTATTCAGACTGAACGTTGTTTTAAGTCTGTTCGTCAGCGGATTAGTTGGCGGATTAGTCGCAGGGATGTCAGTAGAAAAAGTCATCCATGTCTTTACTGATAATATCGTAGACGGGGCAGAAGTAGCCTTAAGCTATGCTTTATTAGGGGGCTTTGCGGCTTTAATTTCTTATAGTGGTATTACAGATTATTTAGTAGGAAAAATCATCAACTTAATCAAAGCAGAGAATACAAAAGTATCTCGCTCTACGATTAAAGTTATTTTAATTGTTGCTTTATTATTGTTAAGTATGAGCAGTCAGAACTTGATTCCTGTACATATTGCGTTTATCCCAATTGTAATTCCACCATTATTAAGTTTATTTAATGAATTGAATATTGATAGACGTCAAATTGCCTTAGTAATCAGTTTTGGTTTGTGCTTCCCATATTTATTACTTCCTTATGGGTTCGGTCAAATCTACCACCAAATTATTCAAACTGGATTTACGAAAGCACATCACCAAATTGAATTTGACATGATCTGGAAATCATTATTGATTCCATCATTAGGATATATCGTCGGTTTGGCTTTAGGTATGTTCTATTACAGAAAACCACGTGAATATAAAAAAGATAAAGCGATTGAAAATGCGCCTAAAGAATTAAAACCATATGTTTTAGGTGTAACAATTGTGGCGATTTTAGCGACATTCTTAGTTCAAACGTTTACTGAATCAATGATTTTCGGTGCGTTAGCCGGTGTGATGGTCTTCTTCCTTTCTCGTTCATTCAAATGGTTTGAATTGGACAAACAGTTTACAGAAGGTATTAAAATCATGGCGTACATTGGTGTGGTTATTTTAACTGCGAATGGTTTCGCAGGAATTATGAATGCGACAGGTGATGTTAAAGGTTTAGTAGAAAGTATCGCCAGCATGACTGGAGATAATAAACTAATTGCGATTATTTTAATGTATGTGATTGGTTTAATCGTTACATTAGGTATCGGTTCATCATTCGCCACAATTCCGATTATCGCTGCACTGTTTATTCCACTAGGTGAACAACTTGGAATGAGTACTATGGCTTTAATCGCACTCATCGGTACAGCGGGTGCTTTAGGTGACTCAGGCTCACCAGCGAGTGATTCAACATTAGGTCCAACTGCAGGACTTGATGTGGATGATCAACACGATCATATCAGAGACACTTGTATTCCAACCTTCGTATTCTATAATATACCGTTAATGATCTTCGGTACGATTGCGGCTATGATATTATAGAAGTAATCTAGTCGATAGGAGAGAATGGGATGACGAATTTATTAGAAGTATTAGAGATGGAAGTTCTAAATGTTGAAACAGGTTACGTTAAAATGAAAATGCCTGTCAGTGATAAAGTAAAACAACCTTTCGGCTACCTTCACGGTGGCGCAACTATGGCGCTCGGTGAAACGGCTTGTTCCATTGGTGCAGCCCATATGGTAGATACGGATAAGGTCATTCCAGTAGGACTTGAAATGAATACGAATCATATCCGTTCAGCTACAGATGGCTATGTATATGCGATTGCGGAATTGATTCATGGAGGACGTTCGACACAAGTTTGGAATATCAAACTTGTAGATGATCAAGACAAATTAATCAGCGTCATGCGTGGAACGATGATGTTGAAATCACGTAAATAGATGACTATATTTAAGCAGTAAAGTTACTTTTAAAAGCGTAGCTTTACTGCTTTTTTAGTATAAGGAAATATAAAAATGCGATACGTGATTATAAAGATAAATAAATATAAAGAAAGGTTCCCTAATGTCAAAAACTAGGGAACCTTTTTATATTAAGAGACTTTCTCTTCTTGATTGATAAATACTTTTGAAATACGGTTCGCAGCTTCTCTGCCTCCCGCAAAACTTCTCGCAAAAGGACCTAGCTCAATATCAGCGAGTGCACCTGAGACAAATACGCCCGGTAACCATTCTAAACTTTCGCTTAAGACAGGATGTTTCGTTTCAGTTAAAGGTGCTTGTGTATTTTCCACAAAGTTTTGAATGACAGGCATCTGCATAATGTTGTTTTTGAAACCTGTCGCAAGCAGTATGTGGTCATAGTTATAACTTTCATTTTCAGTGATAATCGTATGATTTTTTACTGCTTGGATTTCATTCACATGGATTTGAAGTTGTCCTTCTTGAACATGCTTCTTAAGACGTAAATATAATTCTTTCGGCATAGAACCTTTATGACGTTCTTGCGCAATAATATTTAAACGTTCTTTAGATGAATCGATTTCACGATAGCGTGTCATGTTTTTAGGGCCTAACCAACCTGGATCCGCATCAAAATCATAGACTTCAATCGGTTTATTCATCCATAAATGAACAGTTTCAGCTTTTGATTCTTCAATCAATTTTAATGTTAAATGAGCTGCTGAAATACCGCTGCCTATAACGTGTGAAGCATCTTGATAAGGGATTGTTTCATCATCAAAGATATGTTTCACATCAGGCTGATTGATATACATATCTGGAATATGCGGAATATTGTTGCTGCCGATAGCGAGAAGGAGATAATCACTTTTAACAGCAGTATGCTCTTTCATGTCGACTTGCCATTGACCGTCAACGCGGTCTATATTGACAGCGATATCTTTAATATGACGGCTATTTAAATCGAATTCATGCAGCATTTTATGCACATGATCCATAAACATATCACGCTGTGGACGTTGATATTTACCATAAGTGGCACCTGTATATTGATTTGTTTTCGCAAAGTGTTTCAAATGAAAAGGGTCAGGGTGAACATGATGTACGTGTGGAGAACGTAAAAACGGCATACCGATACGGCAAGAGAAATCATCAAATTGTTCGCATAGGGAATCATGAGGATCTATAATCATTAAGTCTTCAGCTGCTAAACCTGAAGCGCGGAGTTTAATCGCAATGGTAACGGCGTGAATGCCACCGCCGATAATTGTCCAAGACATAGCGTCACCTTCTTAAATCGTAATAGTTTCGATTTAATTAATATAGCATATTTCTTTTTACATCACAAGTTGAAACCAAAAGAAAAGACGCCGTAATATACTGTTGTCACAGTACTTTACGGCGTCTGAATCATTTAAGATTTGTCAGCTGCTTTTGGCTTATCTTTTTGTAATTCACTCATTTCGTCTAACTTAGTCGAACGTGAGTAAGGTGTTTTAATTTTATAAGATGCTTTGATAATTAAGTGACTAGATAAAGGTCCAGTGATCAAAATGAACAAAATCCCAATAATCAATTGAGGGTTCACATAATGATCATGACCAATAAAGAATAAGAAGACACCTAATAATAAACTCATTGAGCCTAATGTTGCTGCTTTACCTGCAGCATGTGCACGGCCATAAACATCTTTCAAACGTAAAAGACCAATGGCAGAAAGGGCACTGATAATCGCACCGACTACTACAAAGAATAATGACAAACTAATCATTATCGTGTCGATCATGTTCAATCACCTTACCTTCCTGCATGTATTTCGCGAAGACAGCTGTACCTAAGAATGCGATGATACCGATTAACAGGATAGTTACAATCATGTATTTAGTATCTAAGAAGATACTGAACAAGGCAACAATCGCCATAAATTGAATACCTATCGCATCTAAAGCTACGACTCTGTCGGCAAGAGAAGGGCCGAGAATCACGCGTACCAACATACCGAGTATCGAAAGTGCAACGACAATCAATGCGATTATAATAACGACATTATAGGCAAACATTATGCTTCTCCCACCTCTCTGACAGCTTTTTCTAAGGAAGATTTAATACCTTCAATTTCCTCTTCCTTAGTGCTGAAATCTAAACAATGAATATAGATTTTCTTATTATCATCACTGACGCCAAGAACGATAGTCCCTGGTGTAAGGGTGATGAGTGTACTTAATACGACAACTTCCCACGGTTCTTTTAAATCTGTATCATAAACAAAGAATGCAGGTTCGTTATCCATTTTCGGTTTGATGACAATGCGGATTACATCAATATTCGCTTTGATGAGTTCTACTAAGAAGATAATCATCAATTTAATCACGTAATAGAGTGTCACCATATAGAAACGTCCAGGTAATAATTTACGCATTAAGAATACGAGTAATAACCCGAAAACATATCCTAATACAAAGTTATTAAGAGTGTAGCTGTCATTGACGAACAGCCAAAATATAGCAAGCAATAGATTCACGAGTACTTGAATTGCCATATTATTTCACCCCCAGTACGCTGTCGATATATGCTTTAGGGTCATAGAATGTAACAGCTGCTTCTTTAACGAATGGATATAACCATTCTGCTGCAAAACTAAAGACCACACATAGAGCAACAGCTAGAATTGCGACACTTAATAGGCCGCGGTAGTGTAAATGCGGATTAAATTTATAACCTCTTGATTCACCAAAGAATCCTCTGATGAAAATCTTCATAACAGAATATAAAATCAAGAGACTAGATAATAAGACGATAATCCCGCTGATATAAAAGCCTTGTTCAAATGCGGCACGAACGATATACATTTTACCGTAGAAACCGCTGAATGGTGGAATACCTGCAAGGTTTAAACATGCGATAAAGAATGTCCATCCTAGAACAGGATAATGTTTTATCAATCCACCGAACTTTCTGATATCTGTGGTACCAGTGATTTTAAGCATGACACCGATCAAGAAGAACAATGCTGCTTTAATCAACATATCATTAACTGTGTAATATAAGGCACCGATGATACCAGCTTCATTCATCATTGCCACACCAACTAGGATGATACCTACAGCAATCATAATGTTATATAAAATGATTTTCTTCGTATCATTGAAGCTGATTGCGCCGATAGATCCGAAGATAATCGTCAATAACGCTAAGACAAGTACAGTGTAATGCGAGAATGTCAGTGTATGCGCAAAGAATAAACTTAATGTTCTAGCAATCGCATAAACGCCGACTTTCGTAAGCAAGGCACCAAAGAATGCGATAATCGCAAATGGAGGTGCGTAGTAAGCACCAGGTAACCATACATACATTGGGAAGGCACCGGCTTTTGTTGCGAATACAAAGAGGAACATCACGAATACAATGCTGACAAGTCCGCTTTGTGTATCAGATAAGTGTCCTAACTTTTGACTGATGTCTGCCATGTTCAATGTTCCGACAACTGAGTACAAGATACCAACGGCCACTACGAAGAAGGCTGAAGATGCAACGTTCACGAGTAAGTATTTGATGGTTTCTTGTAATTGTATCTTCGTACCACCGATAACAAGTAGGGAGTATGAAGAAATCAAGAACACTTCAAAGAATACGAACATGTTGAAGATATCACCTGTGATAAATGCACCGATAATACCTGTTTCCATGAACATAACTGCGAAATAATAATAATATGTTTCACGGTGTAAACCGATTGATTGATATGAGAACAAAATAATCAATATGGTTACAATTAAACTAGTAATCACTAAAGTTGCACTGAATAAATCAAGTACAAATACGATACTGTATGGTGCTTTCCAAGAACCTAATTCTAATTTTAAAGGCCCGTGGTGCCATACGTTGATAAAGTTCCAAATGGCAAGACCTAATGCGATTAAAGATCCGCCTAAAGCGACATAACGTTTAATGAAAGGACGCTTGCCGATAAATACAAGAATCACTGCAGTAATCATAGGTGCAATCAACATCGCAGCGATTAAGTTATCTAGCATCATCATCTTCTGGCACTCCCTTCATTTGTTCTACGTTGTCAGTTCCAAGTTCCTTATAGCTTCTGAAAGCAAGTACTAAGAAGAACGCTGTGACCGCGAATGAAATAACAATCGCAGTTAAGATTAACGCTTGCGGGATAGGGTCGACGTAACTCTTAGTTCCATATTTAAAGATTGGAACAGAACCTTCACCTAAGCCGCCCATTGTAATTAAAAACAAGTTTGCAGCATGTGTTTGAACTGCGGTACCGATAATGATTCGAATCAAGCTCTTAGACAAAATGAGATAGATACTGATTGATGTTAAGATACCGCAAACAATAATCATAATTATTTCCATTACTCATTCTCTCCAATCGCTAAAATTATTGTCATTACTGTACCGACAACGGCTAATAATACGCCAAGGTCAAAGAATAATGCTGTATGGATTTCCATAGGTTTTAAGAGTGGAAGCGGTACTTCGAATACTTTATGTGTAAAGAAGTTTTTGTGATAGAACCAGCTTGCAACAGGTGTCATAACACAAAATGTAAGACCAATCGCAATCAGCTTTTTAAAATCCCATGGGAAAATTTTACGCATCGTTTTTACATCAAAGGCAACTGCTACGAGTACTAATGAACTGGAAACAAGTAAACCTCCGATGAACCCGCCGCCGGGTTGATAGTGTCCATTTAAGAATAGTGAAAAGGCGAACATGACAATTAAGAAGAAAATGACTACGGTTGAATATTGAAAGATA
Source organism: Staphylococcus simulans (assembly GCF_003043455.1). Classification (GTDB taxonomy): domain Bacteria; phylum Bacillota; class Bacilli; order Staphylococcales; family Staphylococcaceae; genus Staphylococcus; species Staphylococcus simulans_A. Next base: position 54,802 of record NZ_PZGG01000005.1, on the reverse strand, counting down.
ATATCATTTTTCTGTTTGTTCATTTTCATCCACCCTTTCATAACCATTTTTATGTTTAGAACGCAATTTAATTAACGTATAAACTGCTAGACCTGCAATACCTAATACAGATGATTCGAATAAAGTATCGGTACCACGGAAGTCAACGAGGATAACGTTAACCATGTTGTTACCATGCGCTAAACTATGGACATTTTCTTTGTAGTAAGCCGCAATAGAATCGAAATGTTTATTACCATACGCGATCAAACCAAGGATTGTGACTGCAATACCGACACCAGCCGCAATTACAGCGTTTGTCACTTTGAACGAAGTCGTTTCGTTATAACGGTTCAAGTTTGGTAAATGGTAGAAACATAATAAGAATAATGCGGTTGAAATAGTTTCAACTACGAATTGTGTTAATGCTAAGTCTGGTGCGTTAAAGAAGATATAGAATATCGCCATAGAATAACCCACAGCACTCAGCATGATAATACTGAACAGTCTTGAACGTGCAAAGACTAACATAATCGCTGCTGCTAAAATCATCACAACGATGATGACTTCATATGAACGCACGCGACTGACATGACTGAAATCAAATGCAAATGGCAATGCAATCACAGTAACAGCTGTTAACACGATTAAACTGCCCATAATGACTACAAGCTTATTACGGATAAATCCGCTCATATAAGTATGTGTCACTTGTTTAGAGAATACCGGTAAGGTGTCTGCTGAACGATCATAGAAATGATTCAATTCAAGACGTTCTGGAATATTCTCTAGAACTTTAACCCACTTATGATAAGTGAAGATTAATAGAATACCAATTGCGTAAATAACTAATGTTGAGAAGAATGCAGGTGTGAAACCATGGAATAAATGGAACTCTGCATCTGGCAACTTCGCATTACGAATTGCTTGGCTTGCCGGATCAATAATCGGTTTTGCTAATAATGTTGGGAATAAACCGAATACAACCACAAGTACTGCTAAGAAAGCAGGTGCAATCCACATTAACACTGATGGTTCATGTGGTTTATGTGGTAAGTCTTCAGGTTTGTATGAACCCCAGAAAATTTGACCGATAAATCTGACTGAATATACGAATGTAAAGATACTACCTAAAATCGCAACAATTGGAATCAAGACACCTAAAGTATTCAAGCTGAAAAGAGGTGCTTGAGTAACATTAATCATTGCTTCAAGGAAGCTCTCTTTTGATAAGAAACCGTTAAATGGCGGTACCCCAGCCATACTTAACGCTGAAATGACTGTAATCGTAAATGAAATCGGCATGATTGTCATTAAACCACCGAGTTTACGTACGTCACGTGTTCCGGTTTCGTGATCGATAATACCTGCAACCATGAAGAGTGCACATTTAAATGTGGCATGGTTGATTAAATGAAAGACTGCTGCGATAAATGCGGCTGCATAAAATTGGCTTTGTGCACCTTGGAAGTGGAAGCTGACTGCTCCGATACCAAGCATTGACATCACCATACCGAGTTGTGAAACAGTTGAGAAAGCTAAGATACCTTTCAAATCTGACTGTTTTGTCGCATTTAAAGATGCCCAGAATAATGTGACTAATCCAATTGCAGTGACTGTCCAAATCCAACCTTGTGATAAAGCAAAGATTGGTGTAAGTCGTGCAACTAAGTAAATGCCCGCTTTGACCATTGTTGCAGAGTGCAGATAAGCACTGACTGGCGTAGGTGCTTCCATTGCATCTGGTAACCAGATATAGAATGGAAATTGCGCTGATTTTGTCATTGCACCAAAGAGTATTAAAATCATAGCCAAGATAAAGAACGGGCTTGATTGAATCTCAGAGGCATGTGCAATAAGATGGCGAATACTTGTTGAATGTCCTGAAAGTGTCATTAAGATAAAGCCGCCGAGTAAAGATAAGCCGCCAAATACTGTAATTAATAATGACTTTTGAGCACCATAGAGTGAAGCCTCTCTTGTGCGCCAAAATGAAATTAATAAGAAACTAGAAAATGATGTCATTTCCCAGAATAAATACAGCATAAAGACGTTATCTGATAAAACGACGCCTAGCATTGCACCCATAAAGAGTAATAAATAACAATAGAAATTACCCAATTGTTCTTTTTTGCTTAAATAGCTAATTGAATAGAAGGTAACTAAAGCACCGATACCTGTAATCAATAAGCTGAATAGTAAGCTTAATCCATCAACATATAAATTGTAGTTCATACCGATTTGCGGCATCCATGGTAATTCCGCAAAACGTGTTTTACCTGACATCGTTGTCGAAATATAAGTTAAGAAATAAATAAATAAAACGACGGGGACAGGTAATGTGAACCATCCTATATGTATACGCTTAATGAAACGATAAACAATAGGGATAATGAGTGCAAAAATGAACGGCAACAATACCGCTGCATGTAACCAACTCATTATTTGTCCTCCTTTGAATATAAGATAACCTCATTATACATCAATGTGTAGTGTGTAAAAACCTTGTTTTCCGGTAACACGCTTACATTTCAGGGGTCTTTTAAATAAGAAGAAACCCATAATAAATTATTTAAAATTTTGTTTGTACTGAATGCCATAATCATTCTTTAGCGTATTTAAATTGTGTAAAGACATTTTCGCATGTTCAGTATTTTCTTGTTTTAATTGTTCTTCATAATTTGTAATCGCTTGTTGTAAAGAATCGACATAATCTAAAGGTTCAACATTGAATTCACGTAGTTTTGACTTAGGAGTGAATCTTTTTTCGTAATGGCTGAGTGCACGACGTTCATGGAAGAAGACACCTTCTGTTGCTGTTGGATCATGCAAATCACCTTGTTTAGGGTGTTTAATAACTTGTTCAACTTGAACTAACACTTCGCCGTTGTCTTTCTCTTCTACAATTGAAACACCATAGCTTCCTGTTTTATGTGAAAAACGATATAACATTTTAATACTTCCTTTCTGTGGTATATGTTAATATTGAGATACATCAATCTTAACATGAATGGAGTATTAATTATGGCAAACTATCCTCAATTAAATAAAGAAATCCAAGATAATGAAATTAAAGTTGTAATGCACACAAATAAAGGTGACATGACTTTTAAATTATTTCCTGATTTAGCACCAAAGACTGTTGAAAACTTTGTGACACATGCTAAAAATGGTTATTATGACGGCATTACTTTCCACCGTGTTATTAATGACTTTATGGTACAAGGCGGAGACCCAACAGCAACTGGTATGGGCGGCGAAAGTATTTACGGTGGTGCATTTGAAGATGAATTCTCTATGGAAGCATTTAACTTATATGGTGCATTATCAATGGCGAACGCTGGTCCTAACACAAATGGTTCACAGTTCTTTATCGTACAAATGAAAGAAGTACCTGAAAATATGTTGAACCAATTAGCTGATGGCGGTTGGCCAAAACCAATCGTAGAAGCTTACGGTGAAAAAGGTGGTACGCCTTGGTTAGACCAAAAACACACAGTGTTTGGTCAATTAATTGAAGGTGAAAATACTTTAGAAGATATCGCAAACACTAAAGTAGGACCTCAAGATAAACCAGTTTACGATGTAGTTATTGAATCAATTGACGTTGAAGATAAATAAGAACTTAACATTTAGAATAGATAACACAGCTCGATTTGTGGTAACGCAAATCGGGCTTATTTTAAGAAAAAATGAAGGAGGTTATTTCAAAGTGGAAAAGAACGAGGTAAATATAGCCTTATATCAACAACTCGCAGATTGGAATCCGATGAACTTCCAAGATCAAACGATGGGGGATGCTGAAGTGTATGAAATGATGGATGCGGTTCATCAAATTGATGATACACAGGCACTAGCACAAAAATTCCAAGATATCTTTATGTATTCATTTGAAGAAAAACTTCCTATAGAAGAATGTCAGAAACATGCTGAAGCAGCATTATCATTAGAAGGTACATGTGGGTTATAAATAGAAAGTAAGATTAAACTAAAAAAATGTAATATGTATTAAAAAGTGAGCGAGATTATAGAGTGCTATAAGGTTCAACCCTTAAAGTATACTATAATCTCGCTTTATTTTATTACGTTTGCGTTACAATTTTGTAAATTTTTGATGTAAAAATTTTATTAACACCTATAAACTATATTTACAAAAGTCTTATTGTACACATTAAAAAATACAGATAATACTAGGCACAGTCAATGTTTATATGTATTATGCACCATTATTTTTAGAATGCATAACTGAATACTATAAAATACCATTTAACTTTCATGGAACCTATTTTATATACAATTGTGTCAATCCGTTTTATAATTATAAAGTAGTTCAAAATTTAATATATCGGAGGACATCAAATGAAGAAGTTGGATTTTTTGCCTAACTTAAGAAATCGCTATTCAATTAGAAGATTTACTGTAGGTACAGCATCTATTCTTATTGGATCACTTTTATTCTTAGGACACAATGGTGAAGCCAAAGCAGCGGAGAACACAAACGATAACACAGTTGTAGAGGCATCTAAAGATACAAGTACATCCCAACAAGAACCGGTAGAGAACACAGTGCCACAAGATAAAACAACAGACACTACTCAACAAGCTGGAAATACTCAAACTACACAAAATGTATTGGAAACAGTTAAGACAGACGCATTGTCTAAACTTTCTACATTTACACATTTAACTGAAGAAACAGTTAAACAATATACTGCTGAAGTCAAACAAGCTCAAACTGAAGCTGACGTTCATGCAGTTGTTGACAAAGCACAAAAAGCAGAAGCTGAAGCGGTGAAACAAGCTGAAGCCGAACAAGCCAAAGCCGAACAAGCCAAAGCAGTTGATTCTACAAAGGAACAATCAGCAACTACTACTGAAGTTCCTAAATCAACAACTGAGTCAGTCAAAGAAGAAACTAAAGCTGATACAACATCAGCAACAACTTCTGAAACAAACAATACTTCAGAAGCTAAAACAGTGACTTCAACAGACCAAGCAACACCAACAATTGAAGCAACACCGTTATCTACCGAACAAAAGGTAGATAAAGTAAAAACTGAACTTGCATCAGATTATGACAGTTCAAAAGTAGATGCAGCATTAGCTGTTATCGATACTACAGATTTAACACAGGACCAAATCAAAGCAGAAGTGTTAAAACTTTTACTTGAACAAGGTTCAGCACAAAAAGACTTATACAGCCCACAAGCGATAAAATTAAGATCAGCAGTAGAAGCACCAACAACTGCAGAACGTACATTTTCAGTTGATACATCTATAAAAAATGATGTAGTGGTTACACCAGAAAACTTTAATCAATATTTCTTTTTAGTGGATGACGCGTACTATGATCCATCTTCAGGTATTGCGACACTTACACAAAACTGGCCAAGCCAAAAAGGATCAATCTCTCTAGATACAAAAATGAATGTTAATAAAGATTTTCATTTTTCTGGATGGGTTAATCTTGGCGATAAATATGAAGGACATCCTAAGGAAGGTGCACCAGGTGGTGACGGAATTGCCTTTATCTTCAATCCTGGTAACACTCATGAGTTAGGATTATATGGTTCAGCATTAGGTATTGGCGGACTTAAATATGCTTTTGGTTTCAAATTAGATACTTATGTAAATACTCAGTATGACCCAAAAGGTAAAGCTAAACCTGACCCAGCACAATTTAATAAAGTAGGTGCCTTTGGTGCGTTTGTATTTGCAGATTCAACAGGTGTAGTAACAACACAACCAGGTTTAACTGGATGGAAAGCAGCGTTGTTAGATGTTCAACCAGAAAATAACCAATTCCAACGATTTACTATTGACTATAATGGTGATACGAAAGATATGACCATCACGTATGCAGGTCAAACTTGGAAACAAAATATGAACAATTACTTTAAATATACACATAAAAATGAATATGCTTTATCGATTGCAGCTACAACAGGTGGCGCATATAACCTACAACAAGTTAAACTTGAACAATTCACACACACTGCAGCTGCATTACTAGAAGAAGATTTTGTAGATACAGATTTACAGGAATTAATCGATCGTCCTCTTCGTACATCAGGTGATGTTGATAAGATTATTACTGTACAAGATCATAGCGCTTATTTAGCTGAAAAAGGTTATAAGCTTGTAAGTGAAGATACATTATATGCGCCAACTTATGATGCATCTAAAAAGACAATTAAATTAACAAATGCGAGTCAATTCATTATTTACGATGTTAAAGATATTGAAGCACCGAAAATTGGAGATATTGCAGCGCCAACAGTCGATGTTAATACAGCAATGACACCGTTAGTTTTAGATATTACGGATAATAGTAAGCATCTTAAAACGAAAACAGTGACAGGTTTACCTGCAGGCGTAACGTTTGATGAAGCAACGAATACAATTTCTGGTACACCAACTGCAGTAGGTACATCGACAGTAACTGTAACTGCTACCGACCACGCTGGTTTAAGTACTACTAAAACATTTACGTACACAGTTGTAGATACAAAAGCACCTGATGTTACTATGGTTGTAGATCAAACAACTGAAGCATATACACCGATGACACCAATTACTGTAAATGCTGAAGATAACTCTAAAGTTGCTCCGACATTAGCAGTAAACGGTTTACCAAATGGTTTATCATTTGACCCAACAACAAAACAAATTACAGGTACACCAACTACTGTAGGTACATCAACAGTAACAGTTACCGCAACAGATGGTTCAACGAATGTAGGTACTTCAACATTTAACATTGTGGTAACACCTAATAAAGCGCTTGAAGCATTAAAAGCAGCAGTCGCAGATGCGAAAACTGTAAACAAAAATGACTACACACCAAATAGTGTGGCAGCATTAGATGCGAAGTTAACTGAGGCAGAAGCATTAATTGCTCATCCTGAAAATGGTTCAACAGATCAATTTAATGCGAAAACTCAAGAAGTTACACAAGCTAAAAATCAATTAGTGCGTAAAGCAGATAAAACAGACTTAGAAAAAGCTATTGCGGAAGCAAGTAAATATACAAACTTAGATCCAACTAAACCAATGGATCAACAATTAATTACAGCTTTAGCTAATGCGAAAAATACAGATGCAGATCAAAATGCGACTCAAAAAGCTGTAGATGACAGTAAAAATAGTTTAAATAACGCTATCCAAGAAAAATTGAGAGCGGATGCATATGAAAAACTACAACAAGCTGTGATGAGAGGTGTACAAGTCGCAAGTGCAGACGGTTATACACCAAACAGTTTACAAGCTGTTAAAGATATGATTCAAAAAGTGAATCCATTAGTAACAGCGTCTATGTCAGATGATCCAACAGTACGTAAACAATACACTGTTGAACAAATCGAACAAGCGACAAAAGCCATTAATGACAGTATTTCTGGTTTAGTACGCCAAGCAGATAAAACAGAATTACAAAAAGCCATTGATAAGGCAGGCACTTTAGGTACATTAAATCCAGCAGATACTGAAGATAAAGCTGTTCAAGATAAGTTGGCAGCAGCAAACACAGTGAAAGCTGATGGCAATGCGACAAAAGCGCAAGTTGATCAAGCAACTGCTGATTTAAATAAAGCGATTGATCAAAAACTTTACCAAGATGCTTTAGATCGTTTGAATGCGGCCATAACTGATGCGAAAGGTGTGAACCAAGCAGATTACACACCAGCTTCAGTGACACCATTTGATGCAGCAATCAAAGCAGGTGAAGCAAAAGCAGCAGATAAAGCAGCTACACCTGAACAATTAGATGCAGCAGCAAAAGCAATCACTGATGCAAAAGCACAATTACAACACAATGCAGATAAATCAGCATTAGAAGCAGCAATTAATAAAGCCAAAGCCTTAGGTGCATTAAATGAAGCGGATGCTGAAGATAAAGCAGTTAAAGATGCTTTAACAGCAGGTGAAGGTGTTAAAGACAATGCGAACGCAACAACACAACAAGTGGCTGATGCGACTAAAGCAATTAATGATGCCGTCGCAGCCAAAGAACATGCAGATGCATTAGATGCTTTGAAAGCGAAATTAGCAGAAGTCAAAGCGTTAGATAAAGCACCGTTTACACCTGACAGTGTGAATGCTTTAAATGCACAAGTGACAGCTGGAGATGCAGTGGTTGCGGCTGAAAAATCTAAAACAACAGAAGAAATCAAAGCAGCGACAAAAGCGTTAACAGATGCACAAAATACACTTGTGAAACAAGCAGATAAAACAGAACTAGAAAAAGCTATTGCAAAAGCGGGTACTTTAGGTCAACTTAATGCAGCTGATACTGAAGACAAAGCAGTTCAAGACGCTTTAGCAAAAGCAAATGAAGTCAAAACAGATGGCAATGCGACAAAAGAACAAGTTGCTCAAGCAACAGATGCTTTAAATAAAGCAATCGATAAAAAACTTTACCATGATGCTTTGGACGAATTAAATGCAGCAATTAAAGATGCAGAAGCAGTTACAAAAGCTAATTACACACCTGAAACTGTGACACCATTTGAAACAGCAATTACAGATGGTAAAGCAAAAGCAGCAGATACAAATGCAACACCAGAACAACTTAAAGCAGCTGCCCAAGCAATTAAAACTGCGAAAGATGCGTTAAAACAAAAAGCAAATAAAGCAGAACTTGAAAAATCAATCGCAACAGCTGAAGCATTACAACCGTTAAAAGCAGGAGATCCTGAAGATGACGCGGTTAAAGCAGCTTTAGACAAAGCAAAGCAAGTTGAGGCAAATCAAAACGCTGACCAAGCAGCAGTAGATGCAGCGAAAGTTGAATTAGACAATGCAATTAAAGCAAAACAAACACAAGATGCTGCAGATGCATTAAAACAAGCAGCGCTTGATGAGTTGAAAGCAGAACTTGCGAAAGTCGCTAAAATTGATAAAAACAACTTTACGCCTGACAGTGTGGCACCATTAACTGAAAAAGAAACAGCCGGTAATGCGATAGTTGCTAACCCTGAAAATAAAACAGTTGATGAAATTAAAACAGCAACACAAGCATTGAAAGATGCTGAAAAAGGTTTACAAGCTAAATCTGATAAAGCAGCATTACAAGCGGCGATTGATAAAGCAGAAGCATTAACAGGCTTAAACCCTGCAGATGCTGAAGATAAAGCAGTCCAAGATGCTTTAGCGGCAGCTAAAAATGTAAATGATAATCCAAATGCATCACAAGCTGAAGTTCAAGCAGCTACAAAAACATTAAATGATGCGGTAGCAGCCAAAGAACACGCAGATGCATTAGATGCTTTAAAAGCAGAACTTGCAAAAGTGGCTGGTCTTAATAAAGATCAATACACACCAAATAGTGTTGCGCCTTTAAATACAAAAGAAGCAGATGGTAAAGCTATTGTTGCAGCACCAGAAGCTAAAACAACTGAAGAAATTAAAGCAGCAACACAAGCACTTAAAGAAGCGGAAGCTGGTTTAGTAGATAGAGCGGATAAAACTGCATTGCAAACTGCGATTGAAAAAGCAGAAGCATTACCAAACTTAAATGCAGCAGATAAAGAAGATAAAGCTGTTCAAGATGCTTTAGCAACAGCAAAAACTGTTAAAGAAGATGCCAATGCAACACCTCAAGCAGTTCAAGCAGCAACAAAAGCATTAAACGATGCCGTAGCTGCAAAAGAACGTCAAGATGCGTTAGATGAATTGAATAAAGCAATTAAAGCAGCAGAAGCTGTTAACAAAGATAGCTTTACTCCAGATTCAGTAGCACCATTTACTACAGCATTAAATGATGGTAAAGCAAAAGCAGCAGATGCCAATGCAACACCTGCTGAATTAAAAGCGGCTGCCAAAGCAATTACTGATGCACAAAACCAATTACAACCTGTAGCTGATAAAGCAGCTTTACAAGCAGCAATTGCCAAAGCAGAAGCACTTAAAGACTTAAATCCAGCAGATAAAGAAGATAAAGCCGTTCAAGACGCCTTAGCAGCAGCTAAAGTAGTAAATGATAATGCCAATGCAACACCTGATCAAGTTGCACAAGCAACTAAAACTTTAACTGATGCTTTAGCAGCGAAAGAACGCCAAGATGCATTAGATGAATTACAAAAAGCCTTAGATGCAGCTAACGCTGTTAAGAAAGAAGATTACAAACCAAGTTCTGTAACACCGTTCGAAGCGGCAATTCAAGCCGGTGAAGCAGCTAAAACTGATACTTCTAAAACTCCACAAGAGTTAAAAGAAGCAGCACAAGCAATCAAAGATGCGCAAAATGCATTACAAGCTAAAGCGGATAAAGCTGAACTTGAAAAATCAATTGCAGCAGCTGAAGGTTTAGGTACATTAAATCCAGCAGATGCTGAAGATAAAGCTGTTCAAGATGCTTTAAATAATGCAAAAGCTGTTGAAGCAGATCAAAATGCGGATCAAGCAGCAGTCGATGCAGCGAAAAAAGCATTAGATGACGCGATTAATGCTAAGAAAGCACAAGATGCGAAAGAAGCAAAAGAAGCAGCTGATGCAAAACAAGCAGCGCTTGATGAATTGAAAGCAGAACTTGCGAAAGTAGCTAAAATCGATAAAAACAACTTTACGCCTGATACAGTGACATCTTTAACTAACAAAGAAGATGCAGGTAAAGCTATCGTTGCAGCGCCAGATACGAAAACAACTGAAGATATTAAAGCAGCAACGCAAGCATTGAAAGATGCGGAAGCAGGATTAGTTGCAAAAGCTGATAAAGCAGAATTACAAAAAGCCATCGATAAAGCAAAAACTTTAGGTCAACTTGACCCAGCGGATAAAGAAGACAAAGCACTTCAAGATGCAGTTGCTGCAGGTGAAGCGGTTAAAGTTAATGATAATGCAACACCACAACAAGTGGCAGAAGCTACTAAAGCTATTAACGATGCTATTGCAGCGAAAGAACGTCAAGATGCTTTAGACGAGTTACAAAAAGCATTAGATGATGCGAAAACTGTTAAGAAAGAAGATTACAAACCAAGTTCTGTAACACCGTTCGAAGCGGCAATTCAAGCCGGTGAAGCAGCTAAAACTGATACTTCTAAAACTCCACAAGAGTTAAAAGAAGCAGCACAAGCAATCAAAGATGCGCAAAATGCATTACAAGCGAAAGCGAATAAAGCTGAACTTGAAAAGTCAATCGCAACAGCTGAAGGTTTAGGTGAATTAAACCCAGCAGATAAAGAAGATAAAGCTGTTCAAGATGCTTTAACAGCAGCTAAAGCAGTTGAAGCAGATCCTAATGCTTCACAAGATGCTGTAGATGCAGCGAAAAAAGCTTTAGATGACGCAATTAATGCTAAGAAAGCTCAAGATGCTAAAGAAGCACAAGATGCTGCGGCAGCAAAACAAGCAGCATTAGATGCATTGAAAGCAGAGCTTGAAAAAGCGAAAGCTGTTCAAAAAGATAATTACACTCCAGACAGTGTAAAACCTTTAACAGATGCAGAAACTTCTGGACAAGCGATTGTTGATGCACCAGATGGTAAAACAACTCAAGAAATTGAAGCGGCTACTCAAGCATTGAAAGACGCACAAAATAATTTAGTTCAAAAAGCTGATAAAGCTGAGTTGCAAAAAGCAATCGATAAAGCAAATGGTTTAGGTCAACTTGACCCAGCAGATAAAGAAGACAAAGCAGTTCAAGACGCTTTAGCAACAGCTAATACAGTTAATGACAATCAAAATGCGACACCTCAAGAAGTTCAACAAGCAACAGAAGCATTAAATAATGCGATTGCTGCGAAAGAACGTCAAGATGTATTAGATGAATTACAAAAAGCATTGGACGATGCAAAAGCGGTTAAGAAAGATGATTATAAACCAAGTTCTGTAACACCATTCGAAACAGCAGTTCAAGCTGGTGAAGCAGCTAAAGCAGATGCGACTAAAACTCCAGAACAGTTAAAAGAAGCAGCACAAGCAATTAAAGATGCGCAAAATGCATTACAAGCGAAAGCGAATAAAGCTGAACTTGAAAAATCAATCGCAACAGCTGAAGGTTTAGGTCAATTAGATCCAACTGATACTGAAGATAAAGCAGTTCAAGACGCTTTAAACAAAGCAAAAGAAGTTCAAGCTGATCCTAATGCTTCACAAGATGCTGTAGATGCAGCGAAAAAAGCGTTAGATGATGCGATTAATGCTAAAAAAGCACAAGATGCGAAAGAAGCTAAAGAAGCGGCTGACGCTAAACAAGCAGCATTAGATGCATTGAAAGCAGAGTTAGCGAAAGTTGCTAAAATCGATAAAGATAACTTTATGCCTCATACAGTTGCACCTTTAACTGAAAAAGAGGATGCAGGTAAAGCAATCGTTGCAGCACCAGATGCGAAAACAACTGAAGAAATCAAAGAAGCAACACAAGCATTGAAAGATGCAGAAGCAGCGTTACAAGCTAAATCAGACAAAGCGGCGCTACAAGCAGCAATCGATAAAGCAAATGGTTTAGGTCAACTTGATCCAGCAGATAAAGAAGACAAAGCACTTCAAGATGCAGTTACTGCAGGTGAAGCGGTTAAAGCGGATGGCAATGCAACACCACAACAAGTTCAAGAAGCTACAAAAGCAATCACTGATGCCATTGCAGCAAAAGAACGTCAAGATGCATTAGATGAATTACAAAAAGCTTTAGACGATGCGAAAACTGTTAACAAAGATGACTACAAACCAAATACTGTAGCACCATTCGAAGCAGCAATTACAGCAGGTGAAGCAGCAAAAGCAGATGCGACTAAAACTCCAGAAGAGTTGAAAGCAGCAGCAAAAGCAATCACTGACGCTAAAAACAATCTTGAAGAGAAAGCTAACAAAGATGAGTTGAATAAAGCAATTACTACTGCAGAAGGCTTAACTTTAGATCCGAATGATAAAGAAGATAAAGCTGTTCAAGATGCTTTAAACAAAGCGAAAGAAGTTCAAGCTGATCCTAATGCTTCACAAGCAGATGTTGATGCGGCAAAAGAAGCTTTAGAAAATGCTGTAAATGCTAAAAATGCACAAGATGCGAAAGAAGCTAAAGAAGCGGCTGACGCAAAACAAGCAGCGTTAGATGCATTGAAACAAGAGTTGGCTAAAGCAGCACAAGTTGATAAAAACAACTACACACCAGACAGTGTAAAACCATTGACTGATTCACAAACAGCAGGACAAGCGATTGTTGACGCACCTGAAAATAAAACAACTGAAGAAATTGAAAAAGCAACACAAGCATTGAAAGATGCACAAGCAGGTTTAGTTGCAAAAGCGGATAAAGCAGAACTTGATAAAGCAATCACTGCAGCAGAAGGTTTAACTTTAGATCCGAACGACAAAGAAGACAAAGCAGTCCAAGATGCATTAGCTAAAGCAAAAGAAGTTCAAGCAAATCCAAATGCAACTCAAGATGAAGTGAATGCAGCGAGAGATGCTTTAAATAAAGCAATCGAAGCAAAAACTGCTCAAGACCAAGCAGATGCAGTCAAAGCAGCACTTGATGCATTGAAAGCAGAGCTCGAAAAAGCGAAAGCTGTTCAAAAAGATAATTACACTCCAGACAGTGTAAAACCATTAACTGATGCTGAAACAGCAGGACAAGCGATTGTTGATGCACCGACTGGAAAAACTGTTGAAGAAATTAACAAAGCAACACAAGACTTGAAAGATGCACAAGCGGGCTTAGTTGCAAAAGCAGATAAAGCAGAACTTGAAAAATCAATTGCAACAGCAGAAGGTTTAGGTCAATTAGACCCAGCAGATAAAGAAGATAAAGCTGTTCAAGATGCCTTAGCAGCTGCTAAAGCAGTAGAACAAAACCCTAATGCGACACAAACTGAAGTTGATAATGCAAAAGCAGCGTTAGATGAAGCAATTAACGCTAAAAAAGCACAAGATGCGAAAGAAGCTCAAGCAGCAGCTGACGCAAAACAAGCAGCATTAGATGCGTTGAAAGCAGAGCTTGAAAAAGCGAAAGCAGTCAATAAAGATGAGTACACACCAGACAGTGTGAAACCATTAACTGATGCACAAACAACAGGACAAGCAATTGTTGATGCACCAGATAATAAAACAACTGCAGAAATTGAAGCAGCAACTCAAGCATTAAAAGATGCGCAAAAAGATTTAGTTCAAAAAGCAGAGAAAGCTGAGTTGCAAAAAGCGATTGATAAAGCGAATGCTTTAGGTAATCTTGATGCGAATGATCCAGAAGACAAAGCGGTTCAAGACAAATTAGCAGATGCTGAAAGAGTTAAAGCTGATGATAATGCAACGCCACAACAAGTAGCAGAAGCAACAAAAGCGTTAAATGATGCCATCGCAGCGAAAGAACGCCAAGATGCTTTGGATGAATTAAATAAAGCAATTGACGCAGCAAACGCAGTCAATAAAGAAGACTATAAACCAAATACGGTGAAACCTTTAGAAGATGCGGTTAAAGCGGGCGAAGCAGCGAAAGCAGATGCGACTAAAACTCCAGAAGAGTTGAAAGAAGCTGCGAAAGCAATCACAGATGCACAAAAAGCTTTAGAAGCAAAAGCTAATAAAGATGAGTTAAACAAAGCTATTACAAATGCTGATGGTTTAACATTAGATCCGACAGATGCAGAAGATAAAGCTGTTCAAGATGCTTTAAACAAAGCGAAAGAAGTTCAAGCTGATCCTAATGCTTCACAAGCAGATGTCGATGCGGCAAAAGAAGCTTTAGAAAATGCTGTAAATGCTAAAAATGCTCAAGATGCAAAAGAAGCTCAAGCAGCAGCGCAAGCTAAACAAGACGCTTTAGATGCATTGAAAGCAGAACTTGAAAAAGTTGCTAAAATCAACAAAGACAACTTCACTCCAAACACAGTTGCACCATTAACTGACAAAGAGGAAGCTGGTAAAGCGATTGTTGCAAATCCAGATGCGAAAACAACTGAAGAAATCAAAGAAGCAACGCAAGCATTAATTGATGCAGAAAATGCATTACAAGCTAAGTCGGATAAAGCCGCTTTACAAGCAGCAATTGATAAAGCGAATGGTTTAGGTGAATTAAATCCTGCAGATGCTGAAGACAAAGCACTTCAAGATGCAGTAGCAGCAGGTGAAAAAGTGAACGCTGACGGCAACGCAACTCCACAAGAAGTGGCAGATGCTACAAAAGCTATTAACGATGCCATCGCAGCAAAAGAACATCAAGATGCTTTAGATGAATTAAATAAAGCAATCGAAGCTGCAAACGCTGTTAATAAAGCTGACTTTAAACCAAATACAGTGAAACCTTTAGAAGATGCGGTTAAAGCAGGTGAAGCTGCAAAAGCGGATGCGACTAAGACTCCACAAGAGTTGAAAGAAGCAGCGAAAGCAATCACAGATGCTCAAAAAGCTTTAGAAGCAAAAGCTAATAAAGATGAGTTAAACAAAGCTATTACAAATGCAGAAGGTTTAACTTTAGACCCAGCTGACAAAGAAGATAAAGCTGTTCAAGATGCATTAGCTAAAGCAAAAGAAGTTCAAGCAGACCCTAACGCTTCACAAGACGAAGTAGATGCAGCGAAATCAGCATTAGAAGATGCAATTAATGCTAAAAATGCCCAAGATGCGAAAGAAGCAAAAGAAGCAGCAGACGCTAAACAAGCAGCATTAGACGCATTGAAAGCTGAACTCGAAAAAGCAAAAGCTATTCAAACGGATAAATTCACTCCAGATAGTGTTAAACCGTTAACTGATGCACAAACAACAGGACAAGCAATTGTCGATGCACCAGACAATAAAACAACAGCAGAAATTGAAGCTGCTACACAAGCATTGAAAGATGCACAAGCAGGTTTAGTTGCGAAAGCTGATAAATCAGAACTTGATAAAGCTATCACAGCTGCAGAAGGATTGACTTTAGATCCAGCTGATAAAGAAGATAAAGCTGTTCAAGACGCTTTAGAAAAAGCGAAAGAAGTTCAAGCAAATCCAAATGCGACTCAAGATGAAGTAAATGCAGCAAAAGATGCTTTAAATAAAGCAATCGAAGCAAAAACTGCTCAAGATCAAGCAGATGCTAAACAAGCAGCGCTTGATGAGTTGAAAGCAGAACTTGCGAAAGTCGCAAAAATCGATCTTAATCAATACACACCAGATAGTGTTAAACCTTTAACAGATAAAGAAGTTGAGGGTAATGCAATTGTAGCTATTCCAGATGCAAAAACTACAGAAGAAATCAAAGCTGTAACACAGGCATTAAAAGATGCCCAAGCTGGTTTAGTTCAAAAAGCTGATAAATCTGAATTACAAAAAGCAATCGATGCGGCAAATGCTTTAGGTAACCTTGATGCTACAGATAAAGAAGATAAAGCCGTTCAAGACGCAGTTGCAGCTGGTGAAACAGTTAAAGCTGATGGTAATGCTACTCCTCAACAAGTGGCTGATGCTACGAAAGCTATTAACGATGCCATTGCAGCAAAAGCACACCAAGATGCTTTAGATGAATTACAAAAAGCAATCGACACAGCGAATGCAATTAATAAAGATGATTACAAACCAAATACAGTGAAACCTTTAGAAGATGCAGTAGCAGCGGGCGAAGCAGCAAAAGCAGACGCGACTAAGACTCCAGAAGAGTTGAAAGAAGCGGCTAAAGCTATCACAGATGCTCAAAAAGCTTTAGAAGCAAAAGCTAATAAAGATGAGTTGAATAAAGTAATCAATACTGCAGAAGGATTAACTTTAGATCCAGCTGATAAAGAAGACAAAGCTGTCCAAGATGCATTAGCTAAAGCAAAAGAAGTTCAAGCAGATACAAATGCTTCACAAGCAGATGTAGATGCGGCGAAAGCAGCATTAGAAGAAGCGATTAATGCTAAAACTGCTCAAGATGCCAAAGAAGCGAAAGAAGCAGCAGATGCTAAACAAGCGGCATTAGACGCATTGAAAGCAGAGCTTGAAAAAGCGAAAGCAATCAATAAAGACGATTACACACCAAACAGTGTGAAACCATTGACTGATGCAGAAACAACAGGTCAAAACATTATTGATAATGCTGAAGGCAAAACTACTGAAGAAATCGAAGCAGCAACACAAGCATTAAAAGATGCGCAAGCTGGTTTAGTCGCAAAAGCAGATAAAGCTGAACTTGATAAAGCAATCAATAACGCAGAAGCATTAACATTAAATCCAGCTGACAAAGAAGACAAAGCAGTCCAAGACGCGTTAGAAAAAGCTAAAGAAGTACAAGGAAATCCTAATGCAACTCAAGATGAGGTTAATGCAGCGAAAGATGCTTTAAACAAAGCTATCGAAGCGAAAACTGCTCAAGATAAAGCAGACGCGGTTAATGCAGCACTTGATGCATTGAAAGCAGAGCTTGAAAAAGCAAAAACAATCAACAAAGATGCATACACACCAAACAGTGTGAAACCATTAACTGAAGCTGAAACAGCAGGTCAAGCCATCGTTGATGCACCGACAGGTAAAACTGTTGAAGAAATCGAAGCAGCAACACAAGCATTGAAAGATGCGCAAGCAGGTTTAGTAGCAAAAGCTGATAAATCTGAGTTGCAAAACGCTATCGATAAAGCTAACGCAATTAATAACCTTGAAGCGACTGATAAAGAAGATAAAGCAATCTTAGATGCAGTAGCAGCAGGTGAAAAAGTGAACGCTGACGGTAACGCAACTCCACAAGAAGTGGCAGATGCTACGAAAGCAATTAATGATGCGATTGCAGCGAAAGAACATCAAGATGCTTTAGATGAATTAAATAAAGCGATTAAAGATGCGAAAGCTGTTAATAAAGATGACTTCAAACCAAATACAGTGAAACCTTTAGATGATGCAGTTGCAGCAGGTGAAGCAGCTAAAGCAGACGCGACTAAGACTCCAGAAGAGTTGAAAGAAGCTGCTAAAGCAATTAACGATGCTAAAAACAATCTTGAAGCGAAAGCTAATAAAGACGAATTGAACAAAGCTGTTAATGAAGCTGAAGGCTTAACATTAGACCCTACAGATAAAGAAGATAAAGCTGTTCAAGATGCATTGGATAAAGCAAAAACTGTTCTAGAAGATCCAAATGCGACACAAGAAGCAGTGGATGCAGCAAAAGATGCTTTGAACAAAGCTGTTGATGCTAAAAAAGCACAAGATGCGAAAGAAGCAGCTGAAAAACAAGCAGCACTTGATGCTTTGAAAGCAGAACTTGAAAAAGCGAAAGCAGTGGATAAAGATGCATATACACCAAACAGTGTGAAACCATTGACTGATGCTGAAACAACTGGTCAAAATATTATTGATAATGCTGGTGATAAAACTGTTGAAGAAATTAACGCAGCTACACAAGCATTGAAAGATGCGCAAGCAGGCTTAGTTGAAAAAGCGGACAAAACAGAACTTGATCAAGCAATTGATAAAGCAGAAGGTTTAACTTTAGACCCAGCTGACAAAGAAGACAAAGCGGTTCAAGATGCATTAGACAAAGCGATTGCGGTTCAAGAAAATCCAAACGCAACACAAGCAGAAGTAGATGCGGCTAAAGATGCATTGAACAAAGCAATCGAAGCGAAAGTTGCTCAAGATAAAGCAGACGCAGTGAATGCGGCACTTGAAGCATTGAAAGCAGAACTTGAAAAAGCGAAAGCTATCAACAAAGATGTTTATACTCCAAACAGCGTTGAACCATTAGTAGACGCAATGGCAGTCGCACAAGGTATTGTGAACAACCCAGAATCAGTTACTGTTGACCAAATTAAAGAAGCAACACAAGCATTGAAAGATGCTCAAGTTGGTTTAGTCGCGAAAGCAGATAAAGCGGAACTTGAAAAAGCAATCGACAATGCAGAAGGTTTAACATTAGACCCAACAGACAAAGAAGATAAAGCGGTTCAAGATGCATTAGATAAAGCGAAAGCTGTTCAAGAAAATCCGAATGCGACACAAGCAGAAGTTGACGCAGCAAAAGATGCGTTGAATAAAGCAATTGAAGCGAAAACAGCTCAAGATAAAGCAGACGCTGTCAATGCAGCCCTTGAAGCGTTGAAAGCAGAACTTGAAAAAGCACAAGCTATCAATCAAGATAACTTTACACCAAACAGCGTTGAAACATTAGTAGACGCAATGGCAGTCGCTCAAGGTATTGTGAACAATCCTGAATCTGTAACTGTTGATCAAATCAACGCAGCTACGCAAGCATTGAAAGATGCTCAAGCTGGTTTAGTTGAAAAAGCAGATAAAGTGGAACTTGATCAAGCAATCAATAACGCAGAAGGATTAACTTTAAATCCAACTGATAAAGAAGATAAAGCGGTTCAAGACGCATTAGACAAAGCGATTGCGGTTCAAGAAAATCCAAACGCAACACAAGCAGAAGTTGATGCTGCTAAAGATGCGTTAAACAAAGCAATCGTAGCGAAAACAGCTCAAGATAAAGCAGACGCAGTGAATGCGGCTCTTGAAGCGTTGAAAGCAGAACTTGAAAAAGCGAAAGCTATCAACAAAGATGTTTATACTCCAAACAGCGTTGAACCATTAATAGACGCAATGGCAGTCGCACAAGGTATTGTGAACAATCCTGAATCTGTATCTGTTGATCAAATCAACGCAGCAACTCAAGCATTGAAAGATGCCCAAGCTGGATTAGTTGAAAAAGCTGATAAAACAGAACTTGATCAAGCAATCAATAACGCAGAAGGATTAACTTTAAATCCAACTGATAAAGAAGATAAAGCGGTTCAAGACGCATTAGACAAAGCAATTGCGGTTCAAGAAAATCCAAACGCAACACAAGCAGAAGTTGATGCGGCTAAAGATGCATTGAACAAAGCAATCGAAGCGAAAACAGCTCAAGATAAAGCTGATGCTGTCAATGCAGCCCTTGAAGCGTTGAAAGCAGAACTTGAAAAAGCACAAGCTATCAACCAAGATGCTTATACTCCAAATAGCGTTGAACCATTAGTAGACGCAATGGCAGTCGCTCAAGGCATCGTAAATAATCCAGAATCTGTAACTGTTGATCAAATCAACGCAGCTACGCAAGCATTGAAAGATGCCCAAGCTGGATTAGTTGAAAAAGCTGATAAAACAGAACTTGATCAAGCAATCAATAACGCAGAAGATTTAACATTAGATCCGACTGACAAAGAAGATAAAGCTGTTCAAGACGCATTAGACAAAGCGATTGCGGTTCAAGAAAATCCAAACGCAACACAAGCAGAAGTTGATGCGGCTAAAGATGCATTGAACAAAGCAATTGAAGCGAAAGCTGCTCAAGATAAAGTAGATGCATTAGCTGAATTACAAAAAGCTATTGATAAAGCACAATCAACTGACCGAACTCAATACACACCTGAATCAGTGAAAAACTTAGATAACTCAGTGAATAATGGTAAAGCGATTGTTGAAAATTCTAAAGAGGTATCAATCAAAGATATTCAAGATGCGACAAATGCTATCGAAGATTCACTAAAAGCTTTAGAAGTTGTTAAAGCGCCTAAAACTGAAAAAGAAACTGAGGAAGTTAAATCACCAACAGGTAAATCAGTTGAAAGAAAATCTGATAAAGCAGTTAAGCAATCAGAAGGTTCAAAAGAACAAACTAAAGCCAATAAAGCTAAAGTTTTACCAAACACAGGTCAAGAAACACCAGCAGATCCTAAATACGCTACATTAATGTTTGCGATTGGTGGATTAATGGCATTGTTCGGCAGACGCAAAAAAGAAGATAAAGATAATACAGAAAAATAATCGAATCATCTTTTGAGCACTAAACAATAAAAGAATTGAGATAGTATTCACCCCTAGTTGGAATGAACTCCAGCTAGGGGTGTTTGCTATTTATAAAGGTAAATAAGTATTGAAAAAATATGTTAGAACAGTATGATAAGAAATAATTTTCTTCGTTTCAGCCTTTAGAAGCTTATATTCTTGTTAAGTTATGATTACGTAATTGTAAAATAGAAATTAAAATTTTGAGTCTTAGTAACATATATCAACAATAAATGTGAGTAGAATAGTCAGTTTTATATACGGTGATGTGTATAAGTGCTTTGATATCAATAAAGTATATGAAATCTACATATAAATATTGATTATAAAAAAATGAATATACCTAATAATGACTATTAAAACATAAAATTTATATAATATACAATTGGGCAACACAATATTATAATAAAAGTGTAGTAGAAATATACTAGTATCGGAGGACATCATATGAAAAAATTGGACTTTTTGCCTAACTTAAGAAATAGATACTCTATTAGAAGATTTACTGTAGGTACAGCATCTATTCTAATCGGATCTCTATTATTCTTAGGTCATAGCGGCGAAGCCAAAGCAGCAGAGAATATAAACGATAACAATACAGTTGTAGAGGCTTCTAATGATAGTAGTTCGACACAACAAGCACCCGTGGAAAACAACAAAACGTCACTTGAAAAAACAAAAGAAACACCTTCTACTGAAGCTGAACCAGTGAAATCAGAAGCAACTGTTGAGAAAGCATCAGAACCTGTTACTGAAAATAAAAAAGAAGCTACTGAATCAGTAGTCACTCCTGCAACTGAGCCAGCAGTGGAAAAAGCGGTTGAAACAGTAACTGAAACACCTTTATTGTCTCCAGAACAAAAAGTTGAAAAAGTCAAAGCAGACTTGAGTAATGACTATGACAGCGCTAAAGTGGATGCAGTTCTAGCAGTTATTGACACAACTGACTTAACTCCAGAACAATTAAAATCAGAAGTACTAAGACTCTTACTTGAAGAAGCATCAGCTCAAAAAGATTTATTTAGCCCTCAAGCAACTTTACCTAGAACAGGTGAAGAAGCTTCAGGTTATTCAACAAGAGCATTTGACCTGGAAGAAGTTGCAAGCCAAGAAATTGTTGTAACTAAAGAAAATTTTGATGAATATTTTAAAATGTTAAAAGATGCAACTTATGATTCTCAAAACGGTGTTGTAACATTAACGACTAATGAAGCGAACAAAAGTGGAGCTATGTCTTTAGATGTTAAACTAAATTTAACTAAAGATTTCAGCTTTTCTGGAGCGGTTAATCTTGGTGATAAATATGAAGGTCATCCAAAAGATGGGGTAACCGGTGGAGAAGGTCTAGCGATTACATTCAACCCAGGCAAGACTGATACCATTGGGCTAACAGGCCAAGGGTTTGGTATTGGTGGCGAATCATTTAGTTTTGGTTTTAAATTAGACACATTTGTTAACATGACTAATGATGATGTAAACAAAGCATATTCGGATATTAATATATTTGAGAATAAAGGTGCATTTGGCTCATTTATTTACACTACAGATACAGGTCAAGTTAATACTGTATTATTAACTACAAATGGTACAGGAGATGCGGCTTTATTAAAAGAACAACCAAATAATCAATTAGTACCTTTTAAATTTAATTATAATGGTACAACTAAAGTGATGACAATTACGTATGGTACTCAAACATGGACTCAAAACATGACAGACTATATTAATTATTCACATAAAGATTCATTTGCTTTTTCAATTGTAGCTTCAACTACAGATCATTATAATTTACAACAAGTCAAATTAGATGAGTTCAGATTTACAGCATCAGCTATATTAGATGAATACTTTATAGACGATGATACTGAAGAAGCAATCGATAAACCTCTTCGCTCTGCGGGAGATGTTAAAGAAACAATTACATTAAAAGATCACACTGAATATTTAGCTGAGAAAGGTTATGAATTTGGTGATATAAAAGTTAGAAATGATAATAATGCAAATGGTTTCGACGAAGGCGCTGGAACTGTCACTTTAGAAAATGATGCGCAACAACTTGTGTATACAGTTGTTGATATTCAAGCTCCTAAAATTGCAGACGTTACAGATGTTACTACAAATGTTTCAGAAGCTATTGCACCTATCGCTTTAGATATTACCGATAATAGTGGACACTTTGACACAATAACAGTTACAGGTTTACCAACTGGTTTATCATTTAATGAAACAACAAAACAAATTACAGGTACCCCAACAACACCTGGAGATGCAACTGTTGAAGTAACAGCAACAGATATGGCTGGAAATACAACTACTAAAACATTTAAAATTTCTGTAGCAGGTGCTCAAGCGCCTACAATCACACCAATCAATGCACAAACAGGAGAAGCTTATACACCAATTACTCCAATCGCTGTAAATGTTGAAGGAGATTTAAACCCAGCTCCTACTGTAACAGTAACGGGTCTACCAGCAGGTTTATCATTTGATGCGGCAACAAAACAAATTACAGGTACACCTACAGCTGAAGGAACATTTAATGTCACTGTAACTGCAAAACAAGAAAAGAGCGAACCAGGTACTTCTACATTTAGTATTACTGTGCAACCTAATGCTGCACTTAAAGAATTGAAAGCAGCAGTAGCAGATGCAGCTACTGTAAATAAAGATAGTTATACACCAAAAAGTGTTGAAGCATATGAAGCAAAAGTAACAGCGGGTGACACATTAGCAGGTCAACCTGAAAATGGTTCAAATGCACAATTTACTGATGCATCAAAAGCTATTAAAGATGCTAAAAATGCATTAGTTCCAAGAGCAGATAAAGCAGGGTTGAATCAATCTATTACAACAGCAGAAGCGCTTCAACCTTTAGAAGCTGGAGATCCTGAAGATGATGCGCTTAAAACAGCTTTAGCAACTGCTAAAACTGTTCAAGGTGATTTAAATGCAGATCAACCTGCAGTTAATAAAGCAAAAACTGATTTAGATAATGCGATAGCAGTCAAAAATTCACAAGATGAAACAGATAAAGAAGACGCTTTAGAGGAATTAAGACAAACATTAGAGTATGCTGAAGCTTTAAATCCAACTCTTTATACAACAAGTAGTAATAAAGCGTTAGCTGAAGCTGTGACAAATGCTAAAACTATTTTAGGTTCACCAGGTTCTAAAACAATTGCTGAGATTAAAGCAGCTACAAATGCATTAGAGGATGCACAAGAAGTATTAGTTCCTCAAGCAGATAAAACAACACTTAAAACAGCAATTAATACAGCTAATGGTTATAACAATTTAAATCCAAATAATCCTGTAGATAAAACATTACAAGATAAATTAGCAGCAGCAAATGCGGTTGATGCGAATGGTGATGCAACAGCTGATCAAGTTAAAACAGCTACAGATGATTTGAATAATGCGATTACAGCTAAAAAAGCTCAAGATGATCAAATTGCTAAAGATGCAGCGGCTAAAAAAGCAGCACTTGATGCATTAAATAATGAATTGAAAAAAGTTCAAGGTTTAGACAAAGCAACTTATACACCAAACACTGTAACACCATTAACTGAAAAACAAACAGCAGCACAAGCCATTGCAGATGCACCAGATACTAAAACAACTGAAGAAATCAATGCCGCAACAAAAGCATTGAAAGATGCTCAAGATGCTTTAGTTCCAAAAGCTAATAAAGCTGATTTAAATAATTCAGTTAAAACAGCTGAAACATTACCATTAAATCCAGCTGATACTGAAGACAAAGCTGTTCAAGATGCATTAGATAAAGCGAAAACAGTTCAAGCTGATGACAACGCAACACAAGATGCGGTAAATACAGCTCAAACTAATTTGGATAATGCAGTGAATACTAAAAAAGACCAAGATGCTAAAGATGCTCAAGATGCAGCCGCAAAACAAGCAGCACTTGATGCATTAAATGATGAATTGAATAAAGTTAAAGCTTTAGATAAAGCAACGTTCACACCAGATACAGTAACACCATTAACTGAAAAACAAACAGCAGCACAAGCTATTGCAGATGCACCGGATACTAAAACAACTGAAGAAATCATTAATGCGACAAAAGCATTGAAAGACGCCAAAGATGCTTTAGTGCCAAAAGCAGACAAAACTGATTTACAAAAAGCGCTTGATACTGCAACTGCTATTACTGGTTTAGAACCAACTGATAAAGAGGACAAAGCTGTTCAAGATGCTATCAATGCTGCACAAACAGTCAATAAAGATGACAATGCAACACCACAACAAGTGGCAGATGCAACAAAAGCTATCAATGATGCAGTTGCTGCAAAAGTACATCAAGATGCTTTAGATGAATTACAAAAAGCAATTGATGATGCTAAAACAGTTAAGAAAGATGACTATAAACCAAACACAGTTACACCATTTGATGCAGCAGTCACAGCGGGTGAAACTACTAAAGATGACGCAACTAAATCAGTTGAAGAAATCAAAGCAGCAACAAAAGCAATCACTGATGCTCAAAATAAACTTGAACTTAAAGCAAATAAAGAAGAGTTGAACAAAGTTGTTAAAACTACAGAAGCTTTAGAGCTTAACCCAGCTGATAAAGAAGACAAAGCCGTTCAAGATGCATTAAATACTGCTAAAGAAGTTCAAGCAGATCAAAACGCATCACAAGAAACAGTCGATAAAGCTAAAACTGATCTTGAAAATGCAGTAAATGCTAAAACAACTCAAGATAAAGTAGACGCCTTCAACAAAGCGCTTGACGCATTGAAAGCAGAACTTGAAAAAGTCAAAACTATCGATAAAGACTTCTACACTCCTAATAGTGTTAAACCAGTTAATGATGCTGAAACAGCAGGTCAAACTATTGTGAATAATTCTACTGGTAAAACAGTTGAAGAAATCAATAAAGCAACACAAGACTTGAAAGAAGCTCAAAAACACTTAGTAGAAAAAGCTGACAAAGTTGAACTTGATAAAGTCATCGACACAGCAGAAAATACTGACTTGAACGTTAACGATAAAGAAGATAAAGCAGTCAAAGACGCTTTAGAAAAAGCTATCACAGTTCAAGAAGACTATAATGCTACACAAGAAGAAGTGGACAAAGCACAATCTGACTTAGCTAAAGCGCTTGAAACTAAAGCGACTCAAGATAAAGCAGATCAAGTAAACGCTGCATTAGAAGTGTTGAAAAAAGAACTTGAAAAAGTAGCTTCAATTGATAAATATGCTTATACTCCAAACAGCGTAGAGCCATTAACTAAAGCTGAAACAGCAGGTCAAACTATTGTAAATAATTCTACTGATAAAACAGTTGAAGAAATCAATAAAGCAACACAAGACTTGAAAGAAGCGCAAAAACACTTAGTAGAAAAAGCTGACAAAGTTGAACTTGATAAAGTCATCGACACAGCAGAAAATACTGACTTGAACGTTAACGATAAAGAAGATAAAGCAGTCAAAGACGCTTTAGACAAAGCTATCACAGTTCAAGAAGACTTTAACGCAACACAAGAAGAAGTGGATAAAGCACAATCTGACTTAGCTAAAGCGCTTGAAACTAAAGCGACTCAAGATAAAGCAGATCAAGTAAACGCTGCATTAGAAGTGTTGAAAAAAGAACTTGAAAAAGTAGCTTCAATTGACAAATATGCTTATACTCCAAACAGCGTAGAGCCATTAACTAAAGCTGAAACAGCAGGTCAAACTATTGTGAATAATTCTACTGATAAAACAGTTGAAGAAATCAATAAAGCAACACAAGACTTGAAAGAAGCTCAAAAACACTTAGTAGAAAAAGCTGACAAAGTTGAACTTGATAAAGTCATCGACACAGCAGAAAATACTGACTTGAACGTTAACGATAAAGAAGATAAAGCAGTTAAAGATGCTTTAGACAAAGCTATCACAGTTCAAGAAGACTTCAACGCAACACAAGAAGAAGTAGATAAAGCACAATCTGATTTAGCTAAAGCACTTGAAAATAAAGCTGCACAAGACAAAGCTGATCAAGAAAAAGTACAAGCATTCAATAAAGCACTTGAAGCATTGAAAGCACAACTTGCAAAATCAAGAACAGTGGTTAAAGATAACTTCACTCCGAACAGTGTTGCTCCATTCGAAGAAGCACAAGCGGTAGCTCAAGGTATCGTGAACAATCCAGAATCAGTAACAGTAGAACAAGTTGTGAAAGCAACTGAAGTGTTGAAATCAACACAATCAAGTTTAGTTTCAAAAGCAGATAAATCAGAACTTGAAAAAGTGATTAAAACTGCTGAAGGCTTAGACTTGAATGTAACTGATAAGAAAGACAAAGCAGTGAAAGATGCGTTAGATACAGCTGTGACAGTTCAAAAAGATCAAAACGTAACTCAAGAGTCTGTGAATAAAGCAACTTCTGAATTAGAAAAAGCCATCCAAAATAAAGTGGCTCAAGATAAAGTCGATGCGTTCAACAAAGCGTTAGAAGCATTGAAAGCACAACTTGCAAAATCAAGAACAGTGGTGAAAGATAACTTCACACCAAACAGTGTTGTTCCATTCGAAGAAGCACAAGCGGTAGCCCAAGGTATCGTGAACAACCCAGAATCAGTAACAGTAGAACAAGTTGTGAAAGCAACTGAAGTGTTGAAATCAACACAATCAAGCTTAATCACAAAAGCAGATAAAACAGAACTTGAAAAAATGATCAAAACTGCCGAAGACTTAGACTTGAACGTAACTGATAAAGAAGACAAAGCAGTGAAAGATGCGTTAGATACAGCGGTAACTGTTGAAGCAGATCAAAATGCGACTCAAGAATCTGTGGACAAAGCACAATCTGATTTAGCTAAAGCACTTGAAACTAAAGCTGCTCAAGATAAAGCAGATGCAGTTGCGAAAGCCAAAGCAGATGCGTTAGCTGAACTTGAAAAAGCATTAGATGAAGCTAAAGCCGTTGATAAATCTAAATACACTACTGAATCTGTTGAAAAATTAGATGAAGCAGTTGTAGATGGAAAAGTCATTGTTGAAAAAGTAGATAATGTTTCTGTCCAAGCTATTAAAGAGGCAACTAAAGCTGTTGAAACTGCATTAAATGGTTTAGAAAAAGTTAAAGCTCCTGCGAAAGAAACAGGAAAAACAACTGAACCTAAATCAGAAACAGTTAAAACTGATGTGAAATCTGATGCGAAAGCACAAGATAAACAAACATCTAAAGCTACAAAAGTTACAAAAGCTGGCGAAAATAAAGCTAAAGCTGGCAAAGCAGGCAAAAACAAAGCGAAAGCATTACCAGAAACAGGTCAAGATGTATCATCTATTGACCCACAATACGCTTCATTAATGTTTGCGATTGGTGGTTTAATGATGTTCTTCAGAAAACGTAAAAATGAAGACAAAGATAACACTGAAAAATAAGCGTTCTTTCAAAAGAACATTTAAATAAGTAAGTGTTGCACCTCTATTATAGATTTGATATCGGTAGTAGAGGTGCTTTTATGTTTTTAGAAGTGAGTTGTTGCGGTTTAAAGATATTGATTTATCATATTCATTACGTTGAAATTTGCGCTATAAATCAAAAAATTCGAAAATATCATACCGTTACGGTTAGTGAGCCTCTTTATTTTATGCTATGATGTTATTGTTAGAAATAATACGAAATTAAGGGGTTATTAAGTTGAATAATCACTATAAATCAGGACAACACGTAAAAGTGAAAGTGACTGGTATTCAACCTTATGGCGCATTTGTAGAAACCCCTGACAACACGGAAGGACTCATTCATATATCAGAAATCATGAATGATTATGTCCATAATTTAAATCGGTTCTTATCTGAAGGACAAATTGTCAGAGCCAAGATATTGTCTATAGATGAAGAAGGTAAACTCAATTTGTCATTAAAGGATAATGACTATTTTAAAAATTATGAACGTAAGAAAGAGAAAAAATCTGTTTTGGATGAGATCAAAGAAAATGAAAAATACGGGTTTCAAACATTAGAAGAACGTTTACCGGTTTGGATTGCGCAGTCTAAGAGAATGATTAGAGAAAATAAACTCTAATCTCATATAAAGGTCAATATACGACATGATAAGCATGTGGTATGTTGGCCTTTTATTTATTTTATCTTCAAAACAATTTGAGCGATTCTTTTTTAATTTATTTATAGGTGCTTTAAAATGAATGCACAAAGTTAAATTAGGAGGCACGTAAAGATGGATAAAAAATATGAGCCATTGTTTGAATCATATACTTTGCCAAATGGTGTAGAAATCAGAAATCGTTTTGTGCTTGCACCTCTGACGCATGTATCTTCAAATGAAGATGGCACAATCTCAGATGACGAGCTTAAGCATATGGAGTTACGCTCTAAAGATGTAGGCATCAGTGTCAGTGCTGCGAGTAATGTGACAGATATTGGTAAAGGTTTCCCAGGTCAGCCTTCAGTAGCGCATGACTCAGATATTGAAGGATTAAAAAAATTAGCAGATGTTATGAAGAAAAATGGTGCGAAAGCACTTGTACAAATACATCATGCCGGTGCACAATCCTTACCTAACTTAACACCAGAAGGAGATGTAGTTGCGCCAAGTCCAATTTCATTGAAGAGTTTTGGTCAACAAGAAGAACATCATGCTCGTGAGATGACACCTGATGAAATAGAAGATACAATTAAAGCTTTCGGTGAAGCCACACGTCGTGTCATTGAAGCTGGCTTTGATGGTGTAGAAATCCATGGCGCGAACCATTATTTAATTCACCAATTCGTTTCACGTCACTATAACCGTCGTCAAGACGAATGGAGTAAACCGTATAAATATCCACTTGAAGTAGTAGATGAAGTATTGGACACAGTTCGTAAATTCGCAGATAAAGACTTTATTGTAGGTTATCGTTTTTCACCTGAAGATCCAGAAGAAGACGGTATTAAAATGGAACAAACTAAAGAACTTTTAGGTTACTTATCTAGCAGACCATTAGATTATCTTCATGCTTCTCTTATGGATATCCACTCTGAGACTAGGGGAGGCACTTATGAAGGTAAAACGCGTATTGCGCTTATTCGTGAATGGATTGATGATAAAATCCCACTAGTAGGTATCGGTTCAATCTTTAACGCTGATGAGGCGCTAGATGCTTTAAATACAGGTGTACAGTTTATTGCGCTAGGTCGAGAAATCTTATTAGACGCTCACTTTATTGAGAAGATTAAAGAAGGACGTACAGAAGATATTATTTCTTACTTTGATCCGACTCGTGAAGATAATCATAACTTGCCGCCAAACTTATGGAAACAATTTGATAATGGTTTCTATCCTCTGCCTAAAAAAGGTGAACATTAATCGGCTTGGCATTGAAATTAAATCATTTAAAAACAATATGTTGATGTTGTATAAAGACTGCACGTATTTGAACGTGTGGTCTTTTTTAAATTTTTGTGTAGAATCTTCTTTTTCCTGTCGTGACAGTCTTGCGCAATCACACTATTTTAAATTTTCGTAATTTTAAGCATTTTTCCTTTTACATCATAGGAGTTTTATGTAATTATTAGAAATGTAAGGGCTTTCTTATACCATTTTTAATATTAAACAAAGGGGGATTAAAAATGATTCCGTACAAACATGAACCATTTACAGATTTCCAAAAAGCAGAGAACAGAGAGGCTTATGAAAAAGCACTCAAAAAAGTCGAAGAAGACTTAGGTAAAGAGTATCCGCTCATTATTAATGGTGAACGTATCTATACAGACGATAAAGTAAGATCATTCAACCCGTCAAATAGAGAAGAGACAATCGGTTATGTCTCAAAGGCGAATAAAGAATTAGCGGAAAAAGCATTAGAAGCGGCGAAAGAAGCGTTTAAAACATGGCGCACAGTAGCACCTGAAGTAAGGGCAGACATTTTATTCAGAGCTGCTGCGATTACGCGTCGCCGTAAACATGAATTTTCAGCATTGCTTACAAAAGAAGGCGGTAAGCCTTGGAAAGAAGCGGATGCTGATACTGCAGAAGCTATTGACTTCATGGAATACTATGGGCGTCAAATGTTAGAGCTGAAAGACGGTAAACCTGTTAATTCTCGTCCAGGAGAATATAACCAATTTGATTATTTACCAATCGGGGTTTCTGTCGTTATCTCTCCATGGAACTTTGCGTATGCGATTATGGCAGGAACAACAGTAGCACCTGTTGTAACAGGTAATACAGTATTATTAAAACCATCATCAAATACACCGGTTATTTCATACAAATTTATGGAAGTATTAGAAGAAGCAGGACTTCCAAAAGGGGTAGTGAACTGGATTCCTGGTGATTCTAGTGATATCGGTGACTTCTTAGTAGAAAACAAAGATGTCGGCTTAATTTCATTTACTGGTTCTAAAAATGTCGGTACAAGCATTATGCAGAAAGCGTCTAAAATCCAAGAAGGTCAAAACCATTTAAAACGTGTCATTGCAGAAATGGGCGGTAAAGATACAATTGTGGTTGATAGTGAAGCGGATTTAGATGTGGCGACTGATGCGATTGTTTACTCAGCATTCGGTTTCTCTGGACAAAAATGTTCAGCATGTTCACGTGTTATCGCAGTAGAAGATATTTACGATGACTTATTAGAACGTGTTCAAAAAGCAACTGAAGCTTTAACGGTCGGAGATGCTTCAGATTATAATAACTTTATGGGACCAGTTATCGATGAGAAAGCATTGAAGAAAATCAAAAGTTACTTGAAAGTCGGTGAAGATGAAGGTCGTTTAGTAACTGGCGGTAAAGTTGATGATGAAGTCGGAAACTTTGTATATCCGACAGTATTTGCAGACTTAGCTTATGATAGTCGCGTGATGCAAGAAGAAATTTTCGGACCTGTTGTTGGTTTCAGTAAAGCGAAAGACTTCGATCAAGCGATTGAATATGCGAACGCAACTGAATACGGCTTAACAGGTGCAGTTATTTCGAATAACCGCTTCAAACTCGAACAAGCACGCCGCGACTTTATGGTCGGCAACCTTTACTTCAACCGTGGTTGCACAGGTGCGGTTGTCGGATACCAACCATTCGGCGGCTTCAAAATGTCAGGTACAGACTCTAAAGCAGGTGGCCCAGACTATCTAGTGCTTCACCTACAAGGTCGTACAGTTTCTGAACACTTATAAGCGAAAACAATATAACCAATTTGAAACATGATGGAAGTAAGCAATACAAATCACATTATAGCTCTCATCGCAGATTGCGATACCTATAATGTGATTTTTTTCAAAATTATTTTAACGTATTGAAAATATACAATGGAGTGACATTCTATAAGAAAAATAAAAACAAAGTAATATAGAGGAGGAATCATTTATGACAAGAACAGAAGATATTATCAAAAAAACAGAACACTACGGGGCGCGCAACTATACGCCACTTCCAATTGTCATTTCTGAGGCAGACGGTATTTGGGTAACAGATCCAGAAGGTAACAAATATATGGACATGTTAGCTGCGTATTCAGCAGTCAACCAAGGCCACCGTCATCCTAAAATTATTCAAGCGCTGAAAGATCAAGCGGATAAAGTGACACTCGTTTCTCGTGCATTCAATAGTGATAATTTAGGGGATTGGTACGAAAAAGTCAGCGAATTAACTGGAAAAGAAAAAATCTTACCAATGAATACAGGTGCAGAAGCGGTTGAAACAGCGGTTAAAGCCGCACGTCGTTGGTCTTATGAAGTTAAAGGCATTGACCCAGATAAAGCTGAAATCATCGCGTTTAATGGCAACTTCCATGGACGTACGATGGCGCCGGTATCATTGTCTTCTGAAGCGGAATATCAACGAGGCTATGGTCCTTTACTAGAAGGGTTCAAAAAAGTAGATTTCGGAGATGTCGATGCATTAAAAGCAGCAATCAATGAAAATACAGCTGCGATTTTAGTAGAACCGATTCAAGGTGAAGCGGGTATTAATGTGCCGCCTGAAGGTTATATGAAGGCGATTCGTGAACTTGCGGATGAGCACAATGTTTTATTTATCGCAGATGAAATTCAATCTGGTTTAGGACGTTCAGGTAAAATGTTTGCGACGGACTGGGACGATGTAAAACCAGATGTGTACATCTTAGGTAAAGCACTTGGCGGCGGTGTGCTGCCGATTTCAGCAGTAGCAGCGGATCACGAAGTATTAGATGTCTTCACACCAGGTTCACATGGTTCTACATTCGGTGGTAATCCATTAGCTGCAGCAGTCTCTATTGCGGCGCTAGATGTTTTAGTAGATGAAAAGCTTGCTGAACGTTCAAGAGAACTTGGTGACTATTTCCAAGAGGAATTAAGAAAAATTGATCATCCAGCAATTAAAGAAGTACGTGGACGTGGCTTATTCATCGGTTTAGAACTGAACGAGAATGCGAGACCATACGCGGAAGCATTAAAAGAGCAGGGATTATTGTGCAAAGAAACACACGAAACAGTTATCCGATTTGCGCCGCCATTGATTATTTCTAAGGAAGAAATTGATGACGCATTAGACAGAATTAAGAAGGTTTTCAGCTGAGTTCAAAAAGTTGTAACAAAAGGAATGAAAACCCTTTAAAAAGGTAGCGCTTATGTTACAATACAAATGAAAGCGAAATCATTGTTAGGAAAAAGAGGCGAGAAGGATTATGACTGAGAACAATAATTTAGTGGCATCGACACAACAAATTATCAAAGAAGCTTTGCATAAATTAGGTTTTGATGACGGTATGTATGATTTAGTGAAAGAACCTTTAAGATTTTTAGAAGTTCGTATTCCAGTAAGAATGGATGACGGTACTGTTAAAACTTTCACTGGCTATCGTGCACAACATAATGACGCAGTCGGACCTACTAAAGGTGGCGTTCGTTTCCATCCGAACGTTAACGTAGATGAAGTAAAAGCATTATCAATGTGGATGACAATGAAGTGCGGTATTGTCGACTTACCATACGGCGGCGGTAAAGGCGGTATCATCTGTGACCCACGTGAAATGAGTATTCATGAAGTAGAACGTTTATCTCGTGGTTATGTACGTGCAATTTCACAAATTGTTGGACCTTCTAAAGATATTCCAGCACCAGACGTAATGACAAACTCACAAATTATGGCTTGGATGATGGATGAGTACAGTGCATTAGATAAATTCAACTCACCTGGATTTATCACTGGTAAACCGATTGTACTTGGCGGTTCTGAAGGACGCGACCGTTCAACAGCATTAGGGGTAGTTATTGCGATTGAACAAGCGGCTAAAATTAAAAACCTTGATTTAAACGGGGCAAGAATTGTAATTCAAGGTTTCGGTAACGCAGGTAGCTTCTTAGCGAAATTCTTATTTGATAAAGGCGCTAAGATTGTCGGTATCTCAGATGCATACGGTGCATTATCTGATCCAGAAGGTTTAGATATCGATTACCTATTAGACCGTAGAGACAGCTTTGGTACAGTAACAAACTTATTCGAAGAAACAATTTCTAACAAAGAACTCTTTGAATTAGATTGCGACATCTTAATTCCAGCTGCAATTGAAAACCAAATTACTAAAGATAACGCGCCAAATATTAAAGCGGATATCTTAGTAGAAGCAGCAAACGGACCTACAACTTTAGAAGCAACACGTATCTTACACGAACGCGGCATCTTATTAGTACCTGACGTACTTGCGAGTGCTGGCGGTGTAACTGTGTCTTACTTCGAGTGGGTTCAAAATAACCAAGGTTACTACTGGACAGAAGATGAAGTAAACGAAAAAATGCGTGATAAATTAATCACAGCATTCAATGATATTTATGAATTAGCACAAAACCGTAAAATTGATATGCGTTTAGCAGCATACATTATCGGTATTAAACGTACTGCAGAAGCAGCACGCTATCGTGGTTGGGCTTAAGTTTACAGCTCATAACGAAATCAAGACCTTATCAGTGAAATCTGATAGGGTCTTTTTTTCGTTAATTTTTAAATTCATAAATAATGAAAAAGCCATTATCTGATGTGTTTCAGATAATGGCTATATAG
Organism: Staphylococcus simulans; assembly: GCF_003043455.1. Taxonomy (GTDB): domain Bacteria; phylum Bacillota; class Bacilli; order Staphylococcales; family Staphylococcaceae; genus Staphylococcus; species Staphylococcus simulans_A. The sequence continues at coordinate 20,136 of NZ_PZGG01000005.1, read as the reverse complement.
CATTACAATAAAGCTTTGGCGACTTCAATTTGATGACGTACAGATTCTTGTCCTGTTGAACCATAGCTTTTTCTACGTTTCAAACAGTTTTCAGGTTTTAGATAACTATAAATGGTTTCATCAATAGTAGGTGAGAATTCTTGATATTTTTCAAGTGGCACATCGAGTAAATAACAATCGTGTTGGATACACCAGTAAACGATTTGACCTACAATCGCATGTGCTTCTCTGAATGGAATATCTTTTTCTACTAAATAATCCGCAAGTTCTGTCGCGTTAGAGAAGTCTTTATGCACCGTTTCGTTTAAACGATCTGTATTCACAGTTAGTGTTGCGAGCATGCCTTCAAAGATACGTAGTGATCCTGTGACTGTATGCACCGCATCAAATAAACCTTCTTTATCTTCTTGCATATCTTTATTGTATGCTAATGGCAATCCTTTTAATGTCATTAACATACTGACTAAATGACCTGTCGTACGTCCTGTTTTACCACGAATTAATTCTGCCATATCTGGATTCTTTTTCTGCGGCATGATAGATGAACCTGTTGAAAAGGCATCTGACAACGTAATAAATTTAGCTTCATCTGTTGACCAGAAAATAATTTCTTCAGAAAAACGTGATAAATGAATCATGGCAAGCGAAATCGCGTTAAGTGTTTCTACGATATAATCACGGTCACTGACAGCATCTAAACTATTTTCGTAAAGTGATGCAAAATCTAAAAGTTCTTGTGTTTTTTGACGATCAATCGGATGCGTTGTACCACTTAAAGCGGCAGCGCCTAAAGGATTGATATCGATACGTTTTAATGCATCGTTAAAGCGCGCTTTATCACGCTCTAACATCCAGAAGTAGGTCATGACATGATGTGCAAAAGAAATGGGCTGTGCACGTTGTAAATGCGTATAACCTGGCATGATTGTGTCGACATGTTTATCTGCAAGTGAAACAATCGTATCTTGTAAGGAATGAATCAAGTCAATAATTTCTTTGACTGCTTTCTTTGTATAGAGATGCATGTCTGTTGCGACTTGATCATTACGACTACGGCCAGTGTGCAGTTTACCGCCGACTGGTCCGATACGTTCGATTAATTCATGTTCGATGTTCAAGTGAATATCTTCTAAAGCTTCTGTGAATTCAACTTTACCATCGTGGTAATCTTGTTGGATGTCCTGGAGTCCCTTAATAATGGTTTCGCTTTCTTCAGAAGTAAGGATGCCTTGTTGTGCCAGCATCGTCGCATGTGCAATACTTCCTTGAATATCTTCATCTATTAATAGGTGGTCAAAGTGAATAGAGGCGTTAAAAGCATCTACCCACGCTTCAGGTTCTGCTTGGAAGCGACCGCCCCAGGCTTTTTTACTCATGTGAATAACCTCCATGCAACATAGAATTGACTTCAGTCGGCAAGCCGTAAATTTCAATAAATCCTACTGCTGCTTCTTGGTTGAAGGCATCTTCTTTTGTATATGTCGCAAGCTCTTTGTTGTAAAGAGAATATGGAGATTTTCTGCCATTTACAACCGCATTACCTTTAAATAATTTCACACGTACTTCACCGCTGACATGTTCTTGTGTCGAATCGATGAATGCTTTTAATGAATCAGTTAAAGGTGAGAACCATAAACCATTGTAGGTTTGTTCTGCGAATTGTTTTTCAATCACAGGTTTGAAGTGTGCCACATCTTTTGTCAATGTGATAGTTTCTAAAGCTTTATGTGCTTTAAGAATGACTTCAGCGCCTGGTGTTTCGTAGACTTCACGTGATTTAATACCGACTAATCTGTTTTCAACATGGTCAATACGTCCGATACCATGTTTACCTGCTAAGTCGTTTAAATAAAGAATTAAATCATCTAATGGATATGCTTTTCCATCGACTTCTACTGGAATTCCTTTTTCAAACTTCAAAACGATTTCATCAGGTGTATCTGGTGTATCTTCGATTTCTCGAGTTAAATCAAATGCATCTGCAGGCGGTGCTGCGTAAGGATCTTCTAAAATTCCACATTCGTTAGCACGGCCCCATAAGTTTTGGTCGATAGAGTAAGGAGAGTCATGGTTGATAGGTACTGGAATATTATTTTTGATTGCATAATCAATTTCCTCTTCACGACTCCAACCCCATGAACGTACCGGTGCAAATACTTTCAATTTAGGGTTCAACGCTTTGATGGCTACTTCAAAACGTACTTGGTCGTTACCTTTACCAGTACAGCCATGTGCAATACCTACTGCATCTGTTTTTTCAGCAATTTCAACTAATTTTTTAGAGATTAATGGGCGAGATAATGCTGAAACCACTGGGTATGTGTTTTCATACATTAAATTACCTTTAATTGCATAAGCAACATAGTCATCGCTGAATTCTTTCGTCGCATCAATGATATAGCATTCTACTGCGCCCATATCTAATGCTTTTTGATAAACTTGATCTAAATCTTTTCCTTCGCCGACGTCTAAACAACAAGCAACTACATCGTAACCTTTATCGATCAGCCACTTTACTGCCACACTAGTATCTAATCCGCCTGAATAGGCTAATACGATTTTATCCTTCATAATCTTTACACCTCGTTAGAATAGTTTGAATTTTTTAACATGTTATTATCATAGCAGATTGAAGATGAGAAATAAACCATTATTTTACATAAATATACAAAAAGATGAAATCTCACTCATTTATACCCTGTGACAGCAGGGCTGGTTCCAAATGTATGCAAAATTCATAAAAACTATAGAATGTAAACCACTTAATTTCCTAGCAAAATAGTAAAAAATGACGATTTTTTCACAATTAAGGCGAGTCCTTCAATTTCATAGACAGTTTTATTGATTGTATTATCAGAAATTTAGTAAAATGTGAGTGAAATCAAAAAGCAGGAGGCAGTTCAAATGACACATATTGAGCTAGACTATAGTAAAGCTTTAAAATTCGTTGACGAACACGAATTAACACAACAACAAGAAATCGTAAAAACAATTCATCGCGTTATTCATGAAGGTACAGGCGCAGGCAATGACTTTTTAGGCTGGTTAGATTTACCAGTAGATTATGATAAAGAAGAATTCTCTCGTATCTTAGAAGCAGCTAAACGCATCAAAGAACATTCTGATGTATTAGTTGTCATCGGTATCGGTGGTTCTTATTTAGGTGCGCGTGCTGCGATTGAAATGTTAAGTTCAGCATTCAGAACAAGTGATGAATACCCTGAAATCGTATTTGCGGGTAACCATTTATCATCAACTTACTTACATGATTTAATTGAATACCTTGACGGTAAAGATTATTCAGTCAACGTTATTTCTAAATCAGGTACTACAACTGAACCGGCTGTTGCTTTCAGACTCTTTAAACAGTTATTAGAAGATAAATACGGTAAAGAAGAAGCAAAATCACGTATCTTTGCGACTACAGATAAAGAAAAAGGTGCTTTAAAACAATTAGCAACAAACGAAGGTTACGAAACATTCGTAGTGCCTGATGATGTAGGCGGCCGTTATTCAGTATTAACAGCTGTAGGTTTATTACCGATTGCAGCTGCAGGTATTGATATCCAAGCGATGATGGATGGTGCTGCTAAAGCACGTGAAGAATTGAAATCAGATGATTTATCTGAAAACATCGCATACCAATATGCGACATTACGTAACATCTTATACGCTAAAGGTTATACAACTGAAATGTTGATCAACTACGAACCATCATTACAATACTTCAATGAATGGTGGAAACAATTATACGGCGAATCTGAAGGTAAAGACTTCAAAGGTATCTATCCTTCAAGTGCTAACTACACAACTGACTTGCACTCATTAGGACAATACGTACAAGAAGGCCGTCGTTTCTTATTTGAAACAGTGGTTAAAGTTGAAAATCCTAAATTCGATATTACAATCGAAGAAGATGCAGATGACTTAGATGGCTTGAACTACCTTGCTGGTAAAACAATTGATGAAGTAAATACTAAAGCATTCGAAGGTACATTGCTTGCGCACACTGACGGCGAAGTACCAAACTTAGTTGTTAAAGTACCAAGTATTGACCCAGAAACATTCGGTTATTTAGTATACTTCTTCGAATTAGCTTGTGCGATGAGCGGTTACCAATTAGGCGTTAACCCATTCAACCAACCAGGTGTAGAAGCATATAAACAAAATATGTTCGCATTACTTGGTAAACCAGGTTACGAAGATAAAAAACAAGAATTAGAAGAACGTTTATAATTCTGAAATAAATGTAAGACTCTCATATTGCTGATTAGTAATATGGGAGTTCTTTTTTTAGTTTCAAAATACACCTGTTCCTTATATAATAGTAGTAATCGAAGAAGAGTGAGAGACAGGTGAAGTTATGTCAGCAGATCAAATTGAACAGTGGATGCGAGCAATGGGGGACTATGGGGATTTACTTGGATTCTTATTGCCATTTTTAGAATCGTTTATTCCTATTTTGCCGATGTTTGTATTTGTGTTTGTTAATGTGGATACGTTCGGACTATTTTTAGGGATTATTATCTCGTGGCTCGGCACATTTTTAGGGAGTTTCGTTGTCTTTTTAATCATACGTTATTTTGCGAACTCTAAATTCATGGATAAAGTGAAAGAACGAAAAGAAGTGCAAAAGTTTTTGGGCTTTGTTAATCATCAAGGTGTGACACCTATTTTTATTTTGTTGTGCTTTCCGTTCACTCCTAGTTCTTTAATGAATGTTGTAGCTGGCTTGTCTCAAATGAAACGTCAAACTTTCTTTATTGTATTAGCTGTTTCAAACTTGATTGCGATGGCATTAACAGGTATTTTAGGCAGGGAAATGCATAGCATTTTAGAGAGCCCGATTCGTGTTGTGTTAGTGATTGTGATTTTAGCAGCTCTTTGGGTGGTCAGCAGAAAGTTGGAGCGTCGTTTCATAAAATAACGAAGGAGATAAATAGTGAGAAAAATTGTAAAATATTTGCTTTCCTTGATAATTGCGATTATTATTGTAATGTTGATTCAAGCTTTTATCTTAATCGGTGCAGTGGTACATTCTAATCAGATGTCACCTGCATTGCATCAGGATGATCGTATTTTGGTCAGTAAAGTACAAACAACTTTCAACCAAATACATAATAGTGATATCATCATGTATCGTCATCAAGGACGTATCTATTTTGGACGGGTCATTGGGACACCTGGTGAGTCTGTCGAAATAAAAGCGGGTCAATTGTATCGAGATGACCAACAAGTAAATGAAAGTTATCAGGTACAACATCCTATTCAAACTTTAGCATTACGCAATATTAAACATTCAGAAGGAGATATCTTAGCACCTAAACACTATTTAATATTGAACGATGATCGCTCTGATTTGCGTGATTCGAGAAAGTTCGGAACGATACATCAACAAGATATTATAGGTACGGTGTTCTTAAGATATTATCCATGGCGTGATTTTAAAATTTCATTTAATGAATAATTGAGGTGTTTTTACAGTGAAAAAAGAATTAAAAGAGTGGATTATAGCCATAGCTATAGCGCTGGTGTTAATCTTATTGATTTATAATTTTGTTGCTAAATCTTATACTGTACGCGGAGATTCTATGTTTCCGACGTTAAAAGATGGTGAAAAAGTAATCGTCAATGTGATCGGCTTTAAAATGGGCGGTCTTGATAAAGGTAATGTGATTGTCTTCCATGCAGATAAAAAAAGCGACTATGTGAAACGTGTCATCGGAACACCTGGTGACAGCGTAGAATATAAACATGACGTATTATATGTAAATGGTAAAAAAGTGAAAGAACCGTACTTAGATTATAATGAAAAACATAAGAGTTATGATGAAATCACAGGTACGCTTCAAGTTAAAAACTTGCCAAACTCAGATGGCACAAACAAAATTCCAAAAGGTAAATTATTAGTCCTTGGGGATAACCGTGAAGTGAGTAAAGATAGCCGTTCATTCGGTTTAATTAAAGAAGATCAAGTTGTCGGTAAAGTCAGCTTACGTTACTGGCCTTTAACGAAATTCAAAGTGAACTTCAATCCAGCAGAAAACTAAATGTTAAGATAGATATGACGAAAAGAGTTGATACTTTCATTCAAAAATAAGTATCAACTCTTTTCATATTTATAAGGGAAGAAGCACGAAACTATGAGAACATATGTGCTACAATAAATGACAAAGAGGTGAGAAAGGTGACTGAATTTAACGCATATATCGGTCGCGCTGGAACTGGAAAGTCCCATGCGATGTTAGACGAAATCAAACAAAAAATGAAACAAGATCCTTTAGGTGATCCGATTATTATTATTGCGCCGACACAAAGTACTTTCCAAATTGAACAAGACTTTGTGAAAGACCCAGAGTTAAATGGGAGTTTACGTGCTGAAGTCCTTCACTTTGAGCGACTCAGTCACAGAATCTTTCAAGAAATCGGGGGTCTGACAGAAGATTACGTTTCAAAAGGTGCCATGGAAATGATGGTCTTTGATATTTTACAAGACCAACGTAAATCATTAAATTTATACCAATCACAAGTTAAATATTATGGTTTCAGTTCAAAATTGACAGAACAAATTCAAGACTTTAAAAAGTATGCGGTCACACCTGACCAATTAGATTTATTTATTGCTGAAAATCAACTCCAACCAAGAACACAAGATAAGCTGCATGATATTGCGTTAGTTTATCATCATTTAGAAGAACGCTTAAAAGGCAACTTTGTTTCATCAGAAGATACACTTTATAAGTTTGTAGAATGTATGGAAAATTCAGAGTGGTTAAAACGCGCTGAGATATACATAGATGGTTTCCATAACTTCTCAACACTAGAGTATTTAATTATTGAAACATTAGTAAAATATGCGAAGTCTGTGAATGTCTTACTGACAACTGATGGTAATAAAGATCCGTTTAGTTTATTTAGAAAGACCTCATCTGTATTAACGCATTTAGAAGAGATTGCGGACCAATTAAACATTAAATTGAATCAACGACAATTTACGACACAACACCGTTTTGACAACTCAGATTTGAATCAATTAGAAACACAGTTTGATGCGCTTCAAGTCATTCCGCAACCCAACAACGGACACGTTAATATTTTAGAAGCTTCTAATGTACGTGAAGAAGTGAATGCGATTGCGCGAGACATCATTCGTAAAGCACGTGAAGAAAATATCCGCTTCCAAGACGTCGCTATTCTCTATCGTGACGAAGCCTACGCGCATTTAATGGAAAGTGTTATGCCTGAATACGACATTCCATTTAATATTGATACAAAACAATCTATGACACATCATCCAGTGATGGAAATGTTACGTTCATTAATTGAAGTCATCGAAACAAAATGGAGTTTTGAACCGTTGATGCGCTTATTCAAAACACAAGTGCTGACACGTAAATACGAAGATAGTCGTTATCTTACGGACATCTTAGAAAACTTTGTCTTAGAAAGAGGCATTTACGGTAAACGTTGGATAGATGACAACTACTTCAAAATCGAACAATTTAATCAAATGGGCTTAAAACGTCAACCGATGACAGAAGAAACGGAAGAAGTGTATCGTCGTGTCATTGACTTAAAAGACTTTGTGATGCATCACATTTTAAAATTTGAACAAGCTTTAAGTGAAGCGAATACCGCAGTTGAATTTGCGGCTGCTTTCTATAAAGTATGTGAAGCCTTCAATTTACCAAGTCAATTAATGACAGAGCGTGATGAATTAGATTTAGCAGGCAAACATCAACAAGCTGAAGAACTAGACCAAGTTTGGAATGGTTTGATTCAAACACTGGATGATCTTGCGACAGTCTTCGGTGATACCGAGATGTCACAAAAACGTTTCTTAGAATTATTTGATGTCGGTTTAGAACAATTAGAATTTGTGATGATTCCACAAACTTTAGACCAAGTGTCTATCGGTACGATGGACTTAGCGAAAGTGGATAATAAAACGCATGTTTATATCGTCGGTATGAATGACGGTATTATGCCGCAAGCGATTTCTAATTCAAGTTTAATCAGTGATGAAGAGAAAAAATATTTCCAAGAAGAAACGCAATTAGAACTGAGTCCGACAGCTGATGTCTTACAAATGGATGAAGCCTTTGTATGTTATATTGCGATGACACGTGCGAAAACTTATGTCACATTTTCATATAGCTTAATGGGCTTAAATAATGATGAAAAAGAAGCAAGTCCATTTATTCAAAGTATCAAAGATTTATATACGGATTTAGAGGTACAAAACGTTGCCTTTACTGCACAACAAAATCCATTGACATTAATGGAACATCCGCATCAAACAAAAATCAATTTATTTGAAGCACTTCAAAGTTGGCTGCATCATGAATTAACTGCTGAATCATGGTTGGATGCGTATCAAGCAATGCTAAATCACGATAAGCTGAAACAAGGCTTGAACTATCTGACATCTGCGTTGACGTATGACAATAAAACCGTACAACTGAGTGAAACACAAACAAAAGATTTATATGGTTCAACGATTAATGCCAGTGTATCGCGCTTTGAAGGTTACCAAAATTGCCCGTTCAAGCACTATGCATCTCATGGTTTACGTTTAAATGAACGTACGAAATATAAGTTGGAAAACTTTGATTTAGGCGATATCTTCCATGCGGTTTTAAAATATATTGCGGATAAAGTTCAAGGTGATTTCAAAAATCTGACGAATCAACAGATACGTAAACTGACAACAGAAGCGTTAGAACAGATTTTACCGACAGTGCAATATAATTTATTAAATTCTACAGCGCATTATCGTTATATGTCTCAACGCATCGGTGCCATTGTTCAATCCACATTGACTGCGTTGAAATACCAAGGCAGCTTCTCTAAATTCAGACCCCAAGCGTTTGAAAAATCATTTAGAAGAAAGCCGAAAAATGCAGATCAGCTTCAAGCCGAAGCACTATATACAACACAAGGCATTCCGATTAATATTCGTGGTCAGATCGACCGAATCGACACGTATACAAACCAAGACCGCAGCTTTGTGAATATTATCGACTACAAATCATCAGAAGGCAGTTCAGAATTAGACTTGACCAAAGTGTATTATGGACTTCAAATGCAAATGATGACTTATATGGATGTTGTGCTTCAAAATAAAGAGAGACTCAATCTAGCAGCACAAACAGAGCCGGGCGGCTTACTTTACTTCCATGTTCATGAACCAAGAGTTAAGTTTTCAAATTGGGCAGATATTGATGAGGAAAAACGTCAAAAAGAATTATTGAAATCCTTTAGATTAAGTGGTTTAGTCAATAATGATCCAGATGTGATTGAAGCGGAAGATTCACGCTTAGAACCGCAATTCACTTCTGATATTGTACCGTTGAACATGCTGAAGAGCGGCGCATTAGGTAAAGGCAATCCTGTCGCAGATACGGATACGATTTATAAATTTATTGAACATAATAAGCAGAACTTTACACAAATTGCGTCTGATATTATGGATGGTCATACTGAAGTAGCACCGATGAAATATGATCAGAAACTACCATGTCGTTTTTGTAATTATCGTTCTGTATGTCATGTGGACGGCATGATTGACAGTAAACGTTATCGTACAGTAGATGAAACGATTAATCCAATCGAGTTATTAAAACAAACATCAGAAGAAGAGGAGGATGACGCATGATACCAGAAAAACCGAATGATGTGATTTGGACAGATGGCCAATGGAAAAGTATTTATGCCAAAGGTCAAGATACTTTAGTAGCAGCTGCAGCGGGTTCTGGTAAAACGGCTGTACTGGTTGAAAGAATTATTCAACGTATATTGCGTGATGAAATTGATGTCGACCGCCTGCTTGTTGTGACGTTTACGAACTTAAGTGCACGTGAGATGAAGCACAGAGTCGAGCAACGTATCCAACAAGCATCGTTAGAAGATTCAAGCAATACACACTTAAAAAACCAACGTGTCAAAATTCATCAAGCACAAATTTCTACGTTGCATAGTTTTTGTTTGAAACTCATTCAACAGCATTATGATGTCTTAGAAATTGACCCGAATTTCAGAACCAGCAGTGAAGCTGAAAACATCTTACTCTTAGAACAGACCATTGATGAAGTGTTAGAGGATTATTATGATGCGTTAGATCCAGCCTTTATTGATTTAACAGAACATTTATCATCAGACAGAAGTGATGATAAGTTCAGAAAAATCATTAAGAACTTGTATTATTTCTCAGTCGCGAATCCGCAACCGATGGCATGGTTATCTTCACTAGTAGAGCCTTATGATAATACAGAGACACAAGAGGAATACTTAGCATTATTAACTAACATTGCGAAAGTCTATATGCATACCGCACTTGAAAACTTAAATAAGAGTTACGACTTATATCATGAATTCGCCGGTGTCGAAAAGCATTTAGAAGTGGTTGAAAGTGAGCGTGCTTTCTTAGCACGTGCTATGGAAGGTGATGTTTTAAATACTGAATTAATCAGTGAACATCAATTGCCAAAACGTTTTCCAAGTATTACTAAGAAGCTTAAAGAAGCGAATGAGGGCTTTGAAGAAGGACTGAAACTTGCGAAATCTTATTATGACGATTATAAAGCAGCCGTTGAGAAAGTGAAAAAAGATTATTTCTCACGTTCAGCTGAAGATTTAAAAGCAGATATGCAGACTTTGGCACCTAGAGTAGCCGTATTAGCGCAGATTACACAAGATGTGATTGAACAATTCAGTGTGAAAAAGCGCAGTCGTAATATACTGGACTTCTCTGACTATGAACACTTTGCGTTACAAATCTTGATGGATGAAGCAGGGAATCCTACTGAAATTGCCCGTCATTACCGTGACCGCTTCGACGAAATCTTAGTCGATGAATATCAAGATACAAACCGAGTCCAAGAACAGATTTTAAGCTGTTTAAAACGCGGTGATGAAACAAACGGCAACCTCTTTATGGTAGGTGACGTGAAACAATCGATTTATAAGTTCAGACAAGCGGATCCTAGTTTGTTTATTGAAAAATACAATCGATTTAATATAGACGGTAGTTCAGGTATGCGTATCGATTTATCACAAAACTTCCGTTCTAGACCCGAAGTGCTTTCAACGACTAACTATTTATTCAAACATATGATGGATGAGGCAGTAGGTGAAATTGTTTATGATGAAGCCGCGCAATTGTATTTCGGGGCACCATTTGATGATAGACCGCATCCATTACATTTAAATGTTTTAGTAGAGGAAGCAGAGTCGGAACTGACAGGTGATGAACAAGAAGCGGAATATATTGTGAATCAAGTTGAAACCATTTTAAATGAACATGAAGTTTATGATATTAAAAACAAGACTTATCGCAAACCGACGTATAAAGATATTGTAATTTTAGAACGTGGGTATAGTCGTTCTCGTGCCTTACAGCAAGTGTTTAAAGACCGAGATATACCGTTTCATGTAAATAGTAAGGAAGGATACTTCGAACAAACCGAAGTCAGACTGGTCTTGTCTTTCTTAAGAACAGTAGATAATCCGCTTCAAGACATCTACTTAGTCGGTCTGATGCGCTCTGTCATTTATCAATTTACAGAAGATGAGCTCGCAAGTATTCGTATTGTCAGCCCGAATGATGATTATTTCTATCAATCGATTCAACATTATATGCAGAGTGAAGAAGCGGATGCAGGCTTAGTTCAAAAACTTCAAGACTTTTTAGATGATTTAGCGTTTTATCAAGCGTTCAGTTTAAAACATCCGGTCTATCAATTGATTGACCGCTTCTACAACAACCGCTTTGTGATTCAATATTTCAGTGGTTTGATCGGTGGTAAAGGTCGACGTGCAAACCTTTATGGTTTATTCAACAAAGCCGTAGAGTTTGAGAAATCCAGCTTCAGAGGGCTCTTCCAATTCATTCGATTTATCGATGAATTAATCGAAAGAGGTCAAGATTTCGGTGAAGAGAATGTTGTTGGTCCAAATGATGATGTAGTGCGCATGATGACCATTCACTCAAGTAAAGGTTTAGAGTTCCCGTTTGTGATTTATTCTGGTTTGAGTAAACAGTTTAATAAGCAAGATTTAAGTCAGCCAGTCATTTTAAATCAGAAATACGGGTTAGGCTTAACTTACTTTGATACTGAACTAGATATTACGTTCCCATCACTTGCTTCTGTGACGCTTAAAGCCATTAATGAAAATGAAATTATTTCTGAAGAAATGCGTTTGATGTATGTGGCATTAACCAGAGCCAAAGAACAATTATTCTTAATTGGACGCGTGAAGAGTGAGCAAGCATTAGATAAAATGGTCGGGACATCAATCGCTGGGGATAAGTTGCCTGTCAGCTATCGTTTAAGTGCGAAAACGCCATTTGAATTGATTTATCCTATTTATGCGAAATATCAATCTCACAGCATTACTAATGATTTGAAATTCGAACAGGACATTGAAGATTTAGCATTACCACTTCAACCTAAAGTAGAAATACAGATTGATGATTATAGTGATATCAAACCTGATGAAGCAGAAGATAATAAAGAAGAATATCGTACAGTATCTGACATTATTCATTATCAATCTGGTCAACCAGAAGTTGAACGTCAAATTGAACGTCAATTAGCGTTTGAATATCCGTATCAAAAAGACATGGTTAAACCGACAAAACAATCTGTATCTGAGTTGAAACGTCAACTAGAAACAGAAGAAAGCGGCACGAGTTATGAACGTGTCCGTCAATATCGTTTAGGTGCGTCGACTTATGAGCGTCCGCAATTTTTACGTCAGCATCAAAAGCGTAAAGCCAATGAAATCGGGACATTGATGCATACAGTAATGCAGCATTTACCATTTAAACCTGAACGTATGACTGAAGATGAACTAGATCAATATATTGATCGTCTGATTGAGAAAAATATTATTGAAGATGATGCGAAACAAGATATTCGTATGAAACAAGTCATGGACTTTATTAATAGTGAGCTTTATATGAAGATTGCGCAAAGTGATCAAATTATGCGTGAAGTGCCCTTTGTGGTCAACCAAAGTAAAGTCGATCATGACATGGATCAAAATGAGGATGTTTCTATTATCCAAGGGATGATTGACTTGATTTATCGACAAGATGGGCAGTATTACTTTGTGGACTATAAAACAGATGCCTTTAACCAACGTAAAAGTGAGACAGATGAAGAAGTTGGTGAAAGGTTAAAGGCGCGTTATAAAGTGCAGATGTACTACTATCAAGCAGCACTTGAGACCATTTTAAAGACGAAAGTCAAAGGTTCACTTTATTTCTTCCAATATGGTGAATTAAGATTAGATGATCCATCGCATTAATTCCAAATGGACAGGGTAGAGATAATTAAGAGGATTAAACGTTTAGTTTGTATTTTCATATTATCACTCCCTATATTTGGAAGTGTTTATTAAATATTTGTTATTTTTCTGAAAATACAGTTATAATGTAAATTAAGATTGAGATGAGGAGCTGATATTGAATGAAATTTTTATCATTCAAATATAATGATGAAACATCGTATGGTGTGAAAGTAAAACGTGAAGAAGCAGCTTGGGATTTAAGAAAAGTTTTCGCAGATTTTGGTGAAGGCGACTTCCATCCTAAGACATTATTAGAAGGTTTAGAACAAAACCATACATTAGATTTCCAAGAACAAGTGCGTAAAGCAGTTGTCGCAGCGATAGATAGTCCAAATTCTGAAGACTATAAAGTACAATTTGCGGATTTAGAATTCTTACCGCCTGTGACACCGCCAAACAATGTGATCGCATTTGGACGTAACTATAAAGAACATGCGGATGAATTGAATCATAGTGTAGAACGCTTATACGTGTTCACAAAAGCAGCATCATCTTTAACAGGTGATGAAGCGACAATCCCTAATCACAAAGATATTACAGATACACTCGATTATGAAGGTGAATTAGGAGTTGTTATCGGTAAATCAGGTGAAAAAATTCCTAAAGGTTTAGCATTAGACTATGTTTACGGTTATACAATCATCAACGATATCACAGACCGTACAGCACAACGCCAACAAGACCAAGCCTTTTTATCTAAAAGCTTAACTGGCGGTTGCCCAATGGGTCCTTATATCGTTACTAAAGATGAATTACCGACACCTGAAGACGTAAATATCGTCACAAAAGTAAATAATGAAATTCGTCAAGATGGCAATACAAGCCAAATGATTCTTAAAATTGATGAATTAATCGCAGAAATCTCTAAATATGTCGCACTACATCCTGGTGATATCATTGCGACAGGTACACCATCAGGTGTTGGGGCAGGTATGAATCCACCTCAATATTTACAACCTGGTGATGAAGTTAAAGTTACAATTGATAATATCGGTACTTTAACTAACTTTATTGCTAAAGAAGAAGAGTAATAAATGATTTAAAAGCTTTTAATTAAGCATATAATTGTAATAAAGCCCGAGTTGAAATGATGATGTTTCAACTCGGGTCTTTTCGTATATAAAAAAGAATAATTAATTTTCACTTAAAGTTAAAATGCAATAAAAAAAGCTCATCACACAGTGTGACGAGCTTTGATTATCTTATTAATTACCAATGCCGAATAGGCTTGAAATTGGTCCTTCTGGTAAGATAATACCTAATGCCATTGTGATAATGATTAGGATAATCGTACCCCAGAATAAACCTGTGTGTGAAACTGAACGTTCTTTGCGGATTAATGTCACTTCCATTAAAGCGACAACTGCGATACCACAAATCATTTTTAATGTGAGTAACATATGTGCACTACCTGTTGCAGTAGCGAACTCTACAACAACTTGCCACACACCACTGAATAAAATCAGTACTAAGAACAAACGTAATGCCATGTGCAACGGTTTGTAAGCTTTCTTAGGTGCACCGGGTGATTTAAAACTGAAATAAGCTGCGATAAATAAAATAATCCCGATGACCCAGCTGAAAATGTGTAAATGTAACATGTAATTTCCCCATTTCTTCAATATTCCGTATCTATGATAACATATAACCTTAGCTTAATTATAATGATTATAATTATTTTGAAATTATTTTTGAATACTTGATGGTTTTATGGTTTTTATCTAAATAATATATATTATTTAGATTGTGCTTTATAACCCACCATATTGATAATATCTTTGGGTGAACTGTAAGGTGGGGCATAAGCAGGTTCAAATTCAGTTAATTCATCAATCGTCATATTGTTTTGCATGGCCATTGATAGAACATCAATACGTTTATCTGCGCCTGCTTTACCGACTGCGGCAGCACGTAAAATACGGCGCGTATCTTTGTCGAAATACACACGTAAATGAACACGTTCTGCGCCAGGGAAGTAGCTGGCATGGTTGTATTGTTCATTTTCAGTCATATCGTAGTTAAAGTGCTCCAGTTCATTTGGTGAGATGCCGACACTTGTTAAAGTGTAATCAAAGAATTTCACCGCGTTTGCACCTAGGAAACCTTTAAATGGTGGTGCGCTGTCTAAAGCGATGTGTTGCGCTACAATGCTGGCAGCACGATGTGCACCCCAAGCTAATGGTACGCGTGTCGGTAAGTCAACATGACGATAATAGTAAGAAGCAATATCGCCGATGGCATAAATATCACTAAAATTAGTTTGGAAGTATTTATTGACAGGAACATAACCATCGTCATCTAATTGGATGTCAGTATCTTTAAATGATTCATTGTTCGGTACAATACCTAGTCCTTCAATGATCATATCGAAGTCTTCTTGTTTCCCTGATTTGAAGTGGACTGTTTTGCCATTGACGTCTTTAATTTCTTCGTTAAGACGATAGTCAATTTGGCGTTCATCCATTGCATCAAAGATGACTTGGTTCATATCTTGGTCCATGAACTTATTCACTTTATCTGAACGATGAATCAATACGGTTTCTAAACCATGATGATGTAGATTTTCTAACACTTCTAATGAAATGTAACCAGCACCGACAATCAATACCTTTTTAACGTTGTTTTGTTTAATGTAGTTCTCAATGGCATCTGTGTCTTCTAAGTTACGTAATGTGAATGCCATGTCTGTATCAAGATCAAGAGAATTAGCACGACAACCTGGGCTTAAAATTAATTTGTCGTAAGCATCTGTAAATGTTTCGCCGGTCTCTCTATTTTTGACTGTCACTTCTTTTTTAGAAGGGTCAACATGTGTGACTTCATGATAGACATGTGCATCGATGTCTTTTTGGTCTTTCAAGGCTTGAGGTGTGTAATTGAGCAATTGAGAACGATCTGGAATAATGCCGCCTAAATAATAAGGCAAACCACAGTTCGCAAATGTTACATCGCGGTCTTTCTCGTACACTGTTATCTTATACTCTGAATTTAATCGACGTAATTGGCTTGCGACTGTTGCGCCGCCAGCGACACCGCCGACAATAATAATATGCGTCATGAATTTACCTCCATTGTTGTGTTATATAAAAAAACAAGGTTCATACAAAGTGTCATAATAGATTGTCTTTAAAACACTTGCAAACCTTGAATTGATAAGATTTATATTAACAAGAATGCACATTTGCGCTTTCTTGATAAGGAATATTTAAACTGAAAAAGTCATTTAAATAGCGACCGATACCGTCTTGGTTGTTAGAATGCGTCGTTTCTTTTGCAATGTGTTTAAGTTCTTCTAAGCCATTGTCCATGGCTACACCGTGTTTGGCATATTTAATCATTTCGGTATCGTTATCTTCATCTCCAAAGGCAATAATGTGATTACGGTCGACACCAAGTACGTCTTTCACACTATCTATACCTCTTGCTTTACTTATACCCCGTTTAACAATCTCTATAACTGGAAACGGTGCGCCCCAGCGGCGATGTTCGATACTTTCTGCGAAGAAACGTGACAGCATTTGTTTTACTCTTGGAATCATGTGTTCTTCTGCTTCAATTAAAATAGAAGTGGGTGATTCATTTAATTGGCTGACAATATCTCCAGTTTCGATTTTAGGATTACCCATAGAGAAACCTTCGAATAAGTGTTCATCGTACGTATCGATAAAGACATGGTCTTTCACTTCAGCAATAATATTTTTAACATGCATATTACGTAGCGCTTCAATAATGCTTGAAGCTAAATCCGGATCCAACGTTTCGTGTGTGACTGGGAAGTCTGCATCTGTAGGATTATGCACATAGGCACCATTGAAATTGACAATCGGAGTATCTAAACCCAATTGGTCATAATAAGGGCGGCTCGCTCTGAAAGGTCTGCCTGTCGCAATCATGATATGGTGACCTTGTTCTTTTAATGTTTGTAAAACTTTGAATGTATAAGGTGAAATTTCTTTTTCGTCATTTAATAATGTTCCGTCTAAATCTAAACAAATTAAATAAGGTTCCATAATAAAATCTCCTTGTGCTTAAGTTGATAATTAAATCTGAATGCGTGTACACGCATAAAATGGATGATTGAGTAGTTAAACGACTCAATCTTCTTATATGAAACATTGTCTATAAATAGGCTGATTCATTTTTCGTGAATGTATTCCTATAATAGCATTTTATTGGAGTTTTGTCGGATATTTGATATATTGATAATAACCATAATTGCATAAAGAGGTGAAAAAAATGGATGAAGCATTAAAAGATAATATCTTAGGTGCATTAGAGAACGTAATTGACCCTGAGCTCGGCATTGATATCGTCAACTTAGGTTTAGTATATAAAGTCAATCTCGAAGACGATGGTTTATGTAAAGTAGAGATGACATTAACATCAATGGGTTGTCCTTTAGGACCGCAAATTATTGAACAAATCAAAATGGCGCTTGCAGAAATTCCAGAAATTCAAGATACTGAAGTGAATGTTGTTTGGAATCCGCCATGGAATAAAGATATGATGTCACGCTACGCGAAAATCGCTTTAGGCGTGAGCTAAGAGATATCATGCCAATGATATAAGAAGAGAAACGACTTATCTGTTTAAAGCTTATGAAAAATAGCTGAAGACGGTAAGTCGTTTTTTTGTTCTAATTGTACTTGTTCACAAAATTGTTACAAATGAGTTGTGCGACTCATGCTAAATAAAAGATTTATTCAAATTACTATAAAATATCTTGATATTGCAAGATTATTACATTAATATTACAATTGGTAATTATGACACTCACGTGTTCTGTCATATACATAGAGCACAATGAACCACGCAAAATCTTAAATCAGAAAGAAAGGTATATGCATGACTAATTTGAAACGCAGTTCAACTCAGAACAGTGCATCACCTGTAAAACCTAAAAAAATGAACTATATGCCTGGTTTAGATGGATTAAGAGCAATCGCGGTGCTCGGTATTCTTATCTATCATTTAAATAAACAATGGCTATCAGGCGGATTTCTTGGTGTAGATACGTTCTTTGTTATTTCTGGATATTTAATCACAAGTCTTTTATTAATAGAACATCATCAAACAGGAACGATCAGTTTAAAACGCTTCTGGTATAGACGTGTTAAACGTTTAATTCCAGCCATGTTGTTTGTGGTCAGTGTAACTACGATATTTACGTTGTTATTCCAAAGAGATGAAATACTTCGTGTTAAACAAGATGCGATTGCGGCAATTTTTTACGTCTCTAACTGGTGGTATATTGCTAAAGACGTCAATTATTTCGACCAATTTTCATTTGAACCTTTGAAACATTTATGGTCTCTTGCGATTGAAGAACAATTCTATTTATTCTTTCCTTTAGTTCTGATTTTATTACTGGCTAAAGTTAAGAAACATAAACAAATTGTATTGATATTTTGGATTATCTCATTAGCTTCATTATTAGCAATGGTCTTAATAACACATCCCGGCATGAATTTTTCTCGTGTGTACTTCGGTACAGATACACGTTTACAAACGTTATTACTCGGTGTGATTCTCGCATTCTTATGGCCGCCGAACCGTTTGAGAAAAGACCCGCCGCTAGCGGTACGTATGTCAGTTGATTTAATGGGAGTAATCTCATTAGCGATTTTAATGACTTTATTTGTAGTAGTAGAAGACCAAAGTTATTGGATTTACAATGGTGGTTTCTACTTGATTTCAGGGATTACACTCTTCTTAATTGCGAGTGTTGTGCATCCAAGCGGATTATTAGCACGCTTTATGGGAAATCCATTATTTGTATATATTGGACAACGCTCATATAGTTTATATTTATGGCATTTCCCAATTATCGTCTTATTGCACCGCTACTTTGTAGCTGGGCAAATTCCAGTGTGGGTGTATGTCGTAGATGTAGTTTTAACGTTCATTATGGCCGAAGTGTCTTATCGTTATGTTGAGACACCATTTAGAAAGCAAGGCTTCAAAATGTTGTCATTTAGAACGAAATCAAAACGTATTTGGGTTCATTGGCTGGCATTATTAGTCATTGCGATTCCATTTGCGGTGATTTTAGCCGGTGTCTTTGATCATTATGGTAAAGATAAAACAGCGGATAAAGCCACTCAATTCAATACAAATGCGATTGATAAATATGTGGTACGTCCTGTTCCATATGGCAAAATTGACTTCTTAGGCAATGGCGGCGGTAAGCAGCCAGAAGAACAAGTTGAAGTTTACAATAAAGTGAAACCTTTATTAATCGGTGACTCTGTCATGGTAGATATCGGTGAACGCTTTAAAGAACAAGTACCGCATTCAGTCATAGATGGTAAAGTTGGACGTAATATGTATCAAGCGAAACCATTAATTGAACAAAATTACAGTCACTATAATAAAAAAGGTGACCAAGTCATTATTGAATTAGGTACCAACGGTGACTTCAATAAAGAACAATTAGATGATGTTATTGCTTCATTTGGTAAAGCTGACATCTATTTAGTCAATACACGTGTACCACGTTCTTATGAAGGACACGTGAATCAATTGATGAAAGAAGCGGCTAAAGAACATAAAAACGTTAAACTCGTCGATTGGTATAAACGTTCAGCAGGACATCCTGAGTACTTTGCATATGATGGTATTCATTTAGAGTATCCAGGTGTTAAAGCATTATCTGATGAAATCATTAAAACAATGGGGCTCAGTAAAAAAGATAAATAAATAGAATAAATCACAAGAACTGGAATCAGAAAATGAACACTGATTTCAGTTCTTTTCTTATATTTAAGGTAAGTTTTGTTA
>NZ_PZGG01000004.1 GCF_003043455.1 Staphylococcus simulans | reverse complement strand
TTAAAGATTCAGACGTACTTTACACAGACGTTTGGGTATCTATGGGTGAACCAGACGAAGTTTGGGAAGAACGTATCAAATTATTGAAACCTTACCAAGTGAACCAAGAAATGATCGAAAAAACTGGCAATCCCCATGTTATTTTTGAACACTGCTTACCTTCTTTCCACAACACTGACACAACAATCGGTAAACAAATCGAGGAAAAACACGGCTTAAAAGAAATGGAAGTCACAGATGAAGTCTTCGAAGGCAAACACTCTGTCGTATTCCAAGAAGCTGAAAACCGTATGCACACTATCAAAGCTGTGATGGTTGCGACTCTAGGAGATATTGGGTAATTCAATTCCACTTTATAAATAAAGAAATGCCATGGTAATGGGAATCAATCCCTACCATGGCATTTTTATTTTAGACTACCCTCAGTCTTATTTATCTGTTTTCTCTTTCTTATTAAAACGTCTTGCGATAAACCCTAAACCAAACAATGTCAACAATGAACCCAATAACGGCATTGATGATGTTTCATTGCCTGTTTCAGGTAATGCTTGTTTATTAGTCTTACTTTCTTTTTTATGAGTAGAAGTTTTAGAGTTTAAAGTTGTTGCTTTTTTATCTTGAACATCTTTTTTCACTGATTTAGCTTTCACATTTTTTGTGTCATTTTGCGTAGTGATTTCATCAGTGCCTTCTTTTGATGTTTCATTGTTTTCAACAGTAGCTTCATCATTTTCTTCCGCTTCTTTAGACTCTACTACTTTATCTTCTTTAGAAGGAGAACTTTCAGTAGACGTTTCTTCTTTTTGTTTTGTTTCTTCCACTGGTTCTTTCACAACTGGAGTCTCTGATCCTGTTGATGTAGTTTCTGCCTCTGATACCTCTGGTGTTGGTTCTTCTACCGGTTCCTCTGTTACAGGTGTTGTTGGCGTTTCGGCATC
The DNA here is from genome assembly GCF_003043455.1 of Staphylococcus simulans. Classification (GTDB taxonomy): domain Bacteria; phylum Bacillota; class Bacilli; order Staphylococcales; family Staphylococcaceae; genus Staphylococcus; species Staphylococcus simulans_A. Next base: position 75,225 of record NZ_PZGG01000004.1, on the reverse strand, counting down.
TGGTTTTGTTGGTACTTCAGACACTTCTTCGACTGGAACTTCCGGCTCGGCCGGTGTTGCTTCTTCCGCCGGTTCCTCTGGTGTTACTTCTGGTGTCGGTTCTGTTGGTGTTTCTGGTTCCGGTTCAGCCGGTACTTCTGGTGTTACCTCTGGTACAGGTGTTATCGGTGTTTCTGCCTCTGGCTCGGCTGGTACTTCTGGCACTTCTTCGACTGGAACTTCCGGTTCTGTCGGTGTTGCTTCTTCTACCGGCACTTCTGGTGTTACCTCTGGTACAGGTGTTATCGGCGTTTCTGCCTCTGGCTCGGCTGGTACTTCTGGCACTTCTTCGACTGGAACTTCCGGTTCTGTCGGTGTTGCTTCTTCTACAGGTACTTCTGGCGTTACCTCTGGCGTCGGTTCTGTTTCCGGTTCTGCTGGCACTTCTGGAACCTCTTCGACTGGTACTTCCGGCTCGGCCGGTGTTGTTTCTTCCACAGGTGCTTCTGGCGTTACCTCCGGTGCTGGTTCTGACGGTGTTTCTGCCTCTGGCTCGGCTGGTACTTCAACTAACACAATTTTACTTTCAACTGTATCAGATTGATTATCCGCTAAATCTTTAGCATATACTTTCACAGTTTCATTACCTACAAGAGATAGTCCATCTAGTAATTCAACATTCCAATTACCTTCTGCATCTGCTTTAGTTTCTAAAATTTTACCATTAGCTAATACTACAAACACATTTGAGTTAGCTTCTGCAGTACCACTTATAACTTGATCAGTAGATTTAATTTCATTCACAACAGGTGCTTTTGGTGCCACAGTATCTTTCACAGTTTGTGTCGCCTCTGACGATTTGTTGTTCGCTACGTCTGATGCCACTGCTTTGATTACTTCATTATGTGCTAATGGAGTTTCTAGTGTAGTTGTCCAAACACCTTTATCGTCCGCCTTAACTTCTGCAGTTTTGCCGTTTGGTAATGTCAATGTCACTGTGCTCAATGGTTCGCTTGTTCCGCTTACCACTTTGTCTCCCGCTTCAATTGTGTTAATTGTAGGAACTGCTGGAACTACTGTGTCTTTTACTGTTTGTGTCGCTTCTGGCGATTTATTGTTTGCGACGTCTGATGCCACTGCTTTGATTATTGCATCATGTACTAATGGTTCGGCTAATTCAGCTGTCCATTTGCCACCTTCATCTGCTTTTACTTCTGTTGTTTTACCGTCTGGCAACGTTAACGTAACTTTGCTTAATGGTTCACTTGTACCACTTACTTTTTTATCTCCCGCTTCAATCGTATCGATTGTCGGAACTGCTGGAACTACTGTATCTTTTACCGTTTGTGTTGCTTCTGGTGATTTGTTATCTGCTACATCTGTTGCTACCGCTTTGATCACAGCATCATGAGCTAATGGTGTTTCAAGTGTAGTTGTCCAAACGCCTTTGTCATCTGCCTTAACTTCTTTAGTTGTGCCATCCGGTAATGTTAAAGTCACCGTACTTAATGGTTCGCTTGTGCCGTTTACTACTTTAGTTCCTGCTTCGATTGTGTTGATTACCGGTGCTGCTGGAACTGTCGTGTCTTTCACCGTTTGCGTTGCTTCTGGTGATTTGTTGTTCGCTACATCTGACGCCACTGCTTTGATCACTGCATCATGTACTAATGGATTTTCTAATTCTGTTGTCCACTTGCCATCTGCATCTGCCTTAACATCTTTAGTTGTCCCATCTGGCAACGTTAATGTCACTGTACTCAATGGTTCGCTTGTGCCGTTAACCACTTTGTCTCCCGCTTCAATCGTATCAATTGTCGGAACTGCTGGTGCTGTTGTATCTTTTACTGTTTGTGTCGCTTCTGGCGATTTGTTATCTGCTACATCTGTTGCCACCGCTTTGATCACTGCGTCATGTGCTAGTGGTTCGGCTAATTCTGTTGACCATTTACCTTCTGCATCTGCTTTAACTTCAATAGTCTTACCATCCGGTAATGTTAAAGTTACCGTGCTCAATGGTTCACTTGTTCCATCCACTACTTTGGCTCCAGCTTCGACGCTGTTAATTACCGGTGCTGTTGGTGCTGTCGTATCTTTCACCGTTTGTGTCGCTTCTGATGATTTGTTGTTCGCTACATCTGATGCGATTGCTTTGATCACTGCATCATGTACTAATGGTTCGGCTAATTCAGCTGTCCATTTGCCACCTTCATCTGCTTTTACTTCTGTTGTTTTACCGTCTGGCAACGTTAACGTAACTTTGCTTAATGGTTCACTTGTACCACTTACTTTTTTATCTCCCGCTTCAATCGTATCGATTGTCGGAACTGCTGGAACTACTGTATCTTTTACCGTTTGTGTTGCTTCTGGTGATTTGTTATCTGCTACATCTGTTGCCACCGCTTTGATCACAGCATCATGAGCTAATGGTGTTTCAAGTGTAGTTGTCCAAACGCCTTTGTCATCTGCCTTAACTTCTTTAGTTGTGCCATCCGGTAATGTTAAAGTCACCGTACTTAATGGTTCGCTTGTGCCGTTTACTACTTTAGTTCCTGCTTCGATTGTGTTGATTACCGGTGCTGCTGGAACTGTCGTGTCTTTCACCGTTTGCGTTGCTTCTGGTGATTTATTATCTGCTTCGTCTGAAGCTACTGCTTTGACCACTTCATTATGTGCTAATGGTGTTTCTAATGTAGTTGTCCAAACACCTTTATCATCTGTATCGACTACTTTAGTTGTACCGTTTGGCAATGTTAAGGTAACTTTACTTAACGGTTCGCTTGTACCACTTACTGTCTGACTACCAGCTTCAATTGCGTTAATCACTGGTACTTTAGGAGCTACTGTATCTAATGCTTTGACTGAAATTGTTTCAGATACTGTACCGTGTTTTCCAGTCGCATATACCTGTGTAACATCGTTATGTTCTAAAGATGTCCCCTCTGGTAATTGCGTTGTCCACAATCCATCTTTTCCAACTTCTACTTCTGCCTTTTTACCATTCGCAAAAGTTAGTGTAATTGTGCTTTCCGGCTCACCTTTACCGCTGATACTTGTCGCACCTGCTTCTACCTTGTCCACAGTTGGTGCATCAACCTGATAAACCGCAACTAATGGATTTAAAATTTGTAGCAATTCTTCCTTAATCGCAGGATCAGCATATTCAACTCCTGTGAATACATTAAATAATTCTCTACGATAATCTCTTTCAGGATGATTTTTAATTTCTTCTGCTACGTGTGTTACATCTTTTCTGATTTCTTCATCATAACGACGGTTTGCGTCTGCTTGCGTTTCCCCGTCTACAATAAACCCTTTATCAGTCAGTGTATAAGTTAACGTTTCTTTTTCAGTATTTTGTTTTGAAATCGCTACATTATCTTTATTTTCATTTCTAACTAACACACGACGAGCCGCCGGTTCACGATGACGAACGATAACTTTATCGCCATATTCTAAATCGAAAGTTTGAAGTTCTGATGCAAGACTTTTGTTCCCAACTAACGTTCTATCTAATACAGTCGTACCATCTGCTTTTTGAATAGTTACATGTGCATATTCATCAGTGAAGTATAAATGTGGTTGTCCTGGACTTTGTTTATACGTTACTTGTTTAGTATCTGGATTATAGTTGACTGTAGCCATTTCCCAGTTACCTAGTCCTCTTAGTGAAATGGTTTGTGTAATGTTGTTTTGAATATCGTCTTTTTTAGGATAATCAACTGTCGCTTGGTTATTGCCGCCTTCTCTGACTACAAGGTTTTCACTTTCAGGTAATGCATCTGTTGTTGAAAGAGGTGCAACAATTTTATATACACCCGCACGTAAGTTAGAGAATACAGCTTTACCATCTACAACTTCTGCACTCGCAATTTCTTGTGTGCCTTCCATCAAACTTACTTTGACGTTATCTGGTAAGACTTGTCCGTTTAAGTTCACACTCACTTGCGCATCTTCATGAATTGTTGTATCAGCTAAATCTGATGATTTTACAAGTTCATAAATCGTAGATAAACCTAATTTATCTTTAATACGTTGTTGTTCTTCTGAATTAGTAATCAACGCCGCTAATGGATAGGTAAATGTATTGTTGTAAGTGTCTAAATCATCTTTTAATGATTGCGGCATTTTCACTTTGTATAAATCAAAGTAAGCTGTACCATTAACACCATTATCTGCTAACCAATAAGTTGTAATCCATCTTGGTACATCTTGTTCAAATGGTTTACCTGCTTTGCCCATATCCGCTTCTTCTTGACGAATACCTTTCCACATGTCCGAGAAGCCTTCAATGCCAGTTAAACGCACCATTTTTGTCATGAAATCAAGACTGCCGCGGAAACCTGCATTATAGAAATTCATTCTTCCATCCATTACGCGATCATGGAAATCTTTCTGCATGCTTTCTTGTCTGCCTTCATAAGCCCAGCCATCTTTGACACCCATGATAGTTGTCTGGTATTGATTGGCTAAAATGTTGTTTTCAATTTCAATTAAATTCATTTTAGGATCATACGTCATTGCGCCATCGTAACCATGACCAACTTCATGTAGCGCTAACCAACCTCTTTCAAGATAACCTGACATAGATGGGTTGTTTGAGCCCATGTTGTTTGTGGAGTAATAAGCAAGACCTGGTCCATGAGCATCCGCAATCGTAAAGTATTTTTGGCCTACATTATAGTGGACTGAATTAATGTCATCATTTAATCCAACCCATTTATCATAATGATTAATAACATCTTCGTAATAACCGATCATGTCATCTAAGTTCATAAAGCCCCATTGTCCTGGGTTTTGACCTAAGTTTGCGATGCGTTCACGGTCTACATTCGGTACTAAGAAAGCAATTTTATCGCCATCTACATAACCATAACTTGTATTACGAGCAGCCCAATCTGCATCGAACGCTGCTTTATCTCCACCTTTATGGTAAGTTGGCAGTGTTACGCCAGCGTTATCTTCAACATAGTATTCTACGACTGGTTTTTTAGTTAAACCTGTTGGAATACGTACGAAGGCACCACTATCCATAGTTGTAGAGATTTGAGTCCAACTGCCATCTCTAGAAACAGTCGCATTACGAACCGTTTGTCTATCATTAGTCATTAAATCTACGCGTAAATCTTCTTCATTACTACCTTGTGCTTGTCTGATATAGAGCTTTTTATTTTGCGGTACAATCAAGCCTAAGCTTTCTCTTGCTTGATAAATTCCACGTTGCATTTTTGCCGTTCTTGCAGCCTCTGATTTTTCATATACAGGAATCTCTTTCGCATAAACTTGCTCATTAATTCCTTCGATTTTATCAACAGGGTGTGCATTCGCAGCAGGTGCTGGTGCACTTGTATTCGTAATTGGTTGAGCAGGTGCTTCTGTCGTTGTCGTATCTGTAGTAGCGGCAACTCTTGTCTCAATTTCAGCTTCTGCAGGTTGAACAGCCGGTTCTGATGGCGTAACAGTAGTAGCCTTAACTTCAGTTGCCGCAGGTTCTTGTGGAGTATCTGTCGCTGGTTCTATTGCTTTTTGTGTATCTACTTTCGGCGCATCAGTTTGCGTTGTTTCTGCTTCTTTAGGTTGTGGCGCTGTTACAGGTTCAGGTTTGGTTGCTGTTTCGCTTGTTTGGTTATCAACAGAAGGTTGTTGAATCGTAGTGTCTTGTGGAGTAGAAGTATCATTCACTGTTTCGTTTGTTGACGTAGGAACGGTTTCATTTGTTTGTGTTTTTGTTGACTCCGCAGTTGCAGTGTCACCGTTTGTTTCTGGTTGTGTTGTAGGGTTTACAACAGCTGTGTCAGTGTTTTCTGCAGCTTGTGCTTGTTGATCCAGGGATGTATAAACTAATGTTCCAAATAGAACTGAAGCAATCCCTGCGCTAAATTTTCTAATGTGGTATTTATTTCGTAATTCTTTATCGAATAATACATCGTGTTGTCGTTTTCTAGGCATTAAATGTTTCACTTCTTTCATGTGTAATTGTTCTACACAATTCTATCATTAATTTTTTGGAAGATGTAAAAAAATTTATTGATTTACACAAGTTTTACTAAAAATTTTAAAACCTTTTAAAATAGATAACTTTCGACACACTTTTCAAAGCACTTGTGTTTAAAGCGTTTTCAACACAAAACAAAATCAATTAAAATAACTATCAATTCTCATACCAGTTTAAACATAGTAAAGGAACTCATTTTACTAGACTTATATTTCTTTGAAAATGTACAACATAAAATATGAAAAACTTAGGATATTGTTCTATTTCAAAACAGAAATCCCTTTATCGCTTTATATAATATGCTTGATATTAATACATACAAAAAACACGCCCTCAACTCAGCATAATCATATGCTTTGTTTAGCGCGTGTTTTTTAGTTAGTTGTTTATTTACTTAATTATACGTTGAATCTGAAGTGTACAACATCGCCGTCTTGCATGATGTAGTCTTTACCTTCTAAACGCATTTTTCCTGCTTCTTTCGCACCTTGTTCACCGTTATTTTCAACATAGTCGTCATAACTTGTTACTTCAGCACGGATGAAGCCGCGTTCAAAGTCAGTGTGGATGATACCCGCACATTGTGGAGCAGTCATACCTTTTTTGAATGTCCAAGCACGTACTTCTTGTACACCTGCTGTGAAGTATGTCGCAAGACCTAACAAGTTGTATGTGCTGCGGATTAAACGGTTCAAGCCAGGTTCTTCGATACCTAAGTCTTCTAAGAACATGTCTTTGTCTTCGTCATCTAATGTCGCAATTTCTTCTTCAATTTTCGCACTGATGACAATAACTTCTGAACCTTCTTTGTCAGCGTATTCTTTAATTGTTTGAACTTTTTCGTTATCCGCTTCATTCACTTCATCTTCACCAACGTTTGCGATATAAATCATTGGTTTTGAAGTTAATAATTGCGCTTGTTTCACATATTTCGCATCTTCTTCATTGAATTCTAAGCTACGAATCGGTTCGCCATTTTCCAATGCTTCTTTAATACGTTCTAAAATACGTACTTCATTCAGCGCATCTTTATCTTTTTGACGAGCCATTTTTTCAAGACGTGGTAAACGTTTGTCTACAGATTCTAAGTCTGCAAGTACTAATTCCATATTGATAACTTCAATATCATCTAGTGGATCTACGCGACCAGATACGTGTGTCACGTTATCATCATCGAATGCACGAACTACTTGACAGATTGCATCTACTTCACGGATATGAGATAAGAATTTGTTTCCTAGACCTTCACCTTTTGAAGCACCTTTAACAATTCCTGCAATATCAGTGAATTCGAATGTTGTAGGAAGTACTTTTTTAGGATTAACGATATCTGCTAAAGCATCTAAACGTGAATCCGGAACTTCTACAATTCCGACGTTCGGGTCAATTGTAGCGAACGGGTAGTTTGCCGCAAGTGCACCCGCTTTTGTAATTGCGTTAAATAATGTAGACTTTCCGACGTTTGGTAAGCCTACGATACCAGCTGTTAAAGCCATTAGTCATTCTCCTTCTCTTGTGTATCATGTGATACAAGTATTTTCTTTAATTTTTTATTAAACTCTGTACGAGGCATCATAATACTTCGATTGCAATGTTCGCATTTAATTCTGATATCTGCACCCATACGAATTATTTTAAATCGGTTTGCGCCGCAAGCATGCGCCTTTTTCATCTCTACAATGTCATTCAGACCATACTGAGCTGCCATTTACAATCCTCCATCATTATGAATTCTTATTACTGAGATTTTTGTCCATTAAACTGCATCATAATAGGGGTTGGTGATTTAATTCCTTCTTGGTTCAAGAAGTTCGCAACCTCTTTACGTAAGATACGAGCGCCTGGCACAGTATTATTCGGTGTTGTTTCTGCCGCTATTTTCATGATATAAGCATTACCTGTTAAGTCCTCAATACCAAGAATTTCAGGTTTTGAGACAAAGATAAAGTAATTGGAATGTAAGGATTCTAAGAAGTCTTTCAACTTACTTTCTACCTTATCGACATTCTCTTCCATCGCAATCGGTACTTCTATCAATGCTTTACCGTTACTGATTGAGAAGTTGGTAATCTCTGACATGACACTATTCGGCAATACGGTCAACTCGCCGGTATACGCATGTATACGTGTTGAGCGGATACCGATAGATTGAACTGTACCTTCTGTAATAGGTGCACCGTTCAAGTTGATTTTAACATAATCTCCCACATCAAATTGATTCTCGAATATAATAAAGAACCCTGTAATGATGTCTTTGACAATGGTTTGTGCACCAAAGCCGATTGCTAGACCGACTACACCAGCTCCGGCTAATAATCCTGTGACACTAATTCCGAATTTACCTAATATCGTTGTTAATACAATAAACCATACAACATAACGCACAATATTCTTTAACATCGCACTTAATGTATGAGATCGTTTTCGACCATGTGCGTTGCGGTTTTGTAGTTTAAAGAACTGATCAATCGACTTATTGACTAAGTTGATAATAATCATCGCAACGACTACGTAGATGATAATCATGATGAGCTTGTTGAGTATCATTGCGTACGTCTCAGGTTTCGTAAATGGTTCAATGAGTGAGTTGAAAACACCTTGCATTGTATTCCAAAACGTATTCAAAAGATCGTCCTCCTGTCATTTCACAACAATTATATATTTTACCATGAATACAACATAATTTCTTATGTTTCACTGTGTAATTGTTGAATCAAACGCTTAAATTCTTCTTCTGATTTGAATTCAAAGGTGATTTGGCCTTTATTACGCTTAGTTGTAATGGCTACATTGGTACCAAAGCGTTCTTTAAGCAAGCGTTCCTGACGTTCAATCATACGTGGTTTCTTCGTCTTTTTCTTAGCATCAGTGCCTGAACTATGTGATGTCAGTTCTGCAATGTATTGTTCTAAATAACGCACACTCCACGCTTCTTTCATGACTTGTTTAGCGATTTGTTTCATTTTGTTTTCGTCTTTTAATATCAATAATGTACGACCATGTGCACCTGATAATTTACCGTCTTTTATCCATTGAGCGACAGCAGACGGTAAGTTCAATAATCGCAACATGTTGGCGATATAAGGACGAGATTTACCTAAGCGTTCAGCTACTTCTTTTTGCGTGATATGTAAATCATCCATCAGCTTACGATAACTTTCCGCTTCTTCAATCGCATTCAAATCTTCCCGCTGTAGATTCTCTATAATCGCAAGTTCCATCATCTCAGCATCAGACATCTCTTTGACTATCGCTGCTACTGTAGTTAAACCTGCTAAATGAGAGGCTCTGAAACGGCGTTCACCCACTACAATATGGTAACCTTGAACCGTTTTGCGTAAGATAATCGGTTGTAAGACCCCATGTTCACGAATAGATGCTGCGAGATCTTCTAATCTTTCTTGATCAAAATGTTTTCTAGGTTGATAAGGATTCGGACGAATTGCATCTAAATCGATGTATTCTACCTGTCCATCGTGCTCATTTGTTATGTCACGCACGTTCCAGTCACCTCACTTTCGTCACTAAAATAGTGTTACATTTTTAATTTTCGCTCCTCTCTTATTGTAAGGAAAATCAAGAACGCAATAAAGGAATTTTCATTCCGATTTTGAAAAATAACTGCTGAAAAATGGCTTGTTTCAAAAAAATTTTAAAAATTTTTCAGCACCGTTCAACCCTTGATACGCTTATGTTTCTCTTATTTTTAATTGTCAGTAAAAACCTACTATTCTGAAAATTCTGTTGACAAACAAAACAGAACCAATATACAATGTGGTCATCAACAAAAAACAAATCTTTCTTCACGAAAGAGAAACAAATGAATATCGTCTTGAAACACGATAATAAGGAAAGTAGAACTTACACTGCTGACACAGAGAGCTTCTGTCCGCTGAAAGGAAGCACAGAAAGAAAGTTTGAAAATGGCCTTGGAGTGGTGGTGTCGATATGAGGCATCAACGGGGGCGCCCGTTATAGCGCTACAGTATTAACATTTTTGCATAATGGCGTACTGGAATGACGCACACGTTATTGTTATTTACAGCAACAGCTGATACATATAACGGAACCGACCTTCAGTAGCTGCCATGAACAGATTTAGCGTACTGGAAGAGGTTGCTTTAGCAATAAAGCAGCGAATTAAGGTGGTACCGCGAAGCTCAAGCTTTCGTCCTTTACATCCGAATCTTTTTCGGGTTTAAAGGACGGAAGCTTTTTTTCGTGGTCAGCTTCCCTCCTTAGTTCCAGAACTTCCGCAGCCAAAAGCAATCTCAATAACTAAAGGAGTGTATATGTATGTCACTATCATCAGAAACAAATTTAATTAAGTACCATCAATTCCCGCACATTTTAGCAGCCAACCCGCCACTTTATGACTCATCGACTTTCCCGACAGCATTGATTGGTTCAGAGGTCCCTTACGATTATGCAAGATCAGGCCATCCGAACCGAGCATTGTTAGAAGAAAAGCTTGCAGCACTTGAAGATGCCGAGTACGGTATCGCTTATAACTCAGGAATCGGTGCAATTTCAGCAGTATTCTTCTTACTGAAATCTGGAGATCACTTAATTATTCCAAATGATGTGTACGGCGGCACATACCGCTTATGCGAACATGTTTTACCAGGATTCAATATCGAAGTCACAGCAGTAGATACGACAGACCCATTAGCAGTTGAACAAGCAATTCAAGAAAATACGAAATTAATTCATCTGGAAACACCGTCAAATCCATTATTTAAAGTGACAGATATTCAAGCCATAGCGGATGTCGCAAAGAAACATAACATACTTGTTTCAGTCGATAATACATTCTTAACACCCCTATCACAAAAGCCATTGCATTTAGGTGCTGACATCGTAATCCATAGTGCTACTAAATTCTTAAGTGGACACAGCGACTTAATTGCAGGAGCAGTTGTAACGAACAACGCGGAAGTTGCAGAATCATTACAATTCTTGCAGAACACTTTAGGAAGCGGATTATCAGCTCAAGACAGCTGGACACTGACAAAGCATCTTAAAACGCTTTACGTACGATGGAATCAATCAGTGAAAAACACTGAAAAGATTGTTGAATTCTTAAAATCACGTCCTGAAATTACTGATGTATATTACCCAGGAAATGATGAAATCAATCAACGCCAAGCTGAAAATGGCGGTGCAGTACTCGGCTTCAGATTAAGCGAAGCAGAAAAAGTACCGACATTTGCGAAAGCATTAAAAATACCGCAAATCGCAGTCAGCCTAGGCGGTATTCAAACTATCGTCTCTCATCCAGCCACAATGTCACATGCTTCTGTTCCAGAAGATGTGCGTAACGAACGCGGAATTACGTTCGATCTCTTGAGACTGAGTGTGGGCTTAGAAGACCCAGACGAGTTGATTGCAGATTTTGAAGCAGCATTGGAGGAAGCATACTATGAGCCGGTTTCTACAAACTTTGAGCAAGAACGTATTAGTAGCTGACGGTGCAATAGGAACGATTCTCTACTCTGAAGGGATCGATACTTGCCCTGAAGCATATAATCTTACACATCCGAAGAAAATAGAACAAATTCATCGATCTTACATTGAAGCTGGTGCGGATGTCATTCAAACCAATACTTACGGTGCCAACTTCGAAAAGCTTCAAGCTTTCGGATTAGAACACCAAGTAAGAGACATCACACGCGCCGGTGTCAGAATAGCGAAACAAGCAGCCAATGAAGACACGTTTATCTTAGGAACTGTCGGAGGTTTTAAAGGCGTGAAACAAAATGACTTGTCGCTATCGACGATTTTGTATCACACAGATATTCAAATTGAAACACTGATTGACGAGGGTGTTGACGCACTCCTCTTTGAAACTTATTACGATTTAAACGAACTCTTGCAAGTGATCAGAGCGACGAAGAAAAAGTACAATATTCCAGTTATCGCACAACTAACCGCTTCAAGCACCAACTACTTGCAAGACGGAACAGAAATTAACGAAGCATTAAAACAAGTTGAAGCAGAAGGCGCAGACGTGATCGGCTTGAATTGCCATCATGGTCTGCACCACATGCAGCAATCTTTCACACACATTGAGATTCCGCAACATGCGATTCTCTCATGTTACCCGAACGCAAGTCTCTTAGACTTTGAAGATTCTACAATTCATTACAGCGACAATGCTTCTTACTTCGGTAAGATTGCTGAAACACTGGTCAAAGAAGGCGTTCACTTAATCGGAGGTTGTTGCGGTACCACACCTGAACATATCCGCTTCATCAAGCAAGCGGTTGAAGGTTTAAAACCGACTTTAGAAAAGAAAGTTATTCCGATTAGAAGAAAAAGCAATTACCCTTCTATTCCAGTTAAAAAGAATAACTTAACAACTAAAGTCAAAGCTGGTCCAACAGTTATCGTTGAACTGGATACACCAAAACACTTAGATACAACGAAATTCTTTGCGAACGTCACAAAACTAGACAAAGCGAAAGTCGACGCGATCACACTTGCAGATAACTCACTCGCAACGGTACGCGTCAGCAACATCGCAGCAGCTAGTATTATTAAGCAGAATTACAACATTGAACCGCTGGTCCACATTACCTGCAGAGACAGGAACTTAATCGGTTTACAATCTCACTTACTTGGCTTATCACTGCTCGGTATTAACGAGATACTCGCGATTACAGGTGACCCATCTAAGGTGGGGCATCTGCCGGGTGCGACGAATGTTTATGATGTGAATTCAAGAGGATTGACTGAACTCGCTGTTCGTTTCAACCAAGGACTTAATATTGACGGCGGCGCATTGAAAACTAAAACGAACTTCAATATTGCCGGTGCGTTCAACCCGAACGTCCGCAAGATGGAAGCAGCGGTGAAACGCTTAGACAAAAAAGTAGACTGCGGTATGAGTTACTTTATTACACAGCCTGTCTACACAGTGGAGCGTATTCAAGAAATTGCTGAAAAGACAGCACATCTTGATACCCCATTCTTTATCGGTATCATGCCAATTACAAGCTTTAGAAACGCAACATTCTTACACAATGAAGTACCTGGCATTTCATTGCCAGATGAAATATTAGATCAGTTCGAAGCGGTTAAAGATGATAAACAAAAAACCAAAGAACTGAGCTTACGCATCTGTCGCAACTTGATAGATGAAATAATCAAACACTTTAATGGACTTTATATTATTACACCATTTGAACAAGTAGACTTTTCACTCGAACTTACACATTACTTTAAAAAACAAACTGAAAAAAATCAGGAGGCAATAATATGACAATTACAACAGCTAATATCGGATTCCCACGTTTAGGACGCAAGAGAGAATGGAAGAAAGCAATCGAAAGTTACTGGGCAGGCAAAACAAATTATGATGAATTAACAACTACGTTAAACGACCTGCACAAAGAAAATTTATTACTACAAAAACACTACAGCATTGACAGCGTACCTGTTGGTGACTTCTCATTATATGACCATGTATTAGACGTATCATTATTATTCAACATCATCCCAGAACGTTTCCAAGGCCAAGAAGTCAACGATGATTTGTTATTCGATATCGCACGTGGTACTAAAGAAAACGTCGCAAGTGCCTTAATTAAATGGTTCAACACAAACTACCACTATATCGTACCTGAATGGGACAACGTAGAACCTAAATTAAACCGTAACGTCTTATTAGAACGTTTCGAATTCGCTAAACAATTAAACGTGAATGCACACCCAGTGATCTTAGGTCCTGTAACATTCGTTCAATTATCACGCGGTGGAGATCAAACATTTGAAGAAAAAGTTGAAGCATTGCTTCCATTATATAAAGAAGTTTTACAATCACTTGTTGATGCAGGTGCTGAATACATTCAAATCGACGAACCTGTATTAGTAACTGACGATGCAGAACAATTACAAGATATTACACGTCACGTCTATGAATACTTCGACAAAGCAGGATTAGCTGATAAATTAGTCATTCAAACTTATTTCGAACATGTAGACTTAGACTTTGTGAACAGCTTACCTGTTAAAGGTTTCGGTTTAGACTTCGTACATGATGGCGGTAAAAACCTTGAACAAATCAAAGCAGGCAAATTATCTAAAGACAAAGCATTATATGCAGGTATTATTGATGGCCGTAACGTATGGGCTGCAGATATCGAAGCGAAAAAAGAATTGATTGAAACTTTAGAAAACTATACAGATAAGTTAGTTATCCAACCATCATCTTCATTACTACATGTTCCTGTATCATTAGATGATGAAGAACTAGATGAATCAATTGAAGAAGGTTTAAGCTTCGCAACTGAAAAATTAGACGAATTAGACGCATTAAAACGTGTCATCAACAATAACGACAGTGAAAAATACGACAAATTAAAAGCAGCTTACGAACGCTTCCAAAACCAAGCATTCAAAAACCTTGAATATGACTTTGACAGCGTACGTACACAACGTGAATCAGCATTCCCTGAGCGTAAAAAAATCCAAGATGCACGCTTAAAATTACCAGAATTACCAACAACAACAATCGGTTCATTCCCACAAACAAAAGAAGTTCGTAAAAAACGTGCTGACTGGAAAAACCAACGTATCAGCGATGAAGAATATAACCAATTCTTACGCGATGAAATCGCACGCTGGATTCAAATCCAAGAAGATATCGGCTTAGATGTATTCGTACATGGTGAGTTCGAACGTAATGACATGGTTGAGTTCTTCGGTGAACGTTTACAAGGCTTCTTAGTTACAAAATACGGTTGGGTTCAATCATACGGATCTCGTGCTGTTAAACCACCAGTGATTTATGGAGATGTTAAATGGACTAAACCAATCACAGTGGAAGAAACAGCTTATGCGCAAAGCTTAACTGACCACCCTGTAAAAGGTATGTTGACAGGTCCTGTAACTATCTTAAACTGGTCATTCGAACGTGTAGACATCCCACGTCACGAAGTACAAGATCAAATCGCTTTAGCTATCAATGAAGAAGTTTTAGCATTAGAAGATGCAGGTATCAAAATTATCCAAGTAGATGAACCAGCATTACGTGAAGGTTTACCATTACGCTCTGAATACCATGAAGAATACTTGAAACAAGCGTTACGTTCATTCCGCTTAGCAACGTCTTCAGTGTCAGATGCGACGCAAATCCATACGCATATGTGCTATTCTCAATTCGGCGAAATCATCCATACTATCCACGACTTGGATGCAGATGTTATCTCAATCGAAACATCACGCAGCCATGGTGCTTTAATCAAAGACTTCGAGGATGTAACATATGATTTAGGTATCGGATTAGGTGTATATGATATTCACAGTCCACGTATTCCGACTGAAGAAGAAATCACAGTCGCAATCAACCGTGGTTTACAAGAAATCGACCGTTCATTATTCTGGGTTAACCCAGACTGCGGTTTGAAAACACGTAACGAAGATCAAGTAAAAGAAGCATTAACAGTATTAGTTTCAGCAGTTAAAAAATTAAGAAGCAAAGAAGGACAAGAAACAGCTTAATTCACTTGTCATGAGTGGTTTACGAGTGAGCCTGCAGTCTTAAAACTCACTCGTAAATACACTTATTATCAGCCCTACAATTTTAAGCAGTCATGAGGTGTTTATAATGAGTTATCCTTTATGGGATCAGCTGAAAAGTCTAAAAGAAAGTGAATGGGTGGATTTAACCCATACCTTTGACACAGACAGCCCACATTTCAGCGCATTAGAAGCAGCATATATTGATACAATCAGTACCGTTGCAGAAGATGGTTATTTTGTACAAAGATGGAGTGTTGCCACACAATACGGCACACATATCGATGCCCCCATCCACTTTGTCGAAAACAGAAGATATTTACATGAATTAGATTTGAAAGAATTAGTGTTACCGCTTATCGTACTTGATTACTCTAAAGAAGTTGCGGAAAACCCCGATTTCCGTTTAACGCGCGAGCATTTACTTGAGTGGGAAGCACAACATGGTCGAATCGAACCTGATACGTTTGTCGCATTCCGCAGCGATTGGTCACACCGTTGGCCGAATGTGGAACAATTTGAGAATAAAGATGCTGAAGGTAACCCTCACGCACCCGGATGGGCACTCGATGCATTACAATTCTTACTTGAAGAACGCGACGTACGTTCAGTCGGTCATGAAACATTCGATACAGACGCTTCCGTTGATGTCGCAAAACATGGCGACTTGATTGGTGAACGTTATGTACTCGGACAAGACACGTACCAAATTGAGCTCCTAACGAATTTAGACCGCCTTCCAGAACGAGGCGCAGTGATTTATACAATATGTCCAAAACCGGCAGATGCGCCAGGATTCCCGGTCCGCGCATTTGCGATTAAGCCAAACGCATAATCATGGACCCGCGATCATCCATGACATGCAGCCATTATTAAATCTTAAAAAACGAAACTCCTTTAAAAGTTATGAATAAATACAATAAAAGTTGGCTACATTGCCCTGGGTCCACAGGAATTGGGGCAATGAATCGCCACTGTTCTTAACCCGATAAGAACAATTCTTTTCATAAACGTTACTATTTTGAACCCGATACAAAATAGTAAGTAAATTCCGATTACCCACTCTCCCGATAATGGGTAATCACTATACTCCTTTTTACTACTTATAAAAAAGCACTGAATATAAAGTACATGTCCCACCACCCCGTGAACAAAAAACTTTATATTCAGTGCTTCATTTTGTTTAAAAGATAATAAATAATAGCCGATTGTGTTAGAGCACAACCGACTATCTCATAAGCCTAAGTATAATATGGCTTAGACCATACGCCTAACATTTTTACACTCAGCTACTTTCCACAGTTCCTGAGTGTTTTTTATTACAGTAATATTTTAAAACTTTTTACAATCAATAATATACCTATAAACATCTCTATGATAACGTTATGAGGGATTTTATTTACTACTTAAATAAAAGATTATTCTTTGTACATCGCACTAAGTGATTTCAACCGCTTCGCCGCTTCATCTAATTGTTCATCCTCTAACGCAAGAGACACCCTTACATAATGACGACCATTCTCACCAAATGGAATACCTGGCGCTACTAAAATAGATTGATCTTGAAGTAAGAACTCCACAAACTGTTCTCCGTCATATCCTTTTGGTGCTTTCAACCATAAGAAGATACCACCTGTCATAGGTTCGTAAGGAATATTACCTTCATCTAAAATCGCAGTGAAACGATCGCGACGCGCTTTAAAAACTTCACTTTGTTTATCTAAGAAATAATCATAGTTATTAAGCGCAAATGTCGCCGCATCTTGAAGCGCACCAAACATACCCGCATGGTGATGTGTATGATATTTCTTCAATGCTTGAATCACATCTTTGTTGCCGACTGCGAAACCGACACGATAGCCAGACATATTATAGCCTTTAGACAGTGAATACACCTCGATTGCGACTTCTTTACCTCCAGCTGTTTGTAAAATACTCGGATTTTTATGGTCAAAACCGAACGCTGCATAGGCAAAATCATGTACAATTTTCGTTTGTGTACCTCTGAACTTTTGAACTACATCATCAAAGACATCTTGTGTAACAGTTGATCCAGTCGGGTTATTTGGATACGTTAAATAAATCAATTTAGTCTGACTTAAGACTTCCCCTGGTACTTTATCAAAGTCAGGTTGATAATATGGCGGTTCTAACTCTAACGCATAAGGTTTCGCATCTGCGAACAACACCCCTGCTAGGTAATCTGTATAACCCGGGTCTGGCAATAAGACATAATCTTCAGGGTTAACGATACAGTTCGGCAAACCAACTAATCCATTCTTTGTGCCATATAAAATACAGACTTCATCATCTTTGTCTAATTCGACATTATATTGTCGTTTATAGAAATCAACAATTGCTTGTTTAAAACTCTCTTTACCATGAAACGCACCGTATTTCTGGTTTTCAGGCACACGTAATGCGTTCGCAAATTCATCGACAATGCCTTTAGGCGTTTCCCCATCTGGGATGCCTACTGCCATATTGATGAGAGGAAGCGGACCATGTTCTATCTTTCTCCCCATTGTTTTTCCGAAATAACTATCTGGTATCTTCGCTAATCTTCTTGAAATCACCATTTAAGTTCCCCCTTTGTTTGATACGCCTATTAAAAAAGCTATATATCACCTATAAGCGACATATAGCTTTCTATGTATATGGCACCTATCTTTCAAGTTATACTTGTTGGATGTAGCACAGTCAGATTCAATGGTTGAATCTTCTGTTGCTGAAGCGTCATCGGGCCAATTCCCTCTACTTCTCTAGATAAGTTTTAATGACTTCTATTGTACTAAAAATTCTGATATTTATCAATTTAAGTTGAAATGAAAAACTCTACAGCTCACTAAAAGCCGTAGAGTCACTATTTATTATTCAGGTTGTCCTTTAGAATCAAATTTTTCCACTGAACCATCTGCTTTTACAATGTATGATCCTGCTAAATCACCCGATTTATCCACAAATGAGAAGCCCCAGCTTCCATCACTCTTTTGTTCAGGTTCTTTATACGTATACGTGCTTGTATCTAGTTTGTGGCCTTCATATTCTTCTACTTTATCAATTACATTCGCACGTGTGACTTTACCTTCAGAAGAAGATGAGCGACTTTCAGAGCTTGAATTACTATTACTTTCTTGTGCTACTGATTGTGCATCTTGATTTGTGATTCGGATTAAATTTGCCACTTGTTTAAAGTTCGGTTCATCTTTGTATTGTTTATATAGATCTTTAAGGTTATAAACTGCTCCCATGTTTGCTAACTGTTGATATGGATTGATACCTTGTGTCCCTGATACCAACACTTGTGTATCACTCACACCAATAACTGCCGCAAATGGACCTTTAGAATTAGTTGTGCCATAAATCACCATATTTTGAGGTTTATTAGTTACGATTTCAGAACTACCTGTATAAAGTGTTAACTGTTGAATTTCTCGTTGTCGCGAACCTCCATTCGTATTTTGAACATAACTATGGTTTAATAATTCATTTGCTGTCACTGTAAATTCAGCTGTTTTAGGTGCGTATAACGCCAAAGCGACTTTTTCTTGCGGTGTCAGTTGGCTGATAGCTTGTTCTGTTGTTTGTTTATGAGTATGTGACTTCTCATGTTTTGTTGTTTGTTCATGTTGTGTGTTTTCTTTTTTCTCTGCTTTTTGATGATTTGCTTTCTCTTTTTCTTCGTGTTTTTTCGTATCTTCTTGTTTTTCATTTGAGCCGCAACCTGCCAGTAATATTGAAAGTGCTGCAGCGGTAGTCAATACATGTTTAAATTTCATAGATAGCTTGCTCCTCTTTGTATATTTGAATATATAATTTCATTATATAGAAGATACGGGACACATATTGTCCTAAATTAAAAGAAAGTAATCGAGTTAAGTATGATTATTTATTACTCTTTCAAAAGACACTCTGACAATTTTAATTTAAAAGTTTAAATAAAGAGGATTTTTTACCATAAGTAGCCGATCCTACCAAATACAAAAGTTCTGCAGTATTATACTGCAGAACCAAGTACTACTCTGGTGGCGTACCAAAGTTATCTAGTTTTTCTACTTTTCCATCTTTATCAACTGAATAATTATACTGTGTATGTGTTTCTAAATTTCTAAAATTAACAGTCCATGTATGATCCAATGTGTAATCATCAACGAAATGTCTTTTAGGAGGCCCATTAAATTCATATTTTCGTGGATCTAGTTTATGTCCTATATATTCTTCTACCTTGTGTATTGCAACTTGACTATTCATGTTACCATCTGGTGTATATACATCACCAGGACTTAACTTTCTTCTTTGTTTATTATTTGAAGTAGCATTATCTGTTTCTTTAGAAGAAGATGCATTATCACTCTCTGGATTTCTCACTGATTCGCTTACTTTAACCAAACTTACGACCTTTTTAAAGTTTGGATTATGACCATATTGTTTGTATAAATCTTCTAAGTTATAGATATGAGTTCCACGTTCTTTTAAAATTTCATCATAAGTCTTAGGACTTTGACTACCTGCAATAATAATCTGGTTTCCTGTAAAACCAAATAGCTCAGCAAAGTTTTGCTTAGTTTCTTCAGGTTCATAAAATTTTACGTTTTGTGGCACATCTGTAATTCTTTCAGGTAACATTTTATTTAAATGATACTCTTGAATAGATTGTTTTGTTGCCTTATCGCCTAACATCTTACCAAGATCTACACCATGCGTATATCTTATATATGAATGATTCAATAACTCATCAGCTGATATCATATAGTTTGTTTTTTCTTGTGGTAAAAACATTGCTAATGCTATTTTCTCATTAATTGTTAATTGGCTGACTGTCTTCTCTATTTGTTGCGCATCTTTGTTTGCTTCATTTTCTTTTTTGGAAGTTGATTTGTGTTCGCTTTTTTTATTATCCGTTTTACTTTTTGCTTCTTGCTTTGCAGAATCATTTTGTTTTTCATTGTGACTGCATCCAGCTAATAAAAGGGTTAAAACTGCTGCTGAAGTAAATAAATGCTGTAATTTCATAGATGTCTTAATTCTCCTTCACTTTCAATATCTCATCCTTTTCTATTATATACAAAAAGCTATTAGTTGTTCACTTTTTATTTAAGAAAATAAAAAACCACTCGCAACGAGGCGAATGGTTGTTAACGTTTATATACTCTGATTTTAATTTCTAAATAATCATCGTGGTCGCGTTCTTTTTGTTCGACACGGATTCCACTTTGTTCGATAGTTTCAAAGCTGTTTTGTAGAGTTTCGCGTGCTTTCGTCAAATCTTTGGCGAATTGAAGCGGCACAGCTTTAACTTTTTCAGGTCCTACTTTGGCTTTGACTCTCGCTTCTGTTTGTTTCACGTTCAAGTGTTGATCAATAATAATTTGGACCATTTCTTCTTGTTCTTCGTGAGATAAACTTAACAAAGCACGTGCGTGACGTTCTGTAATCTTGCCTTCTGAAAGTTTCGTAAGCACTTTAGGAGCAAGTTTCAGTAAACGCAGCTTGTTTGCGATAAAGCTTTGGCTTTTACCGACACTTTGCGCTAATTCACTTTGTGTCGTGTCTCCAAGCTCTAACAGTTTCTGATAGGCTTCTGCTTCTTCAACTGCTGATAAATTCTCACGTTGAATATTTTCTATTAAAGCGACGACTGCTGTTTCTTCATCCGTCATATCACGAATAATCACATCTGCATAAGCCATATGAATACTGCTCATAGCTCTGAAGCGACGTTCCCCAGCTATGATTTCATACATTCCTTCTTCAATCGGTCGTACCACAATCGGTTGTAGCAATCCATGTTCTTGGATGGATTCCGCAAGTTCATTAATCTTGCTTTGATCAAAGACTTGTCTTGGTTGATAGCGGTTCGGCACAATCTTTTCAATTTGAATTGATTCAACATGATTATTGCGTTCATCTTCAGTAGCGCCTGTCATTTCTTCATCTTTATTTGTTAAACCGAATAGTTTAGAAAAAGGCTTTTTCATTCCGCAATCTCTCCCTCTAAATATAATTATATACTAATATTTATTTTTATTTTAGTAAAGGAGATTTGTTAGGCGTTCCGGCTTTTCTCGGATATTTCTTAGGCGTTTTACTACGCTTTTCAATGATGATAATTTGGCGCTCACCTGCATCTTCAGGCAATTCAAAAGTTTCAACCGCTTCGACTCTGCCGCCGAAGACCCCAATCGCAAAGCGTGCTTCTTCTAACTCTTCTTCACCTTTAGAAGACTTCATCGCTACGAAATGGCCGCCTGTTTTCACTAACGGCAAGCATAACTCACTTAACACTGTCAGACGTGCAACTGCACGTGCTGTCACAATGTCATAAGACTCCCGGTTGTCTCCACGCGTATTACCAAAGTTCTCTGCACGTTCATGTACAAAGCTGACACCTTGTAACCCTAAAGCATCGGCAAGATGATTTAAGAATTGGATACGTTTATTCAACGAATCTACAATTGTCACTTTTAACTGTGGAAAGACAATTTTTAATGGGATACTTGGGAACCCAGCACCTGCACCTACATCACAGATACTAAGTTCTTTTGTCATATCCACATAAAATGCGGCAGTAATTGAATCATAGAAATGTTTCAAATACACTTCTGATTCATCTGTAATGCTTGTTAAGTTCATTTTTTCATTCCACTCTACAAGCATTTCATAATAAGTTTGAAACTGTTGTTTTTGTTGGTCGTTCAATGTAATGCCATGTGTTTCTAGCTTGTCAGCCAACCATTCAACACTCATCTATTTCACCCTTTCAAGCTTACCTTGTTCTAGATAAATCAGTAAAATTGAAATATCAGCAGGGTTAACGCCTGAAATACGTGACGCTTGTGCAATGTTCAATGGTTTAACTTCTGCTAATTTTTCACGTGCTTCACTTGCTAAGCTGTCAATTTTACTATAGTCCAAGTCGTGTGGAATTTTCTTTTGTTCCATACGTTTTACTTTTTCTACTTGTTGTAATGATTTATTGATATAACCTTCATATTTCGTTTGAATTTCAACTTGTTCTTCAACGTCAGCTGGAATTTGATGTTCTTCTTCTAAAATATCAAGAATCGATTGATAATCCATTTCTGGACGACGTAATAATTCAATTGCTAAGATACCGTCTTTTAATGGAGAACCGTTGCGTGATTTAATCACAGATTGTGTGTGTTCATTCGGTTTGATACGAATGTTAGATAAACGATCGATTTCTGCTTGGATTTGATCGCGTTTTTCATTGAAACGTGCATAACGTTCTTCTGAAATTAAACCTAATTCATGACCTAGGTCAGTCAAACGTAGGTCTGCATTATCATGACGTAATAATAAACGATATTCTGCACGTGATGTTAATAGACGGTAAGGCTCATTTGTACCTTTCGTAATCAAGTCATCAATTAAGACACCGATATAAGCATCAGAACGGCTTAATACTTTTTCGCCTGTGCCTAATACACGACCTGCAGCATTAATACCAGCCATTAAACCTTGACCAGCCGCTTCTTCATAACCTGAAGTTCCGTTAATTTGACCTGCAGTGTATAAGTTTTTGATTTTCTTAGTTTCAAGTGTCGGCCATAATTGTGTCGGTACTAATGCATCATATTCAATCGCATAACCAGCACGCATCATGTCTGCTTTTTCTAAACCAGGAATTGTTTGTAGCATTTCACGTTGTACATGTTCTGGCAAGCTTGTTGAAAGACCTTGAACATATACTTCGTTCGTATCACGACCCTCTGGTTCTAAGAATAATTGGTGACGTGGTTTATCATGGAAACGCACATATTTATCTTCAATAGATGGGCAGTAACGTGGGCCTTTACCTTTAATCATACCTGAGTACATCGCTGACAGATGCAAGTTGTCATCAATCACTTGGTGTGTCTTATCATTTGTATAAGTTAACCAGCATGGTAATTGATCTAAGATATATTCAGTTGTATCGAAACTGAATGCACGACCTACATCGTCGCCTGGTTGAATTTCTGTTTTATCATAATCGATTGTTTTTGAGTTTACACGTGGCGGTGTACCTGTTTTGAATCGAACGACTTCAAAGCCAAGTTCACGTAAGTTATCCGCTAGTGTAATAGATGGTAATTGGTGGTTAGGGCCACTTGAATATTTCAAGTTACCTAAAATAATTTCACCACGTAAGAAGGTACCTGTTGTGACGATAACGGCTTTTGAACGGTATTCTGTACCGATATTCGTACGGACACCTTTAATTTCGTCATCTTCAATAATTAATTCATCTACCATCCCTTGCATGATATGCAAGTTTTCTTCATCTTCTAATACACGTTTCATTTCACGTTGGTATAAAGCTTTATCTGCTTGTGCACGTAATGCACGTACTGCAGGTCCTTTACCTGTGTTCAACATACGCATTTGAATATGCGTTCTATCAATAGTTTTAGCCATTTGACCACCGAGTGCGTCGATTTCACGAACGACAATCCCTTTAGCGGGTCCCCCTACTGATGGGTTACATGGCATAAAGCCAACGTTATCTAAGTTAATTGTCAACATCAATGTGTTGGCACCGCGTCGTGCAGAAGCAAGTCCTGCTTCAATACCGGCATGCCCAGCACCGATGACAATTACATCATAATCCAAAGCCATACTTTGTCCTCCTTTTTATTTTCCGAGACAGAACTGACTGAATAACTGGTCAATCAATTCGTCGCTTGCAGAAGCACCGATAATCTCTCCTAAAATCTCCCAAGTTCTTGTTAAATCAATTTGAACCATATCCATAGGGATACCAGCTTCTGCTGCATCTATTGCATCTTGTATCGAATGACGTGCTTGTTTCAGCAATGAAATATGTCTTGAGTTTGAAACGTAAGTCATATCTTGGTTTTGAACTTCACCGCCGAAGAACAAGTCACGAATTTGTTCTTCTAATTGATCAATGCCTTCTTGTTTTAACATAGATGTTTCAATAACTGGCATATCTCCGACCATATCACGAACTTCATCTAAATCAAGATGTTGTTCTAAATCTGTTTTATTCACAATGACAATCGCATCTTCATTCTTGATGACTTCATATAATTTAACATCTTCTTCAGTCAATGCTTCATTATAGTTTAAGACAAATAAGATTAAATCTGCTTCACTTAAAGCTTTGCGTGAACGTTCCACACCAATTTTTTCTACAATGTCCTCAGTCTCACGGATGCCTGCTGTGTCGACGAGACGAAGTGGTACACCACGCACATTGACGTACTCTTCTAAGACATCCCGCGTAGTACCCGCAACTTCTGTCACAATCGCTTTATTGTCTTGAATCAAGTTATTTAACATAGAAGACTTACCGACGTTAGGCTTACCGACTATAACTGTCGAAAGTCCTTCTCTCATGATTTTACCCTGTGTACCTGTAGCTAAAAGACGATCGATTTCTGATTTGATTTCTTCTGATTTCTCTAATAAGAATTCAGTTGTCGCATCTTCAACATCGTCATATTCTGGGTAGTCAATGTTCACTTCAACCTGTGCTAGGATTTCTAAGATAGATTGACGTTGACGTTTGATCATATCACTTAAACGTCCTTCAATCTGATTCATCGCAACTTTAGACGCTCGGTCTGTCTTAGAACGAATGAAATCCATGACTGCTTCAGCTTGAGATAAATCAATACGGCCATTTAAGAATGCGCGTTTTGTATACTCCCCAGGTTCAGCCATTCTAGCACCAGCCGTCATTGTAAGTTCTAACACACGATTAATCGTTAAGATTCCGCCGTGACAGTTAATTTCTACGATATCTTCTCTTGTAAATGTTTTTGGTGCACGCAGCACGGATACCATTACTTCTTCTACTACTTCATTCGTATCAGGATCGACAATATGTCCATAATTAATTGTATGCGAATCTACTTCAGCTAATGGTTTCTTTCCTTTATAGAGTTTATCAGTGATTTCGATTGCACGACTTCCTGATAAACGGACAATACCAATCGCACCCTCTCCCATCGGAGTAGAAATACTGGTAATTGTATCTAAATCCAACATGCTGCTTCGCCTCCTCTACTTAAATTTCTAACTCTATAATTGTAATGACTTTTATTGTGAATTGCCACATATGTGTTCGAATTCTATGGAGGTTAGACTCACGTTTGTCTGATATAAGACTTCGGTTTGTCTACTTTATTCTCTTATTGAATAGTTTTGCAATTTTAAGTACATGCTCTAAACTTTTTTGAATTTCCAGTACAGTCATATCTTTTGCAGGTTGTCTTGCAATAACAATAATCTTTTTCGCAATCATATCTTCTTTATGTACTTTAAAATTTTCTCTGATTGCTCTTTTAATACGATTGCGTGTCACTGCATTGCCGAGTTTTTTAGAAACACTGATTCCTAATTGAAAATGAGTCAAATTTTTATCTGGCATGACATAAACGACAAATTGGCGATTTGCGAATGACTTTCCTCTTCTATAAATCGTTTGAAAATCGCTATTTCTTTTAATGCGATATGCTTTTTCCACTTCCATCACTCACTTATTTTTCTATTCTTGCTGCTCCCCTACCCTATCATTACGTTCTAGTGTAAAGAATCAGAACTGTATTTTCCAACCCGTGTATCTTTTTTACCTGCATGAAAGCAAAAAAAAGACCACTGATAGGTCAGTGATCTTATGCTGATAAAACTTTACGGCCTTTGCGACGACGACGCGCTAATACTTTACGGCCATTTTTAGTGCTCATGCGTTTTCTGAAACCATGAACTTTACTGTGTTTACGTTTATTTGGTTGATAAGTACGTTTTACCATGTAAAAACACCTCCATATCGAATCTATCTTCATTTATAGTCGCTTTCTCATCTAACAAATGTGATGAGAGTCTTGGAAAAGATCTGCATCTACAGCCTCATCTAATATAACCGAGATATTACAGCCTTCTACCAAGTATCACCGAAGTATTTCTACGGTGTCTGCGAAAGGTTAAGCATCTATATCAAAAGGCTTACCTTACTTAGTTCAATTATCAATATCTTAGTCATAATTCAAGCAACTACTAAAATATAACAAATTCAACCTTATAAAGCAAGTACATTTTAAGGGAGATATATCCAAAAAGTTATCCACTTATTCACAGATGAACAGTGACATTCTGTGGATAATTATGTTACTATACACAGACGTTTGCACATAAAAACCACATATCCACAAGAGTTTGACAGGTAGATTTGTTAATAAGTATAATTGTGTGGATAAGTCTTGTAAGGTTTGATAAATAAACGGTTTACAACTTACAATTATCAACATTTTTTCTGTGTATAACACAAAATCAAATAAAGTTATCCACCGATTGTGATTAACTTGTGGATAATTATTAACAGCCTGTGTGGAAAGTTATCCACGGGGTGTGATTTTGTGTATAAGTCAAAAAATTTTAAAGAAAGATGGAGTTTATATGTCAAAAGAAGAAATTTGGGAAAAAGTTCTTGAATTAGCTAAAAGCGAATTGGCAGAAGTCAGTTACTCAACTTGGTTTGAGCCTCCAAAAACAAAGCTGATCGACATCGAAAAATCCGAAGCGATTATTTTAGTCGAAGATAACTTCATTCAAAATTTTCTAAAGAAGCAATACATGGATATTGTAGAAAATTTGTTTGAAAAAGCGATTGGAACGCCGCTTAAACCTCGTTTTGTCATTCAAAGCGATTTAACAGCTGATAAAAAACTTAAAGATGATCAAAAAGACAAACAACCAGAAAAAGAAACGGAAACTCCCGGTTTCCTAAGCAGCAGCGAAGATCAGTTTAACGCACATAACACATTCGAAACTTTTGTTATCGGACCTGGGAACCGCTTCCCCCATGCTGCAAGTCTTGCAGTCGCGGAAGCACCCGCAAAAGCTTACAACCCGCTCTTCATCTACGGAGGCGTAGGTTTAGGCAAAACCCACTTGATGCATGCCATCGGTCATTATGTTCTACAAAATAATAAAGATGCTAAAGTCATCTACACATCAAGTGAAAAATTCACGAATGAATTCATCAAATCTATTCGTGATAACGAAACGGAACAATTCCGTGAAAAATACAGAAACATTGATGTTCTATTGATTGATGATATCCAGTTCATTCAAAACAAAGAACAAACACAAGAAGAATTCTTCCATACTTTCAATGACTTACACCAAGCA
The DNA here is from genome assembly GCF_003043455.1 of Staphylococcus simulans. GTDB lineage: Bacteria > Bacillota > Bacilli > Staphylococcales > Staphylococcaceae > Staphylococcus > Staphylococcus simulans_A. The sequence continues at coordinate 47,570 of NZ_PZGG01000004.1, read as the reverse complement.
GAAAAACAAATTGTGATTTCAAGTGACCGACCACCAAAAGAAATTTCAAAATTAGAAGATCGTCTGCGTTCACGCTTCGAATGGGGCTTAATCGTTGATATCACACCGCCTGATTATGAAACAAGAATGGCGATTCTGCAGAAAAAATTAGAGGAAGAAGATGTGGATATTCCATTAGAATCTTTAACCTATATCGCAAATCAAATTCAGTCGAACATTCGTGAATTAGAAGGTGCATTAACTCGCGTCATCGCCTATTCCAGATTACAAGGCGAACCCATCACGACTGAACTGACTGCTGAAGCACTTAAAGATATTATTCAAACACCGAAATCTAAGAAAATCACAATCCAAGATATTCAAAAAGTAGTCGGTCAATATTACAATGTGCGCCAAGAAGATTTCATTGCGAAAAAACGTACAAAATCCATTGCCTATCCGCGTCAAATCGCGATGTATCTATCACGCGAACTTACAGATTTCTCCCTTCCTAAAATCGGAGAAGAGTTCGGAGGACGTGATCATACAACTGTGATTCATGCTCATAGAACAATTCGGGTAGATATGGAAAAAGATCCGATTTTCAAACAAGAAGTGGAAAATTTGGAGAAAGAAATTCGAAATCAGTAAACATTTAAACAATTTTACTAGCAATTCGGGTAAAAATAAGTGAGAAATCGAAGCTGTTATAATACAGCAGCGAAAATCGTCATTGTGGACAATGTGCAAAAGTTGTACACACCATACACAGTTTATCCACATGTGCATAACTTTACGTGCCAAGGTTTTAGCTCGGTTATCCACTTATCCACAGCCCCTACTACTATTACTACGGTTTTAAAACCTATATAATTAATTTATAAACGACTGGAAGGAGTTTAAAATTTATGATGGAATTCACTATTAAAAGAGACTATTTCATAAATCAATTAAATGACACACTAAAAGCCATTTCACCAAGAACAACATTGCCAATCTTAACTGGTATCAAGATTGATGCTAAAGAAGAAGGCATTATTTTAACAGGTTCAGATTCAGAGATTTCAATTGAAATTTCAATCCCTAAAGAAGTTGACGGAGAAGAGATTGTAACGATTGCTGAAACAGGATCCGTTGTACTTCCTGGTCGTTTCTTTGTAGACATTATTAAAAAATTACCAGGCAAAGATGTGAAGTTATCAACAAATGAGCAATTCCAAACATTGATTACTTCAGGTCACTCAGAGTTCAACTTGAGCGGTTTAGACCCAGATCAATATCCTTTATTACCTCAAGTTTCTCAAGATGACGCAATTCAATTACCAATCAAAGTACTTAAAAACGTAATCGCACAAACAAACTTCGCAGTGTCCACCTCAGAAACACGGCCAGTTTTAACTGGTGTGAACTGGTTGATTCAAGATAATGAATTAATATGCACTGCCACTGACTCACACCGTTTAGCAGTTCGTAAATTAAAACTAGAAGACGAAGACATTGAAAATAAAAATGTCATCATTCCAGGTAAAGCTTTAGCTGAACTCAATAAAATTGTCACTGATTCAGAAGATGACATCAATATCTTCTTTGCATCTAACCAAGTGTTATTTAAAGTCGGCAACATCAATTTCATTTCAAGATTACTTGAAGGACATTATCCAGATACGTCTCGTTTATTCCCAGAGAACTACGAAACAAAAATTGAAATGAGCAACAGTGATTTCTATCACGCGATTGATCGTGCGTCATTGCTTGCACGTGAAGGCGGTAATAACGTCATCAAATTAAGCACTGGCAATCAAGAAGTTGAGCTTTCTTCTACATCACCAGAAATTGGTACGGTAAAAGAAGATGTAGACGCAAATAGTGTGGAAGGCAGCAGCTTGAAAATTTCATTCAACTCTAAGTACATGATGGATGCTTTAAAAGCAATCGATAATGACGAAGTTGAAGTAGAATTCTTCGGTACGATGAAACCATTCACTTTAAAACCAAAAGATGACGATTCAGTTGTGCAATTAATCTTGCCAATCAGAACGTATTAATCTCAAAAATAAAAGGTGACATTCACTTTAAAAAACGGAAATCCTCTTGAAGGGTTTCCGTTTTTTTATGACAGATCCAAAATAACAACGTGGAATTCATTTTAAAGTGTCTCAGATGTCGCTGAATGCACTTTAAAATTATTTAGGATAAAAATATCGATGAGCTTTAAATGTTCAATGTCACCTTTTAAAATGCGAAAAATGAGAATTAAAGACGCTAAAAAAATCAAATTATGAGGTTAACGTGAAAAAATGATGAGAAAACGCTAGATTTCAACCGTTCATACATGAAATTTATTACGAAAAAAGGTATAATATATTAATGACCTTATAAAGAAATGGAGTGAGTGTGTTGACTGAAAAAATCATGGTTGAAGGTGACATTACTTTAGGACAATTCCTGAAAACTGAAGGCATTATTGAATCAGGTGGACAGGCAAAATGGTTTTTAAAAGATTTCGAAGTTTTCTTAAACGGTGAACGTGAAACACGTCGTGGCAAAAAACTCGAAGATGGCGATCAAATTGAAATTCCTGAAGTGGGTTCTTTTGTAATTGCTCATCAAGGTGACCAATGAAATTAAATGCACTCCAACTTGAAAATTATCGCAATTATGAAGAAGTCGCATTGGATTGCCATCCAGATGTGAATATTTTGATTGGTGAAAATGCGCAAGGCAAAACTAATTTATTAGAATCCATTTACACACTTGCATTAGCAAAAAGCCATCGGACTTCAAATGATAAAGAGCTCATACGCTTTGGGGCTGAGTATGCTAAAATAGAAGGTGAGCTGAGTTACAGACATGGGAAGATGCCATTAACCATGTTTATAACTAAAAAAGGCAAAAAGGTTAAAGTAAATCATTTAGAACAACATCGTCTGACACAATATATCGGACACTTGAATGTTGTTCTTTTTGCCCCAGAGGACCTGAATATTGTCAAAGGGTCACCGCAAGTCAGACGTCGCTTTATTGATATGGAGCTGGGTCAGATGTCTGCGGTTTACCTGAATGATTTGTCTCAATATCAACGGATTTTGAAACAAAAGAACAATTACTTAAAACAGCTTCAGATTAAGCAGAAAACAGACCGCACAATGCTTGAGGTATTAAATCAGCAATTTGCGGAATATGCGCTTAAAGTCACTTTGAAGCGTGCGCACTTTATCGAGGAATTAGAAGTGCTTGCACAACCGATTCATGCCAGTATTACAGATAACAGAGAAAGTTTAGAGGTTAAATATCGTCCAAGCTTGAAACTGTCTGATACTGAGGATGAAGCGGCTTTGTTTGAAGAAGTGCAGCAATTGATGGCTGACAATATGGACAGAGAGATAGAACGCGGCGTGGCACTTTATGGTCCACACCGTGATGATTTAGGTTTTAACGTTAATGGGATGGATGCTCAGACTTATGGCTCACAAGGTCAACAGCGGACATCTGCATTATCAATTAAGCTGGCTGAGATTGAACTGATTAACAAAGAAGTCGGCGAATACCCTATCTTATTGCTTGATGACGTGCTGAGTGAATTAGATGACTCTCGTCAGACTCACCTGCTGAGTACAATTCAAGATAAGGTGCAGACATTTGTGACTACAACGTCTGTAGAAGGTATTGATCATGAAATTATGAAACATGCAAAACTTTACCGAATCAATCAAGGTGAAATTATCAAGTGATAGAAAGTGAAGGTGGAAGCATTGTCAGATGTGAACAACACGGAAGATTATGGTGCTGGACAAATACAGGTATTAGAAGGACTTGAAGCCGTTCGTAAACGTCCAGGTATGTATATCGGATCGACTTCAGAAAGAGGTCTGCACCATCTTGTATGGGAAATTGTAGATAATAGTATTGACGAAGCATTAGCTGGCTATGCTGATAAAATCGAAGTCATTATCGAGAAAGATAACTGGATTCGTGTAACAGATAACGGCCGTGGTATTCCAGTTGATATTCAAGAAAAAATGGGTCGTCCTGCAGTTGAGGTTATCTTAACTGTACTACACGCCGGTGGTAAATTCGGCGGTGGCGGATACAAAGTATCAGGCGGTCTGCATGGTGTAGGTTCTTCAGTTGTTAACGCACTTTCTGAAACATTAGAAGTGTTTGTACACCGTAATAATAAAATTTATAACCAAGCGTATAAACGCGGGGTTCCACAATATGATTTGAAAGTGGTTGGCGAAACAGAGCATACAGGAACTGAAATTCGCTTTAAAGCTGACCCTGAAATCTTTACTGAAACAACAACATATCAGTATGAATTGCTTCAAAAACGTATTCGTGAGTTAGCTTTCCTAAACAAAGGTATTCAGCTTACTTTACGTGATGAACGCGGTGAAGAAGTAAAAGAAGACTCATATCACTATGAAGGCGGTATTAAATCTTACGTTGAGTTAATCAACGAGAATAAAGAGCCTTTATTTGATGAGCCGGTTTACTTACATGACCGTAAAGACGACGTGGAAGTTGAAATTGCATTGCAATACAACAGCGGTTTCTCAACAAACTTATTATCTTATGCCAACAATATCCATACTTACGAAGGCGGTACACATGAAGACGGCTTTAAACGTGCGTTGACACGTGTATTGAACAGCTATGGTATCCAACAAGGCATTATGAAAGATGATAAAGAGCGTTTATCTGGTGAAGATACACGTGAAGGTTTAACAGCGGTTGTTTCAATTAAGCACAGTAACCCTCAATTCGAAGGACAAACCAAAACGAAACTTGGTAACTCTGAAGTTCGTCAAATCGTAGACAGACTTTTCACAGAGGATATGGAACGATTCTTATTAGAACATCCACAAGTTGCTCGTATTATTGTCGAAAAAGGTATGATGGCTTCTCGTGCACGTATCGCAGCTAAAAAAGCACGTGAAGTGACACGTAGAAAATCAGCGTTAGAGGTTTCAAGTTTACCTGGTAAATTAGCTGACTGTTCAAGTAAAAACCCTGAAGAAAGTGAAATCTTCATCGTCGAAGGTGACTCTGCCGGGGGGTCTACAAAACTTGGCCGTGATTCAAGAACACAAGCGATTTTACCGCTGCGTGGTAAAATCTTGAACGTTGAAAAATCACGTTTAGACAGAATCTTAAATAACAATGAAATCCGTTCTATGATTACTGCATTCGGTACCGGTATCGGAGAAGAATTCGATATTTCGAAAGCACGTTATCACAAAATCGTCATCATGACAGATGCTGACGTGGATGGTGCGCATATCAGAACACTGTTATTGACATTCTTCTATCGTTTCATGCGTCCATTGATTGAAGCGGGCTATGTATATATTGCACAACCGCCTTTATTCAAATTGACACAAGGTAAACAAAAGTACTATGTCTTTAACGAACGTGAATTAGAGAAATTGAAATCTGAATTGAAGCCGACACCGAAATGGTCTATTGCCCGTTATAAAGGTTTAGGTGAAATGGATGCAGATCAATTATGGGAAACAACAATGAATCCAGAGCATCGTTCAATGCTGCAAGTAACATTAGAAGATGCGATTGAAGCGGATTTAACTTTCGAAATGTTAATGGGCGATGTTGTAGAGAACCGTCGTCAATTCATCGAAGAAAATGCGGTTTACGCAAACTTGGATTTCTAATTTTGGAAGCTATGAATCAGCGAAACAGCTACGGAATTAATAACTTAAGGAGGCAATCTTGATGGCTGAATATCCTGAATCAAGAATAATTGAACGAAATATTAGTAACGAGATGCGTGAATCGTTCTTAGACTATGCGATGAGTGTTATCGTATCTCGTGCTTTGCCAGACGTCAGAGATGGTTTGAAACCGGTACATCGTCGTATTTTGTATGGGTTGAACGAACAAGGGATGACGCCTGATAAACCGTATAAGAAATCCGCACGTATCGTAGGTGACGTAATGGGTAAATATCACCCTCACGGTGACTCATCTATCTATGAAGCCATGGTACGTATGGCTCAGGATTTCAGCTATCGTTATCCTCTTGTAGACGGTCAAGGTAACTTCGGTTCCATGGATGGCGATGGGGCAGCTGCAATGCGTTATACAGAAGCACGTATGACAAAACTTGCGACTGAATTATTAAGAGATATCAATAAAGATACAATCAACTTTATCGATAACTATGACGGTACGGAAAGAGAGCCGGAAGTCTTACCGGCACGTTTCCCTAACCTCTTAGTAAACGGTGCTGCAGGTATCGCAGTAGGTATGGCAACAAACATCCCACCACACAACATGACAGAAGTCATCAATGGTGTATTAAGTTTAAGTCATAACCCTGATATCACAATCGCAGAATTGATGGAAGATATTACAGGGCCGGACTTCCCGACTGCTGGTTTAATTTTAGGTAAGAGCGGTATCCGTCGTGCTTATGAAACAGGACGCGGATCTATTCAAATGCGTGCACGTGCTGAAATTGAAGAACGTGGCGGCGGTCGTCAACGTATCGTTGTGACTGAAATTCCATTCCAAGTCAACAAAGCACGTATGATTGAAAAAATCGCAGAATTAGTACGCGACAAAAAAATCGACGGTATTACAGACTTACGTGACGAAACAAGTTTACGTACTGGCGTACGTGTTGTAATTGATGTCCGTAAAGATGCGAATGCGAGTGTTATTCTAAATAACTTATACAAACAAACACCATTACAAACTTCATTCGGTGTAAACATGATTGCCTTAATCAATGGCAGACCGAAATTAATTAACTTAAAAGAAGCATTGGTCGAATACTTAGAGCATCAAAAAGTTGTCGTACGCAGACGTACTGAATACAACTTGAAAAAAGCTGAAGACCGTGCACATATCTTAGAAGGTCTACGTATTGCGTTAGACCACATTGATGAAATCATCACAACAATCCGTGAATCTGATACAGATAAAGTAGCAATGGAACGTTTACAAGAACGTTTCAAATTGTCTGAGCGTCAAGCACAAGCTATTCTAGATATGCGTTTAAGACGTTTAACAGGTTTAGAAAGAGACAAAATTGAATCTGAATATAACGACTTGATTGCGTACATCGAAGAATTAAGAGCAATTCTTGCTGACGAAGAAAAATTATTACAACTTGTTCGTGATGAATTAATCGAAGTCAGAGAACGTTATGGTGATGAACGTCGTACTGAAATTCAACTTGGCGGTTTAGACCAAATCGAAGATGAAGACTTAATTCCAGAAGAACAAATTGTGATTACATTAAGTCATAATAACTACATCAAACGTTTACCTGTTTCTACCTACCGTGCACAAAATCGTGGCGGTCGCGGTGTTCAAGGCATGAATACATTAGAAGAAGACTTCGTGAGTCAGATTGTTTCGTTGAGCACGCATGACCATGTGTTGTTCTTTACGAACCAAGGTCGTGTTTATAAACTGAAAGGTTATGAAGTACCGGAACTCTCACGTCAGTCTAAAGGTATTCCAGTTATCAACGCAATTGAACTTGAAAATGATGAAGTCATCAGCACAATGATTGCGGTAAAAGACTTAGAGAAAGAAGATGCATTCTTAATCTTCGCAACCAAACATGGTATTGTGAAACGTTCATCTCTAAGCAACTTCTCACATATCAATAGAAACGGTAAGATTGCGATCAACTTCAGAGATGAAGATGAATTAGTAGCGGTACGTCTTACGGATGGCTCAAAAGATGTCTTACTTGGTACATCACGTGCGTCACTTATCCGCTTCAAAGAATCACTCTTACGTCCGCTTGGCCGTACAGCAGCTGGTGTGAAAGGTATTACCTTACGTGAAGGTGACGAAGTCGTAGGACTTGCGGTCGCAAATGGTGATAGTGAAGATGAAGTATTAGTAGTCACTGAAAATGGTTACGGTAAACGTACACCGCTTGAAGAATACCGTGTATCTAACCGTGGCGGTAAAGGTATCAAAACAGCTACGATTACTGAGAAAAACGGTGATATCGTCTGCATCACAACAGTAACAGGCGAAGAAGACTTAATGATTGTCACAAATCATGGTGTGATTATCCGTATCGATGTCGGCGACATTTCACAAAACGGACGTTCAGCACAAGGGGTAAGATTAATCCGCTTGAGCGATGAACAATTTGTTTCTACTGTAGCGAAAGTTCAAGAAGAACCAGAAGATGAATTAGAAGGTACTTCTGAAGATGAAACAAATCCAGGTGAAAATGGACCAACACCAACAATTAGTGAAGAAGTCGTAGAATCAGAAGATGATGACCGTACAATTCACACAGAAGTATTAGATGAAACTGTAGAAGAAGACGGTGAACGTACAGAATTAAGACAAGACTTCATGGATCGTGTGAACGAAGATATTAAAAACGCAGATTCAGAAGATGATGAAGATAACGACGAAGAATAATAGATAGTAATAGATAAAGTAAAAGCTTTCTGCAAAACCACTAGGTTAAGCAGAAAGCTTTTTTTTATTACTGTTAATAGATTAAGTTTAATCTTCTTTTTCTTCTAAACGCTTCATCGCATATGGAATTTCCGCAATTAAGTTAGATGGTGGAACTACGTACATCTCTTTAGATAAGTGTTCACCAATATAACTATGCACATATGTCGCAGTTTTAACCGCGTAATCAAAGTCATCAAACTGACCGATAAAGCTTGTGATAATACCAGATAATGTATCACCCATGCCGCCAGTTGCCATAGCGGGTGTGCCGATTTCTAGTTTATACGTATTATCTTTTAAATAGATTTCTGTACCATGTTGTTTTAAGACCACTGCAGAGTGCATTTGATCTACAACTTCACGGTTACGTTCATAGGTTTGTTCTTCAATTGGAATGCCGCTTAATCTTTCCCATTCCATTTGGTGCGGTGTGAACACGACATTTTGACATTTAGGCACTTCTACTTTTAATTTACTCATAATCGTAATCGCATCACCATCAATAATCAGGTTCTGATGCGGTTGGATATTTTGAAGTAAGAATGTCATCGCATTATTACCTTTAAAGTCTAGACCAAGTCCAGGGCCGATTAAAATACTGTCTGATGTTTCGATTAGTTTCGTTAACATCTTCGTATCATTAATGTCGACAACCATTGCTTCAGGACAGCGAGAATGTAAAGCCGCATGATTCGTCGGATGTGTCGCAACTGTAATCAAACCGCTTCCGCTATACACACATGCACGTGCAGCCATAATAATTGCGCCGCCTAAATTTGCGTTTCCGCCAATTAATAAGATTCTGCCGTAATCTCCTTTATGTGTCTCATCTTTTCGTTTTGGAATCGTAACATCTGTTAAAATTTCCACCATAATCCCTCCATAACCCATTCATTTTACACTTAAGCTTCATACAATGGAGCTTTAGGTTTTCGATGTATTGATTATTTATAAAATTTAAGCACACCCTAGTCAATGGAGTGAGCCTTTCATACCTGTAGTTTTAATTGTTTCTCAATGCATTACAACATCTTATACCTATCGTTTAGGTAAGTCAACACTTTCTCTTCTAAGACTTAATGAACATTTTGTAAAGTCTTGTGAGAGTAAGTAAGAACATATGATTCCCCACTGTCTTTATCATTGTTTCTATTTTGATAGAAAGTCATCATGAAAATTTAGCGTGCTAAACTAGTGACGTATTAACACGCTACGGCTTTGGCAGAATCTATTGTCCTACTAAAAATGTAAGCGTATACTTGGGATAATTGTATACATTTATTTTCTGAGGGGGTAATTCAATTGACACTAGAATTAAACGGAGCATCGCTCACAATTGAAGATATAAAAAAATTTTTACACCAGCAAGATAAGGTAACAATCTCATCTGATGCGATGGAACGCGTAAAGCAAAGCCGTGCCATTGTAGAAGATATTATTAAAAATAAAGAAACGATTTATGGGATTACAACAGGATTCGGTTTGTTTAGTGATGTCTTAATCGATCCACAACAATACAACCAACTTCAAGTAAACTTGATTCGTTCACATGCTTGCGGTACAGGTGATCCGTTTTCTCATGATGTTGCACTTGTGATGATGATTTTACGTTTGAATACAATGTTGAAAGGTCATTCAGGTGTTACGACTGATTTAGTCGATCAATTAGTTTATTTTATTAATGAACGTATTATTCCAATTATTCCACAACAAGGTTCTTTAGGCGCTTCAGGTGATTTAGCACCTCTATCTCACCTTGCGCTAGCTCTAATTGGAGAAGGTAAAGTCTTTTATCAACAAGAAGAGAAAGACAGTGCTGATGTATTACATGAATTAGGACGTGAACCTTTAGCATTATCTGCCAAAGAAGGTTTAGCATTGATTAACGGGACACAAGCAATGACAGCACAAGGCGTGATCAGCTGGATTGAAGCGGAAGCTCTAGCTTATCAATCAGAATGGATTGCCTCGCTAACACATCAAGCGTTAAATGGCATTACAGATGCCTATCGTCCTGAAGTTCATGATGCACGTAACTTCCCTGAACAAAGTGCAGTCGCAGATCGTATGTTGTATTGGTTAGAAGACTCTCAGCTAACAACGACACAAGGCGAAATCAGAGTGCAAGATGCTTATACATTACGTTGTATTCCACAAGTACACGGCGCAAGCTTTGAAACATTGAAATTTGTGAAGCAACAATTAGAACGTGAAATGAATGCGGCAAATGATAACCCATTAATCTTCCATGAAGGTGATGAAACATTAGTCATCTCAGGTGGTAACTTCCATGGTCAACCTGTCGCATATGCGTTAGATTTCTTGAAAATTGCGGTAAGTGAACTCGCGAATATCGCAGAGCGTCGTTTAGAACGTTTAGTGAATCCGCAATTGAATGGTGATTTACCTGCATTCTTAAGTCCTGAACCTGGCTTACAAAGTGGTGCGATGATTATGCAGTATGCAGCAGCAAGTTTAGTATCAGAAAATAAAACACTAGCACATCCTGCGAGTGTGGATTCTATTCCTTCATCTGCGAACCAAGAAGATCATGTCTCTATGGGTACAATCGGTTCAAGACATGGTTATCAAATTGTGGATAATGCGCGTAGAGTGTTATCGATTGAATTAATTATTGCGTTGCAAGCGGTGGAATTAAAAGGTATTGCTCAGTTATCACCGCGTTCACGTGAAAAATATGAGACGCTAAGAAACATTACGCCATCGATTACAGAAGATCGTCAATTCCATCATGATATCACGCAAGTCTCACGTTATTTACAGCAAGCAGCGTATACTGATGCAGAATGCAAATAACATGAATTTTTCTTGAATTCAGAAAAATTTTAAATTTGAGTTGCATTTTAAATAAGTATTTGCTATAGTGAAGTTAAGTTCATAAGACATTGTTCGCAGGATAAGTAATCCTAGTCCTTAATTCCAGAGAGCTTATGGTTGGTGTGAATAAGCAATTAAGACTAAGTGACGAATCTACCTGCATTTGAGAGAACAACCGGTTTAACCGTTATTTTAGAGAGAGTGCAGTGTGCATCAATTGATTTGATACATACTGTTAAATAGGGTGGCAACACGTAATACCACGTCCCTTGTAGGGGCGTGGTATTTTTTTATACTTTTTTAGCTGCTCTCATTATATTATTAATTAAAATTTAAATACCCCGACACTTATTTTGAAAGGATGACTGACACATGTTAGATATTAAATTGTTTAGAAACGAAACGGATCGCTTGAAAGAGAAAGTAAGATTACGCGGAATGGACCCACAAATCGTGGACACAGTATTAGAACTTGATGGTAAACGCCGTGAGTTAATCGGTAAAGCAGAAGAAATGAAAGCTGAACGTAACCGAGTAAGCGGTGAAATCGCTGAGAAAAAACGCAATAAAGAAAATGCGGACGATGTCATTAAACAAATGAGAGATCTTGGCGACAAAATCAAAGACATCGATACTGAGTTAAACGAAGTAGACAATGATTTACATTATAAATTATCTACAATCCCTAATATCATGCATGATGATGTGCCAGAAGGCGAAACTGATGAAGAAAATATCGAAGTGAAAAAATGGGGTACGCCTCGTGAATTCGACTTCGAAGCGAAAGCACACTGGGATTTAGTTGAAGAATTAGGTATGGCAGATTTCGAACGTGCTGCACGTGTATCTGGTGCGCGTTTCGTCTTCTTAACAAATGAAGGTGCACAGTTAGAACGTGCATTAATGAACTATATGTTAACAAAACATACAACACAGCACGGCTATACTGAAATGATGGTACCACAACTTGTGAATGCAAATTCTATGTATGGTACAGGTCAACTTCCAAAATTCGAAGAAGACTTATTCAAGATTGAAAAAGAAGGACTTTACATGATTCCTACTGCGGAAGTACCGTTAACTAACTTCTACCGCGAAGAAGTCTTGTCTGCAGATAAATTGCCAGGCAAGTTCACTGGACAGTCAGCTTGCTTCAGAAGTGAAGCGGGTTCTGCCGGACGTGACACACGTGGCTTAATCCGTTTACACCAATTCGACAAAGTTGAGTTGGTACGTTTTGAAAAACCTGAAGATTCTTGGGATGCATTAGAACAGTTAACAAGCGACGCAGAAGCAATCTTGGAAGAACTTGAATTACCATATCGTCGTGTCATTCTTTGTACTGGCGACTTAGGTTTCAGTTCAAGTAAAACATATGACTTAGAAGTTTGGCTTCCAAGTTATCAAGATTACAAAGAAATCAGCTCATGTTCTAACATGACAGATTTCCAAGCACGTCGTGCTAACATCCGTTTCAAACGCGACAAAGATGCTAAACCTGAATTAGTTCATACATTGAACGGAAGCGGCTTAGCAGTAGGTCGTACGTTTGCGGCAATTGTTGAAAATTACCAAAACGCTGATGGATCAATTACGATTCCTAAAGCATTGGTACCGTTCATGGGCGGAAAAGAAAAAATCGGCCCTGCAACAAAATAAATGGGATCATCGAGTAGTTGGAAAACGAATTAAGATGATCCAACCTCGTTCCAATATATATATTTACCTACCACATGGACGCTATGCCTTACCAACATAGCGTCCTCTTTTTATATGAAATTTTAATATTTCCCACCCTATTATTTCCTAAAATACAAAGAAAAACCGACTACCCTCTAAGGATAATCGGTTGAAATAGAATAGTTTAAAAGTGTTGCTGTTAAAGAGTTTGTAGACGAATGGGTGTCTTACTGCAGACAAGCGTCAGTCTAACTTGATTACTCTTGGTTTTGTGTTTCTGATTGCTCAGCGGTATCAACATATAGAAATGCGATGACACTCATAATGCTTAGTGTCACAAATGCACAACCTAATGGAATCAGAAAATTTCCTGCGTTTAAAAAGATGAGACCTGTAATGCTCATTTTAATTAAGGCATGCAATACGAAACATAAAATACTGGTGAAGAACAGTGCAAGACTGCTTCCAGCTAAGAAAACTTTCTGCATACTTCTGGTACTCCTTCTTCTTTTGAATCTTTTTTTATCACTCTCATTATAACGTGGTTTGCAATATATTACGATAGCGTTTTCGGGAATTAATAAAAATTTAACAAATGGATAGAGTTCAAGCCTTTCTTATTTAGTTAAGAGAGTGATTGAATCAAACTAAAAATGAAGATAATTAGAGTTGATACGGTAGTGAGTAATAATGCGATGATCGTCATTTTTTGACTTCTTACTTGTTTCGGTTTTTTTGTTTCAATAAATAAAATGATCATTGCGGCAATTAATAATAAACCTACGATGGAATATGTAATGATACTTCCAGTTGTCATAAAATCTCCTCCGAAGTTGTTATAATATAAATACTTTATTTATTATATACCTCACTTTTCTAAAGGGAAACATTATAAAATAAAGGGTATAGTTGATAAGAAACAACTGAAGGAATTAAACTTTATCTACACAGTTAAAAACATGTAGGGAGCTAGTGATATCAAGTAGGTGATTCTTGCCAACTATGTTAAAATAATTCTTATAGTTACTAAAGTATAGGAGTGGCGAATTTGTTTGCAAAAATAGACCTGAAGGCGACGCTACTTGCAACATTGGCATTGCTGATTGTTGCGGCAGTCACCTATGTTATACCGGTTGCCGGACTCATCTTATTTTTCGTTGCAACGGTGCCTGGTATTATTCTATGGCATAAGTCTATTATGTCTTTCGGTATTGCCGCACTGATCACAGTTGTTTTAACTGTCCTGTTGGGAAGTGAAGGTGTACTGAGCTATATCATCTTCATTTTGATTTTGAGTTTGATTATAGGGCAATTATTAAAAGAACGTACATCGAAAGAACGTATACTCTATATTTCAACTACATATATGAGTATTATCAGTTTGGCAGGCTTTATGCTGCTTCAAGTCTTCGATAAACTTCCGCTTTCACAAGTGCTTGTGAAGCCATTTAAAGATCAAATGTATCAAGCAATGGCAATGAGTGGGCTAGATGCTTCTTCACGTAGTGTGTTAGAAGAAGGTTTTAGACAATTAGCAGTTCAATTACCAAGTTATACGATTATTGTTATTTTTATCATGATACTTATTAACTTGATTGTATCGTTTCCAATTTTAGGTAAGTTCAAAATAGCAACCCCAGTGTTTAAACCGTTATATGCATGGCAGTTTAAACGTGTACTCGCATATATTTACTTTATAGTATTGCTTTGTGTCATGTTCGCAACGCAACCTGGCACGTTCCAAAGTATCGTTTTAAATATGCAGGTTATCCTATCATTTATTATGTTCATTCAAGGTTTAAGTTTCATTGCTTACTTTGCGAAAGCGAAACGTTTACCTGTAGGTGTGGGCATTTTATTAATGATTATAGGATTTTTACTGACACCTGTAATTCCGATTATCGGCTTACTTGGTGTTGTAGATATTACTTTCAACTTAAAACGATTTATTAAAAAATGATTTGAGGTGACAGAATGAATCGTCAATCTACGAAGAAAGCACTGTTTATTCCTTTCTTGCTCATGGTATTAACTGCAATCGCATTAGTTGTGGTTTGGTTTATTTTCAACCAATTGATTGCTGGTATCGCAACTGCAGTCTTACTTGTGATGATTATTATCAGTGCATTTGCGTTACGTAATGCATTCTTACGTTTAGATCATTATGTAGATGATTTAAGCGGACAGATATCAGCTGGCAATAGTATCGCGATTAAAAGTTTGCCAATTGGAATCATTGTTCTTGATGAGAATGAAGATGTAGAATGGATGAACCATTTCATGTCTGAACGATTGGATCGTAATGTTATCTCAGATCCGATAAATGAAGTGTATCCGAACATTCTGAAACAATTAGAGAAGTCGCAAGAGATTGAAATTACAGATGGCAACTATCATTATCGTGTGCGCTATTCAGAAGATGAACACGTCTTATATTTCTTTGATATTACCGAAGAAGTACACACGTATGAATTATATGAGGAATCTAAACCGGTTATCGCAACCTTATTCCTTGATAACTATGATGAAATCACACAAAATATGAACGACACACAACGTTCTGAAATCAACTCTATGGTTACACGTGTCATCAGCCGTTGGGCTTCTGAGTATGATATCTATTTCAAGCGTTATAGTTCAGACCAATTCGTGGCGTATTTAAACCGTCGTATTCTTGACCAATTAGAAGAATCAAATTTCGACTTATTACGTAATTTACGTGAAAAGAGTGTGGGTTATCGTGCACAACTGACATTAAGTATTGGTGTCGGTGAAGGTTCAGAGAACTTGATTGACTTAGGGGAATTATCACAATCAGGTTTAGACTTAGCACTTGGTCGTGGTGGTGACCAAGTCGCAATCAAACATATCAATGGTAATGTAAGATTCTATGGCGGTAAGACTGACCCGATGGAAAAACGTACGCGTGTGCGTGCCCGTGTTATCTCACATGCCTTGAAAGATATCTTGATGGAAGGCGACAAAGTCATCATTATGGGACATAAACGTCCTGACTTAGATGCAATCGGAGCTGCTATTGGTGTCTCACGTTTTGCGATGATGAATAACTTAGATGCCTATGTTGTGTTAAATGAAGAAGATATTGATCCGACATTACGTCGTGTAATGGATGAGATTGATAAGAAACCAGAATTAAAAGAACGTTTCATCACATCAGATGATGCATGGGATATTATGACATCGAAAACGACATTAGTTGTTGTCGATACGCATAAACCAGAAATGGTATTAGATGAGAACATTTTAAATAAAGCGAACCGTAAAGTCGTAATCGACCATCACCGTCGTGGTGAAAGCTTTATCTCTCATCCATTGTTGGTATACATGGAACCTTATGCCAGCTCTACAGCAGAGCTTGTGACGGAACTCCTTGAATACCAACCGACAGAACAACGTCTGACAAGACTAGAATCAACGATTATGTATGCAGGTATTATTGTCGATACGCGTAACTTCACATTACGTACAGGTTCAAGAACCTTTGATGCGGCAAGTTACTTAAGGGCACATGGTGCAGATACGATCTTGACGCAACATTTCTTGAAAGATGATATTGATACGTACATTAATCGTTCAGAACTTATCCGTACTGTGAAACTGCAAAGCAATGGTATTGCGGTGGCACATGGATCTAATGATAAAATCTATCACCCTGTTACAGTTGCACAAGCAGCAGACGAATTGTTAAGTTTAGATGGTGTAGAGGCCTCTTATGTAGTGGCTAGACGAGAAGACGACTTAGTAGGTATTTCAGCCCGTTCACTCGGCTCTATCAACGTCCAACTGACAATGGAAGCTTTAGGCGGCGGCGGTCATTTAACAAATGCTGCCACGCAAATTAAAGGTGTAACAGTAGATGAAGCAGTAGAACAATTACAACAAGCAATAGATGAACAAATTAGTAGGAGTGAAGGACAATGAAAGTAATTTTCACACAAGATGTTAAAGGTAAAGGTAAGAAAGGTGAAGTTAAAGACGTACCAGTAGGCTACGCACAAAACTTCTTATTCAAGAAAAATGTTGCAGTAGAAGCAACACCAGGCAACTTGAAACAATTAGAACTTAAAAACAAACGTGCTGAAGAAGAAAGAGAACAAGAAATCGAAGATGCGAAAGCATTAGCAAAACGTCTTGAAGACATCGAAGTAGAAGTCACAGCTAAATCAGGTGAAGGCGGTAAATTATTCGGTTCTGTCAGCACAAAACAAATTGCACAAGCGTTACAAAAACAACACGATATCAAAATTGATAAACGTAAAATGGACTTACCTAATGGTATCCATGCCTTAGGTTATACAAATGTACCAGTAAAATTAGACAAAAAAGTCGATGGTACAATCCGTGTTCACACTGTTGAGCAACAATAAGCAATGAAATAATTAGAGGTGTAATCAAAAAATGGATGGAATGTATGAACAAAACCAGATGCCGCATAACAACGAAGCTGAGCAATCTGTCTTAGGTGCCATTATTATTGATCCACAGCTCATGGGGGAAACTCAGGGAGTCTTACTTCCTGAGTCCTTTTATAGAGGCGCTCACCAACACATCTTCCGTGCGATGATGCACCTCTTTGAGGAAAATAGTGAAATAGATGTCGTAACCTTAATGGACCAGCTGACATCTGAAGGGACATTGAGTGAAGCGGGCGGACCGCAATATCTTGCGGAGCTCGCAAGCAATGTGCCGACGACAAGAAATATTGAGTACTATCGCGAGATTGTTTATAAATTAGCTGCGAAACGTAATTTAATTCGTGTCGCAGACCAAATCGCGAAAGACGGTTATGATTCAGAACTTGAATTAGATGACATTTTAAGTGACGCAGAACGTAAGATTTTAGAGCTTGCATCTACAAGAGAATCTGAAGGGTTCAAAGATATCAGAGACGTCTTAGGACAAGTTTATGAGAATGCTGAAGAGTTAGACCAAAACAGCGGTCAAACACCAGGTATTCCGACAGGCTATCGTGATTTAGACCAAATGACTGCAGGGTTTAACCGAAATGATTTAATCATTTTAGCTGCACGTCCTTCAGTAGGTAAGACTGCCTTCGCATTGAATATCGCACAAAAAGTTGCGACACATGAAAGTAATTATACGGTTGGTATTTTCTCACTAGAGATGGGCGCAGACCAATTAGCAACGCGTATGATTTGTAGCTCGGGAAATGTTGACTCGAACCGTTTACGTACTGGGACGATGACAGATGAAGACTGGAATCGTTTCACAGTGGCAGTCGGTAAGTTATCTAAAACGAAAATCTTTATTGATGATACACCAGGTATCAGAATTACAGATTTACGTTCTAAATGTCGTCGACTCAAACAAGAACATGGTTTAGATATGATTGTGATCGACTACTTGCAGTTGATTATGGGAAGCGGTTCTCGTATGTCTGATAACCGTCAACAAGAAGTATCAGAAATCTCAAGAACATTAAAAGCCATTGCACGTGAATTAGAATGTCCGGTCATCGCACTAAGTCAGTTATCTCGTGGCGTTGAACAACGACAAGATAAACGTCCGATGATGAGTGACATCCGTGAATCAGGTTCTATCGAGCAAGATGCGGATATCGTAGCTTTCTTATATCGTGATGATTACTATAATCGTGAAGACGGTGAAGAAGATGACGATGGCGGCATGGAACCTGTCACAAACGATGATAATGGTGAAATTGAAGTTATTATTGCCAAGCAGCGTAACGGCCCGACAGGAACTGTTAAACTGCACTTCATGAAGCAATACAATAAATTCACGGACATTGACTATGCACATGCAGATATGATGTAAAAATTAAAACTGAAATCATAGATGAATTTGAAAAGACCAAACGCGCGTTTTGGTCTTTTTTTAATGGGAAATTAGAAAAAACAAGGCAACATAGAAAAGAATTTAAAAATATTTTTACGTACAATAATCATTAACACATCAATAATGTACGGGTTTAAGTCGATTTAAATAGATTATATTGTCAATAAGTATGTGTAATAAAAAGTGTAAAAATGGTTGTAAAACATTGGTGTTAAAGGTTTTATATCGCTTTTATGCAAGTTTACGCGTTCACTCAACTGCCAAAAATCTGTAATATTTAATGTTCGTTTTCTATTTGCATTACACGCTTACAATTGATAGAATATTGAATGGTTAATTGAGAATAACTTGGAGGTGCTCTTATGTCATCAATCGTAGTTGTTGGGACACAATGGGGAGACGAAGGTAAAGGTAAAATCACAGACTTTTTAGCAGAACAAGCGGACGTTATTGCACGTTTTTCAGGCGGAAATAACGCAGGACATACAATTAAATTCGGCGGAGAAACTTATAAATTACACTTAGTGCCGTCAGGCATTTTCTATCAAGATAAACTATCTGTTATCGGTAACGGTGTGGTAGTTGATCCGGTTGCATTATTAAAAGAGTTGGACGCATTAAACGAACGCGGCATTCCAACAAATAATTTGCGTATTTCAAATCGTGCACAGGTTATTTTGCCTTACCACTTATTACAAGATGAGTATGAAGAACGTCTTCGTGGTGATAACAAAATCGGTACGACTAAGAAAGGTATCGGCCCAGCATACGTTGATAAAGCACAAAGAATTGGTATCCGTATGGCGGATTTATTAGACAAAGAAACATTCGAACGCTTATTAAAAGCAAATCTTGAACACAAAGCAGCATACTTTAAAGGTATGTTTAATGAAGAAGCGCCAGCTTTCGAAGATATCTTCGAAGAATATTATGCAGCTGGACAACGCTTAAAAGAATATGTAACAGACACACCTAAATTATTAGATGATGCACTTGTAGCTAATGAACGTGTATTATTCGAAGGTGCACAAGGGGTAATGTTAGATATCGACCACGGTACATACCCATTCGTTACATCAAGTAACCCGATTGCTGGTAACGTAACTGTCGGCGGCGGTATCGGACCAACATCAGTATCTAAAGTTATCGGTGTATGTAAAGCGTATACGTCACGTGTAGGTGATGGTCCATTCCCTACTGAATTATTCGATGAAGATGGTCATCATATCCGTGAAGTAGGTCGTGAATATGGTACAACTACAGGACGTCCACGTCGTGTCGGCTGGTTCGACTCAGTAGTATTACGCCACTCACGTCGTGTAAGTGGTATTACAGACTTATCTATCAACTCAATCGACGTTTTAACTGGTTTAGATACAGTTAAAATCTGTGTTGCATATGAGTTAGATGGTGAAGAAATCACTGAATACCCAGCAAACTTAAACGCGTTGAACCGTTGTAAACCAATTTACGAAGAATTACCAGGTTGGACTGAAGATATTACAGGCGTACAATCATTAGAAGAATTACCAGATAATGCACGTCGTTACTTAGAACGTATTTCTGAGTTATGTAACGTAGGCATCTCAATCTTCTCTGTAGGTCCAGACCGTACACAAACAAATATGTTAAAACCATTATGGTCATAATTTAAAATAATGAGTTGTAATTACAGCAACTTACAATAAATGAAATAGAAAAATGCAATGCGGGCATGAACCTGCATTGCATTTTTTGTATTCATAAAGCTTATGATAAAGTTTAATGAATTTTTTTCTTACGGTGATGTCCACCACGTACTTCAGAAACATTACCGAAGGATAAGAAGGCGTTCGGATCGATTTGAATGACGACTTCTTTTAATTTTGCTTCCTCAACACGTGTGATGACCGTGAAGACGACTTTACGCGGATCGCCTGTATAGGCACCCTCTGCGTGTAAGTATGTCACACCACGTCCTAAACGGTCGTTAATGGCTTCTCCGATTTCTTTATAGTCATCACTGATAATCCAAACCGCTTTTGATTCATCTAAACCGATTAAGATTAAATCAATCATTTTAAATGCGATGAAATAAGCGACAACACTATACATGGCACTTTCCCATGTGAATACAAAACCAGCAACTGCGAAAATAAAGAAGTTGAAAATCATCACGATTTCTCCGACTGAAAATGGCAGACGGTTATGCACAAGAATCGACATAATTTCTGTACCATCCATACTACCGCCGGCACGGATAACTAAACCGACACCGATACCGACAATGGCGCCACCGAAGATTGTGATTAATAAGGGTTCTCTAACGACTGCAGGAATATCATGGAGCAACATAGTTCCGATAGATAAGACAGTAATCGCATAAAGCGTAGATACCGCAAAGGTTTTACCAATCTGTTTATAACCTAAGAAGAAAAACGGTAAGTTAAGAATAAAGATAAACACACCGAGTGATAAACCTGTTAAATGAGATAAGATAATCGAAACACCGACTATCCCGCCATCTAACAATTTATTTGGAACTAAGAAGAGTTCAAGTCCTACTGCCGTAAGCATTGAACCTATCGTTAAGAAAAGGATACGTATAATAATTTGTGTGAGAGACAGTTTTTTCTCTTTCTTTGTATGACCCCCAGAGTGCGTGGATTGATTCATAATTTGCCTCCTAAAATGGGTTATGTAAAAATTATACAAAAAATCTTAAAAAATTGCTTGTGTTTTTTTAAAGAGCTGTGCTATAATCTATCTTGTGCTTGAAAAACGGCTCCTTGGTCAAGCGGTTAAGACACCGCCCTTTCACGGCGGTAACACGGGTTCGAGTCCCGTAGGAGTCACCATTTTAGGTCTCGTAGTGTAGCGGTTAACACGCCTGCCTGTCACGCAGGAGATCGCGGGTTCGATTCCCGTCGAGACCGTACAATGCTCATCCAATAGGGTGGGCATTTTTATTTTGTCTTTTTCTTGTTTTACCTTTAAGATAGTTAGTTTTATAATTAGATGACGTGCTATTAAAAAACAAAATCAAGGTATAAAATGTAATGAAATGTTACAATAGCATAAACATGCATGAATCCTCTCTTTTTAGACAACCCCATTTCAATACTCCACATAAAATTTACAATACCTTCATAAAATGTCTTTTACCCGAAAAAATAGATAGTCAATAATAGAATTAATTTGGTATGAAAAATAGAATTGGCGTGCTAGAAATGGTAAATTATATAGTAGATACTTATGTCTAAATAAAATTATTCATGTACGATTATGATTAGAAATGAGGTTTAGGATTATGGCGAGAAAAGTAGTTGTAGTAGACGATGAAAAACCTATTGCTGATATTCTAGAATTTAACTTGAAAAAAGAGGGTTATGAAGTCTTTTGTGCATACGATGGAAATGATGCGATTGACTTAATTTATGAAGAAGAACCAGACATCGTACTCTTAGATATTATGCTTCCAGGCAGAGATGGTATGGAAGTCTGCCGTGAAGTACGTAAGAAATATGAAATGCCGATTATTATGTTAACGGCAAAAGACTCAGAAATTGATAAGGTACTTGGTTTAGAGCTAGGTGCGGATGACTATGTGACGAAACCTTTCAGTACACGTGAATTGATTGCGCGTGTGAAAGCGAACTTACGTCGTCAATATACACAACCGCAAGAAGCAAACAATGCGCCGAACGAAATTAAAATTAAAGATATTGTCATCTACCCAGATGCGTATTCTATTAAGAAACGCGGCAAAGATATTGAATTGACACATCGTGAATTTGAATTGTTCCATTATTTAGCGAACCATATGGGACAAGTCATGACACGTGAACACTTACTGCAAACGGTATGGGGCTATGATTACTTCGGTGACGTACGTACGGTCGATGTTACAATCCGTCGTTTAAGAGAAAAAATCGAAGATGATCCGTCACATCCAGAATATATCGTGACACGCCGCGGTGTCGGATACTTCTTGCAGCAGCACGACTGAGGCCATAGGATATGAAATGGCTTAAACAATTTCAGTCCCTTCACACGAAGCTCGTAATTGTTTATGTCTTGTTGATTATTATCGGGATGCAGATTATCGGTTTATATTTCACCAATAATCTGGAACGTGAATTAACACAGACATTTAAAAACAATATTTCGCAATATGCGAACCGCCAAGAAATTGAACAAATCAACTATATTGATAAAGATCAAATTATAGTCGCGTCGACGAAACAATCTTCTAACAGTATCATTAATCAAAAAGCCAATGATACCTCTATTCAAAAGGCGCTCTCACTAGGACAAGCGAATGACCATACGATGTTGAAAGACTATGGTAAAGGTAAACAGCGTGTATGGATTTATAACTTGCCTGTGAAATCGTCTAAAGGTGTCATCGGTGATATTTATATTGAAGCGGATATCGACAGTGTTTATGACCAATTAAACAACTTTAACCAAATCTTCATTGTAGGTACTGCGATTTCTTTATTCATCACAGGGTTACTCGGATTCTTCATTGCGCGTACGATTACTAAACCGATTACGGATATGCGTAACCAAACGGTTGAAATGTCAAAAGGTAATTATACGCAGCGTGTGAAAATCTATGGTAATGATGAAATCGGTGAATTGGCACTAGCCTTCAACAACTTGTCGAAACGTGTCCAAGAAGCACAAGCGAATACGGAAAGTGAGAAACGTCGTTTGGACTCAGTTATCACACATATGAGTGATGGGGTCATTGCGACGGACAGACGTGGACGTGTGCGTATTGTGAACGATATGGCATTGAAGATGTTAGGTATGTCAAAAGAAGATGTCATGGGTTACAACATGCTGGGTGTCTTAGATTTAGAAGATGAATTCGCGTTAGATGAGATGCAAGAAAATAATAATAGCTTCTTATTAGATATTAATGAAGCGGAAGGTATTATTGCGCGTGTCAGCTTCAGTACGATTGTACAAGACACTGGCTTTGTGACAGGTTATATTGCGGTGTTACATGATGTAACGGAACAACAACAAGTGGAACAAGAACGTCGTGAATTCGTTGCGAATGTTTCGCACGAGTTGCGTACACCTTTAACTTCGATGAACAGTTACTTAGAAGCTTTAGAAGAAGGCGCATGGCAAGATCCTGAGATTGCACCGCAGTTTTTATCCGTAACAAGAGAAGAAACGGTACGTATGATTCGCTTGGTGAATGACTTATTGAATTTATCACGTATGGATAATGATACAGAACAAATCACTAAAGAAATTGTGGACTTCAATATGTTCATCAATAAAATCATCAACCGTCACGAGATGGCTTCAAAAGATGTAACGTTTGTGCGTGACATTCCTGATGAAACAATCTTTGCGGAAATTGATCCGGATAAGATGACGCAAGTATTTGATAACGTCATTACGAATGCGATGAAATACTCACGTGGCAGCAAGCGCGTTGAGTTTCACGTGAAACCGAATCCATTGTATAACCGCATGACGATTCGTATTAAAGATAATGGTATTGGTATTCCGATTAATAAAGTGGATAAAATCTTTGATCGTTTCTTCCGTGTCGATAAAGCACGTACACGTAAGATGGGCGGTACAGGTTTAGGTCTTGCGATTTCGAAAGAAATTGTGGAAGCACATAACGGACGTATTTGGGCAAATAGTGTCGAGGGACAAGGTACCTCAATCTTCATCACATTACCGTGTGAAGTTATAGAAGATGGTGATTGGGATGAGGCATAAAGAAGCAGCAAAATCCGTTATCCTCACACTCTTAGTGTTAATGAGTATTGTGCTCACGTATTTAATGTGGAATTTCTCACCAGACCTTGCGAATCTTGAAAGCCAAGATAATAAGAAAACAAATCAGAATACCATCGGCAAAGCGAACTCAGAACCTATGGCGAGTGTCATTTCGCCTTATCAAGTGGTGTATTCGAACGAGGATAAGTTCACAGGTGCTTTAGAAACCCGTACGATTAATCGTAATATTGTGAAGGTGTTAAAGAATCAAGAAGTTGAAGATGCTCATGAAGTCTATCATGCGCATAACTTATTTATTCCAGAACTAAGCGATAACTTTTTGGTGTTAGATTTCGCATATGATATGCCTTTATCTATGTATTTAGGTCAAGTCTTGAATATGGATGCGAAGGTCTCAAATAAGTATGAGTTCAATCGTTTATTGATTGATGCAGAACAGAAGGATACAGCAGTCATTTATGCCATCAGCAGTGACCATCACCGTGTGATGCGTATGACGACATCTATTCCAAGCAACAAGGTTAATGATTTAGTAGGTAAAATCAAACCGAATTTAGTACCGTTCGCAGATATTATTACGAATCGAAATACAATCGATGCGGCAACGCATATCTTTGCGCCTGAAAAGCCGCAACATTTAAAAACGTATCGTACAATTTTTAACCACATCAGTGTGGAAACAATGAATTCAATTCTCTTTAATGATTCAGTAGTGGTACGTAGTACGAAAAGCGGTAATACGACATACAATAATAATACAGGTGTCGCAACATACGATTCTAAAAATGAACTCTATCGTTATATGAACTTATCTGAAGATGAGTCAAAATCTAAGAATATGTTAGAAACGATTCCTAGCACATTTGACTTTATTAACTCACATGGTGGTTTTACAGATGATTTCCGTCTCTTTGACACGGATGATGAAACTGGTGAGTTAACTTATCAAATGTTTTTAAATGGTGTGCCTGTGTTTAATGAAAATAACTTAAGCACCATCCAAGTAGCTTGGGGTGAAAAAGGTATTTTCAGTTACGGACGCTCTTTATTAAAAAGCAATATCACGATTGATAGTGGTGGAGAAAAGAAAAAGCTGCCTGGAGCTGAAACAGTACGTTCTGACTTAGCGAATAACCCAAATATCGACTTTAAGAAAGTAACGAATATTACTATTGGTTATACCATGAAAGATCGAGAAGAAGATGACATGGAGGTACAGCGTAATAGTGAGTATGTGCCGCAATGGTATGTGCAGTATGATGGTGAATGGTATGCTTACGAGAATGGAGGGCTTAAGTCATGAATTGGAAGTACGCAAAGACACTCTTCATTTTCGTGTTCCTCATCATCAATATTATGTTAGCTGTGATGTATGTGAATAAAATCAATAAATCGTATATCAATGATGCTGAAGGGAATAATGAGGTCAACTTTAGACAAGAAGAAATCAGTATTCCTAAAGAATTACCGGATGTCAGAGGATTGAAAGTCCAATTGGTCACAGGCCGTTCTAAAGACTTCACAAATTACGCGAAATCAAAAGACGACGTTAAAACAGAAGATGAGGGTAAAGTTGCCCAAGGTGATATTAGCCCACCTATCAGCGTCAGCAATGATCAAGTAACAAGCCTTAAAATGTACATGAAGAAAAATATTTATAAAGGTGAAGATTACCAATTATTTAGTACAGATGATAACGAAGAAACGTTCGAACAAACTTTTAATGGTTTGCCGATTATGAACAATGATAAAGCAATGTTGAAGTTTAAAATCAATGATGACCAAGAAGCAAGCAATTATCGTCAAACAGCAATGCACGAACTCAGTACTTCAAAAGGTGAAAATAACGAAGCGCACCAGGTCATCAGTGCACGTAATGCGATTGAGGCTTTATACTTTAACCGTTATTTAAAACGTAATGATGCGGTCACTAATATTCGTTTAGGATATTACTCAGTAGTGAGAGAAACCAATGTTCAAGTTCTCCAAGCAAGTTGGGAGATTAAGGTTAATCACGCTGGCAGTACGAAAACGAAAACGTATTATGTTGAAGCAACTTCAAAAAATCCGAAGATTATTGTGAGATAAAAAACAATATATAAACCAAACAAAGAGGAGTATCATGAGATCAATCTGATGGTATTCCTCTTATACATAGGATGTTCAATGTAGGAAACTATTTCAGATGATATGGTGGGCAGACCTATCAATTAGGTGTACAATAGATAAGTAAAAATTGAAAATGATGAGGTCCGGCACTGTTCGGCCACTCAAACGGCAGTATGACCAAGCCGTATCTTTAACAAACCTCTCATAATTTGAGATAATAATTAAAATGTATTCGGATGTACAAAATAAAATAGAAACAGTTAGAAACTTAGAAAGGGTGAATCGCTTGATACGTATGAGCGTACTTGCGAGTGGTAGTACAGGCAATGCCACTTATGTAGAAAGTGATAAAGGAAGCCTGCTCGTTGATGCTGGATTAACTGGCAAGAAAATGGAAGAACTCTTCAGTAAGATTGATAAAAACATTCAAGATTTAAATGGGATTTTAGTCACGCATGAACACATTGACCATATTAAAGGATTAGGTGTGCTTGCGCGTAAATATAAATTACCGATTTATGCGAACGAAAAAACTTGGCAAGCGATTGAAAAGAAAGACAGCAAGATTCCAATGGATCAAAAATTCATTTTCAATCCATATGAAACACACTCATTAGCTGGATTTGATATTGAATCATTCAATGTGTCGCATGATGCGATTGATCCGCAATTCTATATTTTCCACAACAACTACAAAAAATTTACGATGATTACAGACACAGGCTATGTTTCGGATCGTATGAAAGGCATGATCAGAGGCAGTGATGCCTTCATGTTTGAAAGTAACCATGACGTAGATATGTTACGCATGTGTCGTTACCCTTGGAAAACCAAACAACGTATCTTAGGAGACATGGGACACGTCTCAAATGAAGATGCGGCGATGGCAATGTGTGACGTTATTACTGGCAACACAAAACGTATTTATCTTTCTCACTTATCACAAGATAACAATATGAAAGACTTAGCGCGTATGAGTGTAGGACAAGTCTTAAACCATCATGATATTGATACAAACAAAGAAGTCTTATTATGTGACACAGATAAAGCAGAACCAACACCGATTTATACAATATAAATAAGTTAGAGGCAGCCAATGGAGCGAAACACTTCATTGGCTGTTTTTTTATGAAGAAACGTAAAAAACACGCAAAAGTCATAATAAAAAATGGGAAAAGTGTAGATAAAACTTAAGGATAAAATGTATAATTTCTAAGGTAGTGTGCACGTAGGGTAGTTATTCACAATTTTGTGTAAAGAAAGCGTAAAACTGTGAATAACTATGTAAGACTGACCTCAAAGTTATGCACAAAATGAGGATAAGTTACCCACATTTGTGCACAATCCACAGAGAAATACCCACATTATTAACAGAGTTATCCACATATCTACAAGTTAACCACAGAAATGTGGGTAAAATACACAAGAATAGCAGTGAATTTATATACATTAGCCACTTATTAAGACAGTAAGCTGTGAATAGGTGGATAACCTGTGGATAACTAGAATAACTATTCAGATATAAGGAGAATGTGATGAAGATAACTGTACTTGCCGTAGGCAAATTAAAAGAAAAATACTGGAAACAAGCCATTGCAGAATACCAAAAACGCTTAAGTGCCTATACAAAAATAGAAATCATCGAAGTTCCTGATGAAAAAGCACCAGAAAATATGAGCGATAAAGAAATAGAACAAGTGAAACAAAAAGAAGGACAACGTCTGTTAGCGAAAGTAAAACCACAATCCACAGTCATTACATTAGAAATCAAAGGCAACATGTTAACATCAGAAGGATTAGCTAAAAACCTTCAACAACGTATGGTTCAAGGTCAAAGTGATTTCACTTTCATCATCGGAGGATCAAACGGCTTGCATCAAGACGTTCTAGACAGAAGCAACTACGCCCTATCCTTCAGTAAAATGACCTTCCCACACCAAATGATGCGTGTCATCTTACTTGAACAAGTTTATAGAGCATTCAAGATTATGCGTGGGGAAGCGTATCATAAGTGATGAAAACAAGCTTATTATTAAAAGTTAACTTTTAATAATAATTATTGGTTTTATTTAGAAGTCATCTCAAAACTAAGTGTTTCCTTTGTTACGTAACAATACACCTTCAATACCTTTTCTTAATTTTTTACTTAAATATATATATACTTTAGAGTAAGTGTTAACGAATAAGAACTAACGTTCTTGTAAACAAGAATTTGAGACTCAATAAAGTAAGGAGAATATTATTGTTGGAAAAAGAGATTTTGAATTTAATACAAAGTAATAGAGAAGGAGAGTATTGGGATTTTAAAGCATCATATACGAGTAACACAGTTAATCTTTTACATGATATTATATGTTTATCTAATAATTTAGAAAATCGAGAAGCATATTTGATTATTGGTGTTGCAGATAATGGATATGTAAAGGGAGTAAAAGATGATCCTAATAGACGAAACCAAGAACAACTCATATCGTTTATTAGAGGAAAAGAATTTGCAGGAGAGCGATATCCTCATATCAAACTTTTAACTATTAACTATTGCGATAAAGAAATTGATGTAATTATAATTAATCCAAAAGGTTATGCTCCGTATTATTTAAGTAAATCTTATGAGGATAACAACGGAAAAAAAAGAATTATAAATGCTGGGAGTATTTATACACGCACAGGAGATAAGAATACAGATATTGATAAAACAGCTAACCCTTTAGATACTGAATTATTATGGAAAATTCATTTTGGTTTGTATCTGTCACCAATAGAAAAATTGAAAAAATATCTTTTATTCCCTGATGAATGGATAGAAAATAATGAAGGTTATTTTTATAATAACTCACCAGAGTATAAAGTCTGCTCTAACAGTATTGTTGAAGAAGAACAAAACTATGAAAAATTAATTCCTCCATTTTATGCATATTTGCAAACAAACAACAATTCAGTTTATACATATTATGAGTGCAGATATAATAGTACTGTTCTTTTTGGTTCACAGTGTATAGCATTAGATTCAGGTCAATATCTAACACCTGTACCAGAATTTGGTGCAATCAGTTCAAATTATACTCC
This sequence comes from Staphylococcus simulans, assembly GCF_003043455.1. Classification (GTDB taxonomy): domain Bacteria; phylum Bacillota; class Bacilli; order Staphylococcales; family Staphylococcaceae; genus Staphylococcus; species Staphylococcus simulans_A. Next base: position 17,840 of record NZ_PZGG01000004.1, on the reverse strand, counting down.
ATATGATACTCTTGATTACCGATATTTTATTAAAGGGAGCATTTTGTACAATCTTCATTTGTTTATGTATGATAGAGAAGTAATGGAACAAACCAGTGCCAGAGATAAGTTTTTAGAATGTATTTTAATTTTCGAAACTGAAAAAGAACGGGAATGGTTTGAAGACTATGTAAAAGATAACTTTTATTGGATTAAACAAAGTATTAAAAACAATACTAAAAAAGTTCATTCTATTCATCATTTAGATGATATGGAGAAGGATGATATCATTACCAAAATTAAAACAATGATAATTTTGAAAAATGAACTTGAAAAATATAGAAAACTTTAATTGAAATCCTATTTAATGATGGTAAATATATCATAATTTAGGAGGTAGTTATATATGCTCAAGTTTAAGTTTTGCATTCAATCAAAGTAGGTATTAAAGAAAGTGGTCCAGTTATCATCGCAGCTGCACTGATTATGTTCAGTGTATTCATGGCATTCGTAACGCAAGAAGATGTCATGATTAAAACAATGGGTATTGCGTTAGCGTTTGGTGTACTGTTTGATGCGTTTGTCGTTAGATTAATGATTATTCCAGCACTTACAGTACTCTTTGGTAAAGCATCATGGTACTTACCAAAATGGTTGAAACATATCCTTCCAAAAGTAGATATAGAAGGACATGCCTTAGAATCAATGATGCCACCTCAAGACTACGTGGTAGATCAAAAAGGACATGAGACAAAGCAGTGACGTTATAAATAAAATAATGACTCAATTACTATTTCATAATCATGAATAGAAACCTCATAAATTCGGTTGATGAGATAACCTAACGGTTATTTCTCAATCGAATTTTTTTAATTATTATCCGATATCGCTTACTTATTTTAACTACTAAAAATAGTCAATTAAATCTTTAAAAATATATTGCTATACCTAGTTAAAAAGGATATGCTTATGAGGAAATAAGGGTGTGCCCATTTCATAGATAGAAATAAGGGGATGAGGTCTGATGAATCAAGGATTCTCAATGGGTAAATATGTATACAGTTTTTTATTAATTTTAATGTTCATGGGTTGCGTGTTAGTGTTTCAAAATAACAACGCATATGCATCAGAAACGAATCAAGAGTTCGAGAAACAAGTTGATCAGAGAGCAGCTGTTACGTCTGATAAAGCAGAAGCTAATGTAAACGATGAACCAGTTACAAACCTCTCACAGAATGAGCCGCAACTTTCTACACAAAACAACGTTGAAGCTCCAAATTCTCCAGTAATGCCAAAGCAACAGCCAGAGTTAAAACAACCTCAAGTTGTATCAACTGAAGCGGTACAAACAGCTCCGATTGTACCTAATAAATCACTTCAAAAAACATCTAATGTAATCACAAAACAGAATACTAAAGTATCGCCACCAGTTAAAAGTATTAAAAAAGCAGCTCCAGTTAAAACTCAACCAGTTAAATCAACAAAAGCAGCACCTCTAAAAGTTAAACAAACAAAGGCTAAAACGACTTATACGAGTCCAAAAGGTATCAAACCACAACACTTATCAAGCTCAGTTAAAAAGTCTAAACCAACTGCTAAAAAAGTTACTAAAAAAGTAACTGTAACTAAGAAATCTAAAGTGGTGTTAAAATCTAAAGCAGTGAAAGCGAAACCAAAAGCAAATACTAAATCAAAACCAAAAGCTAAAACCGTAAGTAAGAAGAAGGCACCGGTTGTTTCTAAGAAGAAAGCATCAGCAGTGCCAAAGAAAAAAGTTCAATTGTTATCTACAACAGCTAAGAAAGCACCTGTTAAAAAGAAAACAGTAGTAGTCACAACGAAACCTAAAGCAGCTCCAAAGCCAGTACCAAAGGTTGCGCCAAAAGCATCAGTAAGTAATTACTATAATCAAGCACCTAAACGTTGGCCAAAAGATATACCTGGTAGCGAGAATGTTCGAGACTTCGGGCAGACTACCTATGCATCAGGTATTAATGATGCATTAAAAATTATGAAAGCGTCTGGTAATAAAGGCGTAACGATTAATCATACAACAGCTAAAGCAGCTAATATTGCGACGGTGTTTAACTATAATCCAACGACTAAAAAGTTGACTTATGGCACAGGTACCGCAATTGGAAAACACACAATTCTAACTGCGAATCATGTGGTTAACGATTCACAAGCACGTAAACCGATGACACCTTCAAAAGTACAAAATCTAAGAATAGATTTATTACGAGAAGGTTCAAAAGTGGCGCGTACTGTTACCGTTACTGGCGTTAAGATGCTTCAATATGGAGATGTCGCTTTGTTATATACGAAAGAAGATTTATCTAAATATATGACAGTACGTAAAATCGCACCAGAAGCATCAATTACGAAAATCAAAGCAAATACACCCATCCGTATGTATCATTATGGTTTACCCGCTGGAAAGTTTAAAAATGATCCAATGGGTACGATGTACTATTCAACTGGTAAATACTCTATGATGGCACGTAATGTGAACCCTATTGGTTATTATCAGATGATGGCTGATCCGGGTTCTTCAGGTGGGGCAGTATTAAATAGTAAAAATGAAGTATTAGGTGTACATGCTTTTAGAATTGCTTCAGGAGAATATCAAAAGTACAACCTGAATACGATGGCAGAATTAAGAGGTAAATTGCGCCAAGAAGTTATCAAGAACATTAAGTAAAATGTGATAGAAATTTTGATTCCAATATATGTATTTTAAGCTACGAACAATGTGAAGTTGTTTGTAGCTTTTTTAGTTACGGACAAATGAAAAAATATTGTTTTGAGAGTATTAAAGAGAATTATAAAAGCTCCATATCATCGCTGTTAAAGGTTTTACAGCAATGATATAGAGCAGTTTTTAAGTTAGATAAATTGAAATTAATTCTTCTTCCAAATTTGTATAATTTTATTCGCTAAATACTCAGTTCTATCTTCAATCTCTTTTTTACCCCACGAATCGTTATCAGCAATTTCATGATTTTGAGAGATTTTGCTTTCTTTTAACAAGACTCTCTTTTCATAGAATTCTTTGTTTCCAAGAGAAGAATTCTTTTTACCAAGAATTAATGTAAGATTCCCAAGAGAATTAATATAATCATCAAAGCTTTTTTCATCAAATTCTTTTCTCCACTTGCTACATTCTTTTGGGTTTTGAGGTAAGATATGTTCTAAGTTTACATATTGCGTGTTGCTATTAACAATCATTTCATTGCTAAAGGCAAGGTCATAAATTGTTTTGAGGATATATCTTATTTTTTTACCATCACTTTTTGATATGCGTAGTTGCTTAGAATACTGTATTGTTTGGTTATCTGAAATGATTTTATTTTGTAATTCTGAAATGATAGGTGAGGTAATATTTTTATGGCTTTCGTATATCTTTTTCGCTAAATCAGGGTAAAAATTTTCAAGTTTATTAGGGCTGTCATTTGCAATAAAGATATTTCTGATTTGAATAGTTAAGCATACTTGTAAAACTTGGTTAATATCTTTTAAACTATAACGCTTTAGATTCATCGCTAAAATAACCGGTCTATATTGTATAGCATTAAAAATCTTTAAGCTTTCTACTAATTTAATATAATCTGATAAATCTTCCTTTGAATCATTTGTATTCTTACGTTGTTCAGGCTCGTGAAGTTCAAAAAAGTACTTAGATACACTTTTCATATCCTCTAATAATTCTCGCACAGCTTGAGGATTTTTTAGTTTTTTTAATCTTTCAATGGTTTCATAAACTTTTTGATTAGATGTTTTCCCATTATAAATCGAGATAAATTGTGTTAAAAACTTTTTCTTGTCTAATAAATCAGTATTGGCTTCAATTTCATTCCAATATCTAGAGGTTTCACTTTCAGATATTTTTTTCACACATTCATTTTTCAATACATAAAAATCAACTAATTTTTTTCCAATATTATTCAAAGTTTCAAACATTTGATTAGCAATGTCTTCGTTAGGTGTCTCTAATATGATTACGTACATTTTTTCGGTAATATTTTCTATAGTTAGAGGAAAATCTGTTACACTTAGATGGTTTTTTTCAACATACTCATTAATCAACTTTTTTAAATAATCATAATTAGATTTCAATTACTTTTCATGATCTGAAATGCTGATGTCTATATTTTCTTGATTATCAATAATGTAACTCTCGAAAAATTCGTTTGTCTCATTTTTAGTGAAAATGATTTTGGTATTATTCGCTGAGTTATGTCTCCAATCATCCTTTTTTATAAATTCTTCTTTCAATTTATTAGCGGTAGAGACATCGCCCATTTTACTGATTTTGTCGATAATTGCACATATAAATAATAAAAGCGTAACGGTTCTTTGTTGACCATCATAAATATTTTGGTGATCATCTTCTAGATAAATAGTTATAAAGTTTAAGATGTGTTGTTCTTTATCGCCTTGATGAATAGCAATTATGTCATTAAAAAGTCTCTCAACTTGTGAATTGCTCCATTCATAAGGTCTTTGAGTATAAGGGATGTTAAACTTTCCATTTGATAGCAATAAATATTCATTTAATTTTTTGTCATCAGCTTTTAGTAAAGAATCCATATTACACCTCTTTATGTGAATTGTATTTCATTAATTTAATTGTATAAATACAATTAAAGAAGATCAAGAATAGTTGTCTTTTTGTTTTAAGATTTGTTGATTAAGTGTTTCTTGTAACAGTGAGGGTAAAATATATAATAGGATTATTTTTTGTAATATTAAATAGAATCTTTTATGTATATGTCATTGAGATAAAAATAATACCCATAGGGGTATTTGACAAATGGTAATATATATTCTAATATACCCCTATAGGTATATTTAAGAAATGAATCTAGAACAGTCATCAATTATTAAATAAAGGAACGTGTTAAAGATGGCTCAACATTATAAAGTAGTTATTATAGGTGGCGGTACAGCTGGTATCACAGTGGCAGCACGACTTTTAAGACAGAGGAAAGATTTAAAAGGACAAATCGCAATTGTTGATCCAGCGTCAGATCATTATTATCAACCGTTATGGACATTAGTAGGCGCTGGTGTATCAACATTAGAATCTACACGTAAAAGTATGAAACAAGTACTTCCTAACGGTGTAGATTGGATTAAACAAGCTGTTCAGCGATTTAACCCTGAAGAAAACAACATCCAATTAGATAACGAGAAACAAGTCAGTTATGACTATTTAGTGGTATGTCCAGGCTTACAAGTTAATTGGTCTGATGTGAAAGGACTCAAAGAAAATATTGGGAAAAATGGTGTGTGCTCTAACTATGCACCAGAGTATGCGAAAGAGACATGGAATCAATTGTCTAACTTTAAAGGTGGCAATGCCATATTCACAAACCCTAACACAACAGTTAAATGTGGCGGCGCACCAATGAAAATTATGTTTTTAGCTGATGATTATTTCAGAAAACATAATATGCGTAACCAAGCGAATGTTATCTTTGAAAGTGCTAAACCTGCGATTTTCGATGTAGAGAAATATAAAAAACCATTAGAGCGTATTGTGGAAGAAAGAAATATTGATGTAGATTATCAACACAATCTGATCGCAATTGATGGCGAACAAAGAAAAGCAACATTTGAAAACTTACAAACAGGTGAGACTAAAACATTAGATTATGAGATGTTACATGTCACACCGCCAATGGGACCTTTAGATGTTATTAAAGACAGTGCGCTAGCAGATGATGCAGGTTGGGTAGATATTGATCCTACGACAATGCAGCACAAGACATACAGCAATGTCTTCTCATTAGGCGATGCTTCTAACTCACCGACATCTAAAACAGGTGCCGCAATTAGAAAACAAGCACCAGTCGTTGTGAATAACTTACTACAAGTCATGAATCAAGAAATGCTGACACATCATTATGATGGTTATACATCATGTCCAATCGTGACAAGTTATAACACAATGATGTTAGCTGAGTTCGACTATAATAAGAAACCAAGAGAAACGATGCCGTTTAACCAAGCTAAAGAACGTAGAAGTATGTATATCTTGAAGAAAGATATCTTACCAAGAATGTACTGGTACGGTATGTTAAAAGGGTTAATGTGATCTTTTATAAAAACTGATATTCAATATGTATTTTTAAGCTATGAACAACAAATCGTTGTTTGTAGCTTTTTAATTATCCTAAAAGAAAATCAAAATGGTAGCGAAGATATAAAAAAGAAGCTGTGAGTCATCTCTCAGCTTCTTATATATACTTAAGGTAAAGTCACATGTATTTCATCGAACTTATCATTCATCATGCCATCCCAAAAAGAAACAGTTCCATCTTGTTCAACTAAGAAAGTATATGAACCATGTCCTGATTTATTATTCGCAGGAATTTTCCATATACCTTCGCCTTGAGCAGAAAATTCTGGTTGTTGAAACTTAATTTTTGAAGCGTCCCCGCCTTCAGTTTGATTAATGGCAGCAATTAAATAATCGAAGACATTGTCTCTGTTGACTTTTAAATGTGCGAACTCATCTTTGCTAGTCATTCGTTGTGAAGAACCTTCATGTACTTTAACAGTTTCGCTTCCGTCAGTAGCTTGTGCTTCTTGTTTATTATTTGTTGTTTCATCTGACTGACCTATATTCTCAGTATTATCAGACTCAGTTTCTGATTCATCATTTACGCTATCCTCATTTTCTTCGGCTTCTTTTAATTGTGTTTCTAATTTCTTTTTCTCTAATTCGACTTCTTGATATTTATTGTATCCAAAGAAACCCACAGCACCTATGATTCCGAGTACTAATACGACGGATAAAGTTATTAAAAGTTTATTCATATTTTATTTCTCCTCGTGTATGTTCATTGTAATGTTAAATTATTGTCCTTCCGCTTCCATCGCATTCGTTCTTCTATCTCTTTGTTCAGCTTCATCATTCGTAAGCGTACCTGGATCACGTTCCATTAATTTTGAATTGTCACCAGAAAGTTGTGCACTTGGCTCAGGAATTTCTCCTCTGGCAGCTTTTTCATACATTTCTTTTTGTTTAGCGTAAGCCTCATCTGCATCGTAAGAGCTGTCTGATGATTCTGATGTATTTTTAGAAGATGCTTGATTATTATTGTTTTGATCTTGTGCAGGTTGTGTTTCTTTTACAGGTGCTTGTGGTGCTTGGGAAGCGGTAGTATCATTTTGTGTTTGGTCATATGCTTCTTGAGTATTACTTTCTTCACTATTCACTGCTTCAGTGTTATTTTGATTGTCTTCTTGTTCTTTTTTCTTTTGTTTCTCTTTTGCTTTTTTCTCTTTTTCTTCAGCTACTTTAGTTTCTTCTTTTTTCAGTTCCAAATCTTTATAGCTGCCATACGCAAAGACAATCGCAATGCCTAATGCAGCTACAAGTGCTACAATCCCTAAACTAACAAAAATCTTTTTCAATACACTATCTCCCATCTTTAACGTTGTTAATAATAGAATAATCTATTAATCAAAAATTTCATAGAACTTTTTTAATAAATAGAGAACCTTTTAGTTTTATGTAATAAAGTTAGAGTTGCTAAATTGAAATAACTAACAAAGTAGATGTTTCTCTTTATTAAGATGGATGAAAATAAGTGGATAAATCCGCTTAAATAACTTAAGAAAAGCGATACTTAATTTGAAAGTATTGATGATATAATAAATGAATAAATTAGAAGTTGTGTCTATAAACGGCATAGCTGACAAAAATAAGCTTTAAATATAGATAAAGAAAACATCAAGGAGCAGCTGAATGAATAATGATGAACAAGCATTAATGGAATTTCTGAAAGACATTGATTCTTTGAAGGAAATTGAAAAGTATTCCAACCAGTTTAATTTGTTTGAAATACTCGGTGTCGTAAACACTGAAATACGCCACAGTAATACGTTGGCTTGGTTATTGAATCCAAATGAGATTCATGGGCTGGATGATGCCTTTATTAAAAGTTTAATTCGAACTTATATTGAATGTTCAGAGTCCAAAAAAGATCAACAAACAACCTTTAAGTTATTATTAAATGATTTTGACGATGCAAAAGTATTACGAGAGTGGAATAACATTGACTTACTAGTCGTGTCAGAACAAAATCAAACACTTGTGGTGATTGAAAACAAGATATGGAGTAAAGAATCTAAACATCAATTGAAGAAGTATCAAGACAAGGTGGAACAATTCTATAGCAGTTATGAAAAGTTATTCATATTCTTAACACCACATGGTGAGGAAGCAAGTAACGTTGAGGTATGGTCCAATATCTCTTATAGCCAAATCATTGAATGCATCGATGAAACTATAGTGAACAAAAAAGCAATGATGCATCCACAAGCAGTAGATTTTATTGAACAGTATATTGATATTTTAAGGAGGCACATTGTGGGAGACGAAGCATTAGAAAAAATTTGTGGTGAGATTTATGCCAAACATAAGAGAGCATTGGATTTAATCTATGAATATAAACCAGATACATTAAGTGAAATTTCTAAAATGCTGCAGGCATATATACCTGAACATGAAAACTTAATCTTAGATCAAAGCAGTAAAGGTTATATCAGATTTACTACTAAAAATTTAGACCGTATTATGCCGAAAAATAATACTGAAATCCCTTGGACTGATAGTGGTAGAATCCTTCTGTTTGAGATTAAGAATAATAGTCATTTCACAGGGATTACTTTATTGATTGGTCCAGGAGAAAATGAAGTAAGGACGGACATGCTTAATATTGCACTTCAACATAGTAAGGTATTTAAAGTCTTCAGAAAAAAATTAACACGCAAACATCATACAATTTACTCTAAGAATTTTTATACACACTCTAATGAAGACGTAATGAGTCATGAAGAAGTGTTAGAAAAAGTTAAACAAGCGTTTGATAAGTTTCTTAAGAGCGATTTAAATAAATTAGAAGAGAAGCTAATAGAAGGGTTTATTAACGAAAAAGTATGAGTAATAACAACTGATATACAATATGATCAAAATTGGAGACAATTTGCGCTATTATGTCGACAGACAATTACATGTAACAATGATAATTTTTGAACAGAGAGAGGTGACTAATATACATGAAATTATCTGAGAACATTAGAAATTTGAGAAAAAGCAAAGGTTTGACTCAAGAAAAATTAGCAGAACAGTTACATACTACTAGGCAATCTGTTTCGAAGTGGGAACAAGGTAACTTAGAACCAAATATTCAAATGTTGATTAGGCTAGCTGATTATTTTGGTGTGACACTGGATGAATTAGTTTTAGGTGAAAATGAAATGAAGAATGACAAGAATGTGGAAAATGAGCATTATAAATCTATGAATTTCTTTGAATTTATCTCGCAAAAATGGTGGTTAGTTATCATCATCTTATTAATCATAAGCGGTACACTATCTCAGATTTTTAATTAATGTATAAAGTCCCTTTATTATGTCTGAAGGGAAGTTTGAAAATTGTTTAAAAACATTGTGAAAATAGCAAGCGTGTTTATTTTGTTATTTGTAGTATCAGTAATTGCTCAAAACGTTGGTATTTTATGGCATATTTTGGATCTTTGGTCCTTTGAAAGTTTATTTCACGGCGTAACTTATGTGATAGTGGCATGGTTATTGTTCAAGTTAATAGCTAACAAATTATTAAAAAAGCCTCTAGCTTACTTTAGAGTTACACCATTTAGATTCCATATATTAAGCAGTTTATTAGGGGGATTATTATTTATTTTGGTTGTGGGCACCTATCTTGTGTTCATACCGGGACAATTAATTTTTACAAAGTTAGAAAATGATCAAGAGTATATTGCTATGATTATCGAGATAGTAATAATTGGTGGGATTGCTGCTCCGATAGTTGAAGAGATAATGTTTAGAGGTATCTTATTAAAATATATAGAGGTTAAAACAAACATCTACATAGCACTTCTTTCAACATCTATTTTGTTTGGAATAGTTCATTTGTTTAATGGCCAATTAAAAGGTATAAGTCTAGTACTACTCATGGTTTCTATAACAACAGCTGGAATTATGTATGGTCTAGCAGTATATCTCTTTAATTCAGTTTGGGCTAGTATCATTATTCATATAATTTGGAACCTAAGTGCTTTAATTACAGTAACAGATCAAAACATTGAATATGGCGTAATCCAGTATATTATAAAATCTACTAATCCATTAATTACAGGTGGGGAATACGGTATAGATGCATCGCTTATCTCAATAGCGGGATATACAGTTATTATTTTTATCTTGATAGCGTATCGTAAATTTTCTAAAAGTCTGGGAAATTGATAAAACTTAAGATAATATTATAATTTCATAATATGTTAAAGTTAAATTGGGATAATTATTAAGGGAACTAAGAAAGGTGTTCTCTGTGTATGAAAGACATGTCACTAGTAATCTTCATAGGTATTACCGTATTCTTCGCAACGTTCATTAGCTCTACAATAACTAAACAATGTTTTGGCTCAAAATCATGGCCTGTAAAGATAGTATTGAACTTTGTGATGTTCTTAGTTATTTATCTTGTAGCATTTGGTATTTATTATTTATTGCGGTATTGATATTTTGAAAGAAAAAACTCTGCAGTACACTGAATGAGTCAGTGATGCTGCAGAGTTTTATTTATTATAGATTAGTTGATATTGGTGTATTGCTTGTCTTATCTACCTACAGTCCAACCGCCATCTACATTAAGTTCAGCGCCTTGGACATAAGCTGCTTCATCAGAGGCAAGGAAGACTGCAGCTGCTGCGAGGTCTTCTGGTTTACCAGCACGTTGAGCTGGAATCTCTTTCGTACGTTGTTCATCAACACCCTCTGTCATAGGAGTTTCGATAAATCCTGGTGATAAGAGGTTGGCGCGGATACCTTTGTGTCCGAAGTCATAAGCAAGTTGTTTAGTGAAGCCGGCAATTGCGTGTTTTGTTGTGACGTACGTGCTACCGCCAACACCTGCCATAGATGAACCTTGTGAACCTACATTGATGATGACACCGCTATTATTGTCTAAGAATGTAGGTAATACAGCGTGTGTGAAGAGGTAAGCACCTTTCACGTTTACACCCATTAATAAATCAAATGTGTCTTCATCTGTTTCTAAAGCATCTTTATAACCATCATGAACACCAGCACCATTGTATAAGATATCAATTGTGCCGAATTGATCTTTGATTGTTTTAACCGCTTCCTCCACCGAATTTTTAGACGTCACATCTACGCCTAACGCAAGACCTGTGCCGCCATTATCTTCAATTGCTTTGAGCACCTTTTCGCCTTTCTCTTTATGACGATTCACAATCACAACTTTAGCGCCTTCAGCTGCGAATCGTTTTGCGACCGCTTCTCCGAGACCTGAAGACCCGCCAGTAATAATTGCGACTTTATTATCTAGTTTACCCAAAGTAAATCACCTTTCTTTATAATATATACAGTACATCTACCTTAAGATATGACAGACTTAATATCATCAAAACAGCTTATCCGCCAACACTATATAAGTTACATTCAGATATCTTAATTACACGATTTAGTCTTCTTTAGGAATAAAAACTTCAGCTTCACTATCTTCTGGATAATAGTAACCATTTGGGATAGTTTGAAGCTCGATTAAGCTGCCCCAAGGTGCTTTGATATAGATAGTTTTGTTTCCGACAGAATCTTCATAGCGTGTATTTTCATGCGGTTCAGAAACGGGTTCACCACCTGCTTCTACCATACGCTCGAGTGCTTCTTCAAAATTGTCTACATAAAAGGAAAGATGTGTAAATCCGATATCTTGAAGCGCAGCGGGAGCTTGTTGATGCGCATGGACAAACTCAAACATTTCGATATTCGGGCCATTACCGAAAACCATCATACGCTTTTTAATAATCTTAGCACCTGATTCAAGATCTAAGAAACGTTCTACATCATTACCGCCACGAGGTTGATCCATTTCCGTTTGACTATCGTAAGCCACCTTACCGTCTAACGCCTCTTTGAAAAAACGTGTGGCCGCTTCAATATCCGGCACAGTTAACCCGATATGATTAATTCCTCGCGTAATCGCCATTATCATCACTTCTTTCTTAATCTCTCTCTATTTGTAGTATTACCTGATCCATTCATTTTAAGCTTAAGCCGTATATGTTCAACTCAATAATTGTCTTAATAAAGCTATTTATTAAAAACAAACGAAAACTTAGTCAAACCCATTTTAATCTGATAAGATGTGTGAGGTGCTTGTGTAAAAAATAAGATGTAAGGTACTTATACCTTCTTAGTTGATGGTTATCATCTATCATAACATCATTCATAAACAAATTCCCGACAAACACTTTAGACGTAAAGCATTGAGAGAATTAAAGAAATAAGGAGTAAAGTAAAGTTGATGAAATTAAGTAAATTTGATGTGGATTTTGGTTCTGTTCAAACGAATTTACCTGATATGATTCGCTTAGAAATTCGAAATGGACAAACAGTAACAATCCGTGAACATCAATTAACAGACAAAGATATTGAATTAGGCAAAGCGACCTTAAAAAATGGATTGGTTGCGATAATAGAAAAAGAAGAGACTGCTTATTATATACATGTGAAAGAAGGAAAACTTTATCTCACGCCTTATTTAAACGGCAAGACTAAAGGGAGTCTTCACTTGCAGATTGAAACGTATCACAGACGATTCAATGTAGAAGAAACACAGTATAGTTATCAAGTGACAGATGTTAATACGGATGAAACAGTCGAGCTCGGACCGGCATTATTTGAAAAAGGACGTAAACCTTTTGTGATTGGACAGGTGAATCAAAAAGGTGATCCTGCGATATTCATGAAGTTTAAATATGAAAATTACATTACTTTCTTAGAGTATACAAATTCAAAGAAAGATTTTTCGTTTAAGACACACGATTTAAAGATGTTGACGACGTCAGACATTGGTGTGGATTTTCAAAGCGCGAATGAACTCGTTATCACACACGCTTCACATACCCAAGTTGTGAGACTTAATCATTTGAATCAATTAAGAGATGTTAAACTCGATGAAGCTTTTATACCGTATGTAGATCAGCCGATTTTCCTCAAGTTAGACGATAAATTTTATATCATTAACTATCGTAATCAAAAGCTCAGTATCAAAACAGATAATGAAAAAGCCTTGTTGTATCAATTCAGTACGATTGATGTTAAGAAGAAAGGACGTCATATTGTTTTATCCGGAAAGATTGATTACAATGCGCAAATACAGCCTGATAGCTTAATGACAAAAGAAGGAGAATATTTAGCGACAATCAAATGGACAAGTCATCATACATTTGAAGCTAAGATTAAAATCAAACAGTTACGTCAGTTAAAAGAAATCCACAATACAGTATTTACAGGCATTCATGGACGTAGATTCCATGCGCTGCATCAAAGTCCAAAACTTCATGATACACGTAACGTCTTACTGTCATTTAACACAAGAGGTCATGCGATTATATTACGTCGTAATGCGGCGAATAACTTAAGTTTTGGCAATCTGCCAGCTTTGAAAATTTATCAACCATGGCATAAATTCAAAATCAACCTCGCATATCAATTTGCGCCGCTCTATAAATTGTGGCATCGTAAGCAGCATTTAAATGTCTACTTTGAAAAAGAAGCTTCAAAAGCAGTAGAATCTGGCAAATATGTCTTTGAAGCTGCGGCAGGAAATCCACAATTCACATCTAAAAATGTCTTTATCTTAGATAAGACTTCACCTCAATATAAAACGATGAAACGTCAATGGGGCGATAAGCTGGTTGAACGCTTTAGTTTCCGTAATTATCTTTATGTGTTTGCGGCAGATTATTTTATTGCTAGTGAGTTAAGTAATCATGTGATTAATACACGATTATTTGACGATAAGTTGAATCAAAAGATTAAAGCGACACCATTATACTTCTTACAACATGGGATTACGTTTTTAAAACCGAGAGACAATGTGAAACAAGTAGGTTTCCACAAGAAAAACATGACCAACAATATTGTCAAAACAGTAGTTAGTTCAGAATTAGAAGCTAAGATTTTTAATGAGATGGATTATAATGACTTTGAAATTATGGTGACAGGCCTGCCGAAATTTGATAATGCACAGTTAGACAAAGGGGCCGATAAAATTACGTATATGCCGACTTGGAGACCTTGGGAAGAGGCGGCTGTCTTTAATGGTCATATTGAAGAAACAACTTATTATCAATCCATTATGGAAGTTATTAAGGCGTTTGAAAATGCGGGCATGTTAGATCGCTTGCAGATTGCGGCGCATAATAAGTTCGCGCACTATGCGAAAAATCATTTTAAAAAGTACAATCGTTTATTCATTGAAGATCCGACAGATACGCTTAAGAATTCAGTGATATTTATTACGGATATTTCTTCAATTATTTTTGATGCGATTAACCATGGGGCGTATCCGATATTCTACTGGAAAGAATTTGAGTCTATTATTACGAACCATGGCGGTACGACACCGGCTAATCGTGACAATGTACCAGGTGTAGTTGCGGACAATGAACATGAGTTAATTGAAGCAGTGCACGCAGCAATCAACAACAACTATCAATTACCACAACAGGTCTTAAACAATTACAGACGCATTAATGCTTTCCATGATAATCATAATACACAACGTGTGATTCGTGAATTAGTGAATGATGGTGTGTTGTAGAAATAATATAGATATAAAAGTACGCAGATTCGCACATGATGAATCTGCGTACTTTTTATTGTTCAAATTTTAATATACTGATTGCCAATCCGATTAAAATGACACCGACGATATAGTCAAAGACCATTTTGAAAGTAGGTTGATTGAAGAGTTTCTTGATATGCGTAAATAAGAAACTGCATATGAAAAACCAAATGAATACGAGTGCGATAAAGAGTGCCGATAGGGCAATGATTTTTAAAGACCCTTCACTTTTAGTCACAAACTGCGGCAAGATGGATATGTAAAAGAGAATCGCTTTAGGGTTCAAAATTGTGCTCATAAAGCCTTGTCTGAACGATTTAAACAAACTGATGTGTCTGATAGGATAAGTTGATGATGTAGTAATATGGCTTGTCTTACGTGCGTTTAAGATAGTTTTTAAACCTAAGTAAGCAATATAAATCGCACCAAGAAACTTAATTGTGATAAATGCATAATAAGAGCTCGTTAAAATAAAGATTAAACCGAATGCCGCGATTGCAGAGTAGACGACATGTGCAGAAGAAATACCTAAGGCGGACATTACACCATTTTTAGTACTGCCTTTCATTGTATTCGTAGCCACAATAAAGAAGTCAGGGCCAGGAATAACGATAATTAACAATGAAATCAAAATGAAACTGATCAGTGAATCCATAATCGAGCACTCCCTTGAAAATTGTAATGCCTCTATCTTAGCATGACTTATCATTCTATGAGATGAGAAATTTCAAATAGTATCAAAACATAAAAAAGATGAATGACATTATGGGTGGTAATATCATTCATCTCAAGATGGGTTAGGTTATGGTTTATTTTAATATAGTAGTTTGGGTTGGTTTACTTAGTGTTCGTAAGGAATAAAGTCTAATGGCATGGGTGTTGCGAAACCAAGCATGATAAAGTCTTCGTCTCCTGTATTCGTCATACCGTGTGCTTCGCCAGGTAGTGATACAATGATGTCGCCTGCTTTGATGATTCTTTCCTGACCGCCATTTGTATAAAATGTGCCTTCGCCTTGTGTCACAATCCATACATCATCTGCGTTTTGGTGGGTATGACATTGTAGAGATTGGCCTGGTTTCATGCACCAAACGGCACCTGCTGAATGTTCAGATTGATAAAAGACTGTCTTTTGTGCTGCTTCCTCAGAGAAGCGTGGTAGATCTTTCATGTTAAAAAAGCGTTGGTGTGTGTCGACCATTGATTATCACTCCTATTTATTTACAATATAATCCGGTGTTTCACCTGTGAGCGCTTTGACAACGTTACCTGCGGCAATTTCAGCCATCATATCGCGTGCTTCAAATGTCGCGTTTCCGATATGTGGTGTAATGACCACGTTATCCATAGATTTTAGTTCTTCAGTAATTTCTGGTTCGAATTCGAAGACGTCTAATGCGGCACCTTCGATTAAACCATCTTGTAAAGCTTTAACTAATTCAGCTTCATATACGATTGGACCTCTTGATGCGTTAATTAAGTACGCTGTTGGTTTCATTTTTTTAATTTCGTTATAATCAATCATGTGACGCATGTTTTCGTTATAAGAACAGTTGATTGCGACGAAGTCAGCTTCTTTCAACAGTTCATCTTGTGATACATAACGTGCGCCAAGTTCTTGTTCTTTCTCTTCATGTCGAGATGGACCAGAATAAAGAATATCCATATCGAAGCCTTTTGCGCGACGTGCCACTGCTGAGCCGATTTCACCTAGACCGATGATACCGATGGTTTTGCCTGATACTTCACGTCCTCGGAAGAAGAGAGGAGACCAGCCGTTGAATCCTTTTGTACGGCATAACTGATCGCCTTCAGGGATGCGGCGTGCTACCGCTAATAAGATACCCATTGTCAGATCAGCTGTCGCGTTAGTTGAAGCAATCGGGGTATTAGTAACATCGATACCACGTGCTCTTGCTGCTTGAATATCAATGTTGTTGAACCCCGCACCATAGTTTGCGATAATTTTTAAGTTCGGTGCAGCTTCAATAACTTTTTCACTTACATTTGTAGATAATAAACTGATTAAGCCATCCGCATCTTTAATACGCTCAATCAATTCATCTTCAGTGATTAATTTATCCCCAGTATACATATCTACTTCGAAATGTTCTTTTAATTGATTTAGTCCCGCCTCTGGAATCGCACCTGCTACTAATACTTTTGTCATACTCAATCGCTCCTTTTATTTACTTTGTGAAAACTTTCACAATCTTTATCTTAAGCTTAACATGGAACGAGAATATTAGAAGTGTACAAAGTGCTAAACTCGCACCTCTATTTTGTGCGAAATGAACAAAACCACTGCATAATCAGATAAAACCCACTAAAAGATGTATCAAATTCGTAATAAAGTACCTCACTATAGGTGTAATAGATTCGCTATGATGAAAGGGAACAACAATCATTTTTAGTACAAACAAAGACATACTGATTATGAAACAACTAAAGTGAGGAGCAGACAGCATGAAAAAGACATTGTATTTAATCAGACACGGACAAACATTGTTTAATAAGAAACATCAAATTCAAGGCGCTTCCGATTCACCGTTAACAGAATTAGGAAAACAACAAGCAGCACAAGCAAAGTTGTATTTCGATCAATTAAATCTGACAGATTATGAATTATTTTCTTCTACACAAGAACGTGCGTCTGATACGATAGAAATTCTATTTCCAGATGAACCCTATACAAGATTGAAAGGGATTAAAGAATGGAATTATGGATTGTTTGAAGGAGAGCCAGAACTATTAAATCCGCCACATCAAAATGGCGTAGTTGATTTTGGTTCATTCTTTGCGGCATATGGCGGAGAAACGATGGAAGAAGTTCAAACGCGTACTGTAAAAACATTGCATCAAGTTTTAAAAGAGACAACCCATCGCAATGTAGTAGCAGCGAGTCATGGAGATATTTTATTCTTATTTGCGCATTATTGTTTACCGATAGAAGCGGTAAAACAAATTAAGATTACTAATTGTTGTATTTTAAAATTTGAATATGAGGATGAAACTTTTACATTTGTGGAAGCTATTTATCCTACGGAAATTAAAATTATGTAAAATAAAAGGAGATGGATAACAGTGGTTTCCATCTCCTTTTCATAAAGGAAATTATCTACATTTTACCAACAACTATTCCCCTCATTTGTTTGCAGGCAATCAGTAG